>NZ_QTXH01000002.1:0-376626 GCF_003461545.1 Coprococcus sp. AF16-22
TTATATATATTTATATATATCGATGCCCTCGACCATATACAATCATATATGTACCTTCTATAACGGTAGGTCTCCGTCTCCCCTACTTGAATCTCAAATCTTTCGGTTTGCCCTCACAAGTCCATTCACCTGCACTCCCATCGCTGCAATCACACCACCTGCAACTCTCTGAACATGTTATATGCCGCTACTCCTCTTGATCAACGGTTTATCTTATATCTGTAACCATAATGCGCTTTCCTAGTAAATTTGTCAAGAATAATTTTTCAAGTTTTTGCTATATTTTCACTCGTTTTTTACTGTTTCCCGCATATTTGCTGGACTTTTTCCACTTATCATTTATTTTATACTTTCTTAATTATTTCCTGATTGACTACACCCCCCAACTGAAATATCCTATACATTAGACTTGAGGACGGAGGGGCATGTACCTCCATCCCCACGATTAACGATAAAGTTTTCAGCGGATTTTATAAAGTTATCAACATTAAGGAGTAGTTATGAACACAAGTACAATTTCTTCAAATTCTGAAGAGAGAATGGGCACGGCGCCGATATTTAAACTTATGCTCTCCATGGGCATTCCAACATTTGTGGCGCAGCTCATCAATCTCTTATACAACATAGTGGACAGAATATACATAGGACATATCCCGGAGGTAGGCGCAGCATCCCTCACCGGGATCGGACTGTGTCTCCCGATCATCACCCTTGTAAGTGCATTCAGCGTGTTTGTGGGTGCTGGCGGCTCACCTCTGGCATCCATCGCTCTCGGCAAAGGCGACAGGGACAAGGCACAGCGCATCCTGTCAAATGGCGTAACCCTGCTCATCATATTTACAGTTATTGTTATGGCTGTCATCTACTTATTGAAGAAACCTCTTCTGTATTTCTTCGGAGCAAGTGACGCCACCTATCCGCATGCCGATGATTATCTGAGTATCTACCTTATAGGCACGATATTTGTCATGATCACCACCGGACTGAACACATTTATCACTGCCCAGGGACAGTCAAAGACCGCCATGTTTTCTGTGCTCATAGGAGCCATATTCAACATCATCCTCGATCCGATATTCATATTTGCACTTAACCTCGGCATCAAGGGTGCCGCCATAGCAACCATCATATCTCAGGCGATAAGCGCGGCATGGGTTATCAGATTTCTGACATCCGACAAGGCTAGTCTTCGCATATCAGCGCAGATGATGCGCCCACAGGGCAAACTGATCCTGTCAATTGCAGCCCTCGGAGTGTCCCCATTTATCATGCAGGTCACAGAGAGCCTTATCACAATCATTTTCACACACGGACTTCAAAAGTACGGCGATGACCTGTATGTAGGTTCATTTACCATACTTCAGAGCATCATGCAGATGATCTTCATTCCTATGAGCGGCTTTTCACAGGGCGTACAGCCTATCATCAGCTACAACTACGGCAAGGGCAACGTAGCCAGAGTGAAGAAGACCTGCACCATACTGATAACCATGTCCATAGTCGTGTCATTTGTCCTGGCTGGGGCCGCATTCCTGTTTCCGTCCGTGGCAGCCGGAATATTTACCTCGGATGAATCCCTCAAAGCACTCTGTGCAAAGGTTCTTCCGATATACATATTCGGAATGATGTTCTTTGGCATACAGAACGGATGTCAGCAGTCCTTCATATCCATGGGACAGGCAGGCAAATCCCTTATATTTGCACTGCTGAGAAAGGTCATACTGATAATCCCACTCGCGATCATCCTGCCATACTGCACGCACTCAGTCATGAGTATTTACTACGCCGAGCCTATCAGCGACATAGTGTCCGCATTCTCATGCGGCGCAACATTCATGCTGACATTTAAGTCAATGATGAAAGGTGCAGGGAAGAAGTAACCCTCCTCATTTTCCTTCTCAGCAACACCATGCCCACCACGCACGACACGATCTCCGTGATCGGGAATGCCCACCATATCAGTGATACATCCGCCTGACCGCCTCTGACCAGAGCCGCAAATGCTCCGGCAAGCGGCAGGATGATTATCAACTGTCTGAGCAGCGATATCACAAGCGATTCCACACCGCCTTCAAGGGCCTGATATATTCCCTGAAATGCAACATTTACCCCGGCAAATACGAAACTTAGGGAGATTATCCTCATGGCGTCTATAAAATACACTCTGGACTGTCCCGCATTAAAAAGTCCGGCAAATGCAGCTGGAAACAGCTCTGTCACAGCCATTCCAAACACCATCAGCACTATTGTGTAGATTATTCCATACTTAATCGCATCATTTATCCTCTTTCTGTCATCCATTCCATAGCTGTATGCCGTGATCGGGGTGATCGCATCCCTGAGTCCAAATGCGAGAAACAGCACAAACTGCTGAACCTTGTAGAACAGACCATATGCAGTCTGCGCCGACTGGTTAAACTTGAGAATGAGATTCAGCGCGTATACCATGATGGACATAAGTGCCTGGGCTATGATGGCCGGGAGTCCTATGGCATATATTCCCCGGATGATTCTCCAGTCAGGCTTCATGTATGCACATCCATGTTCAAATTCCTTATTAAGTCTCAGATGGAACACGCACAGCAGAACCGCAGACGCTATCTGACCTATAATAGTCGCATAGGCGGCTCCTCTGACTCCCATCTCAGGAAATGGTCCCACTCCGTATATGAGAAGCGGATCAAGTATGATGTTTATGACAGCTCCCATCACCTGACCTATCGTTGAATACATGGATCTGCCAGTTGCCTGAAGCAGCTTCTCAAACAACGAGAAGAATATTATTCCAAATGAATACACACAGCATATTCTTAGATAATCCACAGCCATCTCTGTGACCTGCGTGTCCATAGTCTGTGAGACTATATAAGTCCTCACTCCCAATATTCCAAATAACAAACACACCACATATATTACAGCACCGAGAAACAGACTGTTGCCAGCCACCTTGGCAGCTCTTTCCTTATCACCCTGACCAAGGGTTCTGGCAATAAACGCATTTGTGCCGACTCCCGTGCCTATGCCCAGAGCAACCATGAGCATCTGCACCGGAAATACCAGCGTGAGGGCATTTAACGCAGCCTCACTTCCCACCTTCATATTTCCCACAAATGCGCTGTCTACGATGTTGTACACCGCCTGAAGCGCCATGGAAAGAATCATAGGAATACCCATCTGGATCATCAGCTTTCCAACTGGCATATCTTTCATCTTATTTCTCTCTCTGTTTTCCTCTTTGTTCTTATCTATTTCTTCCACTCTTCAAACTCCTTTCCCTGAACAAAAAAAGCAGATACCGCCTAAGTTAGTTGGACTTACGCTGAATAGCTACACACTAGAAAATTATTATATATACACATAAAAAGCGAGTGACAAAACTGGATTTACGCAATCTTTGCCACTCGCTTTCGATGTGTATTATACTTTTTGTTTTTGAAAAAGTAAAGTTGTAAAATTTATAATGGACTGAACATGTTATCCAGAATATCCTGATAATTTCTGTCACCAAGTGTCTCTATAGCTATTATCATCGTATACTTTCCGTCATCTGATCTTACTATTACATTTGTCAGAGAGTACTCAGTTCCAGACATATCAGCCGTTGCTGTACATATGTAGTGCTCTTCGCCAAATACTGTACACTTGGAATAATCAGTCTCAATATTGCTTGCTTCAGCGCCAATTCTACTTGCTGTAGATGTAATAACAGTATCCATCTGAGCAACAGTTGCCTTTGCTACTGTATTCTCATCAGCCCACACATCATAACCGTAATTTCCACCACCCTTAGGGGACTTTATTTTGAGCAGAATATAGTGTGTACCATCATTTGCACAGAATGCATAATCGTTTCCTACCGTAAAGCTATTGTCCAGATTATCCAATGCCCTCTGTACAGTCTCATCGCTATTGGAATCCTCCACAACCTCAGAGATATCGGTGGCAGTCAGTAATGAACCTCTTGTCTGAATTCCATAGCTTCCTTCAAGGTTGATCTTAAATCCAAAATACGAATTCTCATAACCATTCTTGGTGTATACACCTACTATTGAAGGATCAGCTTCTGCCTCTTCACTGTCCTCTGTATCTTCCTCTGTGTCCTCCTCATCAATGGCGACCGAACTGTCCTCAGTATCATCTGCAGTGTCCTGTGTTTCAGTATCCTGCTCCTCTGTTGCTGCTTCTGTCTCAGCTTCAGTTGTAGCCTTAGTTACAGAATTGTCATTGCCCCCACAGCCTGTCAGCATCAATCCCATCATCATTGCAGCCACTACAATATAACTTGTTCCCTTTTTCATATTGTTCATTTCCTCCTAAATGTATAAAATTAGCAACATCTCTATTATAAGGTAACTATTATATTATGCAAGATATTTATGATTGCAAACTATACAAACCTGACGGCTGTCCACTATAGCTATGAACTTTTCTTTATTATATACGTCCACCATATACAGGAAAACCACTGCTCGCTCCATAGCTCTCGATCTTCTTGAAATTCTTAAGAGCCTCCATATCCTCTGCACTTATCTCGAAATCGACCTCTGTATTGCTCTTCATGTGCTCTGGATTGGCCGTCTTTGGCAGTGAAATTGTTCCGAGCTGGATAGTATATCTGATGCAGAGCTGTGGAACAGTCACACCATACTTGTCCGCCATAGCCTTGATCTCAGGCTGATTGAGTATCTCACCATGTGCGATAGGTGAATAAGCCTCAACAAGTATATCGTTCTTCTGACAGTAATCCACCAGTTCTATCGGAGTATTGCTGATGTGAAGAAGTATCTGGTTGACCATAGGCTTGATCTCAGCAGTCTCCATAAGGCTCTCGATATCACCGATCTGGAAATTGGATATACCAATAGCCTTGAGCTTGCCTTCCTTGTATGCCTCCTCAAGTGCTCTCCATGCTGCTCTGTTGCCCTCCACGTATCTGTCATCGCTCTGATTTACCTTTACCCAAGGCTGTGGGCTGTGAATGATCATCATATCGAGATAGTCAAGTCCCATCTTCTCAAGCGTTCCATCGATTCCCGCCTTGGCCTCCTCATATGTCTTGTGCTCAGCCGCAACCTTTGAGACTACGAACAGTTCTTCTCTTGGAATACCACAGGTTCTAACTCCTTCGCCTACTCCGCGCTCATTGCCGTATGCCTGTGCAGTGTCAATATGTCTGTAACCTATCTTTACGGCCTCCCTCACGGCATCTGCTACCTTGTCATCGTCGATGAACCATGTTCCAAGTCCAAGCTTTGGAATTGCTACTCCATTGTTAAGTGTGTAAGTTTCTTTTAACATTTTTATATCCTCCTGTTTCTTTTTATTTCAATTTCAAATTATTTCCAGCTATGTTTATTACATCTGTTCAGTTACTTATCTGACACATTACTGTCCAAGGCCGAGCCCGCTTATCCAGTCGGCCACATCCTGCTGTGTCACACCCGACGAGAATCTCTGACCATCCTTCCAGTCTCCGCTTCCTGCCTCAGAAGCCAGATCATCTGCACTGCTTCCCAGTCCTGAGCTCGCCGATGTGCAGAACGGATATACAGTCTTGCCAGTGAAGTCATTTGCCTTGACAAATGAATCTACCGGCCATGCAGACGTTCCCCACCATATAGGATAACCTACAAATACCGTATCATACGATTCCCAGCCAGGAACTTCAGTGGTGGTAAGCTCCACATCCCTGAGGCTTTCGTCATTGTGTTCCTTTGATACCCTGCTGCTGTCATCATTGTAGTTCAGATCATCCGATGTATACTCCTGGGCCGGGGTGATCTCAAATATATCTGCTCCTGTCTCTGCCGCTATATATTCTGCAGCATCTTTTGTATTTCCAGTTGCTGAAAAATAGATCACCAGAGTCTTACCTGTCTCTGTGTCCTCCTGTCTGTTTTAACTACCATATTTTCGAAAAACGTCAGGAACTGTTTCTCTGACATATCTAATAATACTCTTTGGAGTTCACTTCAAGGCAAGGACTTTTTTTGTATTCTTGATTTTTCTATCGTCTGCTCATTTTTGCTGTATTTTCACTCCACAAATCAAGCACCATATATTTTGTATCTTTTTCCTTCTGAATCACCCATTTTAGGAAAATATTATCTCCTTTTCCATATAAAAAGGCCCGAAAGACACAAAATCTGTAAATTTGTATCTTTCGAGCCAATTTCAATCTTATTTGCGAAAATATTGTATCTTTTCTGTTGTAATCTGCCTGATGGAAACAATTTTGAGATAATTTTCTTCCACCGGATTTCAGCCAATCTTTATGATAAAGTCATATCTCCATCCTTAACCCAGCCGAGTTTTCTCACCACCATGTTGATGAGCGGGCAGAGAACTGCAGGAAGTACAAATGAGATTAGGATCAGACCAACCCAGTCCATAGCTGTGACCGCTGTCTTGCTTCCCGCCTCGATATCATTCATCCAGCCTGTGTATACTCCGATCTGTCCAACCAGACCACATGTACCCATACCTGATGATACAGGAGTTCCATTCATCTGAAGCTTGAACAGACATGTTGCAAGAGGACCTGTGATCGCAGAGGTAACTATAGGTGCGATCCAGATTCTCGGATTCTTGATGATGTTACCCATCTGGAGCATTGATGTTCCGATTCCTTGTGAAACAAGGCCACCCCATTTATTCTCTCTGAATGACATAACTGCAAATCCAACCATCTGCGCACAACATCCCGCCACAGCAGCACCGCCGGCCAGACCTGTAAGTCCGAATGCCGCACATATCGCAGCGGATGATATCGGAAGTGTAAGTGCCACACCGACGAGAACTGATACCGCAATACCCATCCAGAACGGCTGAAGGTTTGTAGCCAGCATGATGAGATCTCCGACCTTCATGGCTATGGCACCGAGTGTAGGTGCAAGAAGTGCAGACACAGCCACACCACTTCCGATGGTAACCAGAGGTGTCACCAGTATGTCAATCTTTGTCTCCTTTGAGACAACCTTTCCAAGTTCAGTTGCAATAACTGCAATAAAATAAACTGCCAGCGGGCCTCCTGCGCCGCCCAAGGCATTTGCCGCAAATCCAACTGTTATCAGTGAGAACAATACGAGCTGTGGTGCCTTAAGAGCATATCCTATAGCCACCGCCATCGCAGGTCCTGCCATAGCAGATGCGAGACCTCCAACTGTATAATCTGTTCCATTCACGGTCGCAACAACCGCTTTAAGAAATCCTACACCAAACTGATTGCCAAGTGTGTTCAATATAGTTCCGATCAGCAGAGTACAGAACAATCCCTGTGCCATGGCACCCAGGGCATCTATTCCGTATCTCTTGACACTGAACACAATGTCCTTCTTCTTCAAGAATCCTTTTACCTTTTCCATCATTCTTCTCCTTATTGAAATTATATTGCTGTCAATTACTTCAATTTCTCAAGTATACCCAGTGTATACTTCCATGTTCTCTGCACACTGGCTACATCCATAGACTCTCTGCTTGTATGGATATTCTTCATATCCGGGCCAAATGATACGCAGTCCAGACCAGGCAGCTTACCGGCAAAAAGACCACACTCCACTCCGGCGTGAATCGCCTGTATAACAGGCTTTCTTCCATACTGCTCTTCAAACACATCCACCATAATATCTCTGAGAGGAGAATCATGTCTGTACTCCCATGCAGGATAATCCCCCTGCACATCCAGACTTCCACCAGCCGAGACAGATACACATCGGAGCTGATCTATCAGATTTTCCTTTTCAGACTGTACACTGCTTCTTACTGAAAAGCTTGCTGTGACCTCATCCTCAGTTGTCTTCAATATTCCAAGATTCAGCGATGTCTGCACAAGCCCTTCTATATCATTGCTCATCTTCTGAATTCCATTTGGCATCATCATAAGACTCCTGATAACTATATCCGATGACTTTTCTGTCATAACTCTGTTGATCATGGTTCTACCATACATATCGTTCTGCACATCATCCGCGTTATTATATGAACCCAGATCATCTGACAGATCCGTTTCTACTTTCACTACAAGCTCTGGATCAGTATTTCCCAATTCATGCCTCAGAATCTTCTCATTCTTTTCCGCAGATTTTACAAAATTATCCACATCCTCCGGATCAATACCCACATATGCCTCCGCCTTGTTAGGTATTGCATTGTCCTTAAGACCGCCCTTTATAGATATCAGTCTGTATGGAACATCCCTTCCTATATTATATAGAAGTCTTGCAAGCTGCTTGTCGGCATTTGCCCTCTGTTTTATGATCTCCACGCCGGAATGTCCACCGGTAAGACCCTCTACAATAATTTTCACAACTGAATGATCATCTTCTGCATTCTCATATTCAACCGGAATATGGCACGTAGCACACGCACCTCCGGCACATGACACCAGCAGATACCCCTCATCCTCAGAATCCAGATTGAGCATGATCCGTGACTTAAGTGGACTACAGTCAATCGCCGCAGCTCCCAGCATTCCTATCTCCTCATCAACCGTAAATACACACTCAATCGGTGGATGTGGTATATCATCGGCATCCAGTATAGCCAGTGCAAATGCCACAGCTATCCCGTCATCTCCGCCAAGGGTGGTTCCATCAGCGGATATCACTCCGTCCTCAAGCACTAGTCTCAGTCCGTCCCGCTCAAAATCAATATCACAGTCAACATCTTTCTCACAGACCATATCCATATGTCCCTGTAGCATGACAGGGGCACTGTCCTCATACCCGGCAGTTCCGTCCTTGAATATGATCACATTGTTGCTCTCATCCTGTATATATCTCAGATTTTTGTCTATGGCAAACTTCACCAGATAATCACTTATCTTCTTTGTATCCGACGATCCGTGTGGAATCCCGCATATCTCCTCAAAGAAACGAAAAACTCCATATGGCTCGATATTTGATAAAACTCCCATGCTATATTCTCCTTTTTATAGTATTTTTCATGCCCAATTACTCTATTAGAATACTTTCTATCAGGTATTTCATTTCAACTCTACAATCCGTATACTATCATGTCTCTGATTATATATTTGACACCCGTCAATTTCAACTCACCTCTCAAATTTCATAGTACCTGCCTTCATTGACTTTGTAACCTCTTAATGATATATATTAATCAAATGCGTAACTTAGCATACAACACAGATTGCACAGACATCCATGTGCAGTAGATTGGAGAGTATCATGTCAGAGAATTGTACACACAACTGCAGTACCTGTGGTCAGAGCTGTTCCAGCAGAACAGAACCACAGAGTCTTATCATAGAGCCACATCCAGATTCACATATAAAACATATTATTGCCGTGGTCAGCGGCAAAGGAGGAGTCGGCAAATCCTCAGTAACCTGTCAGCTCGCCGTTCTCATGCAGCGCATGGGTTACAAGACAGCCATACTTGACGCAGATATCACAGGACCTTCTATTCCAAAGGCATTTGGCGTACATAAGACACCAGAGGCAGAAGGAGATTTCCTGTATCCCGATGAGACGGAAACAGGAATCAAGATCATGTCTGTGAATCTTCTTCTGGACGACGAGACAACACCTGTCCTCTGGAGAGGACCTATCATAGCGGGAACAGTCAAGCAGTTCTACTCAGACATCATCTGGGGAGACATAGACTATATGTTCATCGACTGTCCTCCTGGAACCGGCGACGTGCCACTTACCATATTCCAGTCCATCCCTATAGATGGAGTTGTGGTAGTTACCACCCCTCAGGATCTCGTATCTGTCATCGTTGGAAAGGCTGTTCACATGGCAGACAGCATGAATATCCCTGTCATTGGTATGATAGAGAATATGTCATATTTCATTTGTCCTGACTGCAATAACAAGCACTATATATTTGGCAAGAGCCAGCTTGAGCAGGTCATAAGAGACCTGTATATAGGCCACGCGATCCGTCTGCCTATCAATCCTTCCCTTGCGGGGCTTATGGATAGGGGTGAGATAGAGCACATAGAAGCAAATGCTGATCTTCAGGAATTTGCTGATCTCATAAGCACATTTGACCCTGACAAATACTAATTCACCTGTCAGTTAATAACAATTATCATCTATTTTGGAGGTAAATAATATGGATATCCGGCACATCCTGAACAACTGCATATTGTGTCCAAGAAAATGCGGTGTAGACCGTACATCCGGTCACACAGGTGCCTGCCATATGACAGACACAGTCAGGGTGAGCCGTGCAGCGCTACACATGTGGGAAGAGCCATGTATATCCGGAGAGAACGGTTCAGGTGCCGTATTCTTCTCCGGATGTGCACTTGGATGCTGCTTCTGCCAGAATAAAGCCATATCCGGAGGCAAGGCTGGCAAGAATATATCCATATCAAGGCTGTGCAACATTTTCTTTGAGCTTCAGGATAAGGGTGCCAACAACATCAATCTTGTCACACCGGATCACTATATACCACAGATCATATCAGCTATAGACATGGCGAGATCAAGGAACTTCAAGCTTCCATTTGTATATAACTGCAGTGGTTATGAAACGGCCGAGATGATACAGCTACTTGATGGCTATATAGACGTGTATCTTCCTGATTTCAAATTCATGTCACCGGATCTGTCCGCAAAATACAGTAATGCTCCAGACTATCCTGAACATGCCAAAGCCTCCATATCTGAGATGGTCAGACAATGCGGAGGAGACCAGACCCGCTTTGATGACGACGGAATTATGCAGAGAGGTGTTATCGTCCGTCATCTGCAGCTTCCTGATCATCTGGATGATTCCAAGTCAATAATCACATATCTATATAACACATACAAAGATTCAATATATATAAGCATCATGAACCAGTACACCCCTATGCCGGGAATTGAGAATAGATTTCCAGAGCTTGGCAGAACTATAACTCCTTCTGAATACGATGAGCTTGTGGATTATGCCATTGATATCGGCGTTGAAAATGGATTTATACAGGAGGGTGAGACAGCAAAAGAGAGCTTCATTCCAGCATTCGATAACGAAGGCGTGTAACCCACACATCTTCAAATAAGGAAATAAATAAAAGGCCATGGATTTTTGCACAAAAAAATGGACCAGCCACAACATATTGCAGTCAATCCATCTTGTAGTGGGCCGCCGGGGGCTCGAACCCCGCACACCCTGATTAAGAGTCAGGTGCTCTACCAAATGAGCTAGCGGCCCGTATTTATTTATTATGTTCGTCACAACAGAGTAGATTATATATCAGTTCTGAGAATAATGCAAGTGTTTTTCTCATTTTTTTCAACTTTTCTGACATCCAGCAAATGATTTCAAACTGAGTGACAAAAAAATGGACCAGCCACAATTATATTGCAGTCAATCCACCTTGTAGTGGGCCGCCGGGGGCTCGAACCCCGCACACCCTGATTAAGAGTCAGGTGCTCTACCAAATGAGCTAGCGGCCCGTATTTATCATGTTGTGTTCGTCACAACAGATTAGAGTATACATTAGTTCTTTTTATAATGCAAGTGTTTTTTTCAACTTTTTTCATTTTTATTTGTTCGGTATTACTCTGCTCCTATCCCATACCAAAATTACCAGTTATATATATTGTTTGAATATCATTTTCGCCTATGTTATTATTATAAGGTATGACTTTTTCAATAAAAAGAAGATTTTTACAATAAATAAATGGAGATTACTATGAGACTGAGAAATGTAAAAGGATCAAGAGAGACTATCGCAGCAAATGACTATGTAGTGCACAATGAAACAGGCATGAAGGGGCATTGGCATGAGTTATTTGACAACGATAACCCTATACATATTGAGATAGGCATGGGCAAGGGACAGTTTATCATGGAGCTTGCAAGACGCAATCCTGATATCAATTACATAGGCATAGAGAAGTATTCAAGTGTCCTGGTGCGTGCCCTTGAGAAAAGAGAGCTTGAACCTGAGATGACGAATCTCTACTTTATAAGAATGGATGCCGAATATATAACTGACGTATTCGATACAAATGAAGTAGATAGAATATATCTCAATTTCTCGGACCCATGGCCAAAGGACAGGCATGCCAAGAGACGTCTCACATCTACACATTTTCTTGGTCTGTATGATCAGCTCCTCGCCCCTGAGGGAAGAGTTATATTTAAGACTGATAACAGAGGACTCTTTGATTTCTCTCTGGAACAGGTTCCCGAGGCAGGATGGATCCTTGAGAACTACACATATGACCTTCACAATTCAGAATACAACGAAGGCAACATCATGACCGAGTATGAGACCAAATTCTCAGCAATGGGAACACCTATCAACAGACTCGTCGCATACAGAGAAAAGAAATAAACGTTGATTTTGCATTTGTTGACACACAGTTTTTGGTATACTACAATGAAGATTACAGCAAATTTATGGAAAGGAGTTTCATCATGGATACATCTTCTATAGAAAGTCTCAAATTGGTGCGCAAGACCAATCAGGATCTGTTGAATTTCTTCAATGATTCATATATCAGCAAGCTTGAGCAGGTTCAGTCACTCAAAACTGAAGATTTTGAACTCAAGGCAAAGATAGACCAGCTTATAAAGACATTAGATGTATACTCCTTCAAGACAAGCACTGGTCACAATGTATTTTCACCATTCTCAGTAGACACCACCTCACAGCAGGAAAAGGCTACTCAGATAGAGCTTCAGTTAAAGGAGCTTCAGGATATGCAGCAGACTCTTCATCTTCAGATCAAAGAGGACGAAGAAGAAACCGCATTGCTTAAGAAGCGTATAACTGATCTATCCACCTCCAACAGACATATAGATGATCTTCTGACGGAGGTGACTGAGGAAGTATCTACTATTAATAATGAAGATACAACAGAAACTGACGGACCAGATACTGATTCCCTGACAGCAGCGGATCACGGAAAAAATATCCTCAGATTGTACCAATATGAGAAAAAACAGCTTGCGGACAGGATTCAATCTGACATCACAGATGTTCTTGACTCCAATTCACACAAGTTGGATGTACTGTCCTGGCTTATAAGATCAGATATCAACAGAGCTAAGGTCACACTCGAAGAGCTCACCTCATCAACGGCAAAACTTGCCGACCATGTAGATGAACTTGCCAATTCTCTCTCTGGAGAATCAGACAGCGAAGAGCCTGTATGGAATCATCTTGAGAAACTTTTCCAGGGTTACAAGGATGAACATCCTGAATGTGGCATATCATACGACATCAACTGTGCTGATTATGCCATGAATATTCCAAGTATTGTAGCCACATATCTTTTATCAATAACTAAAGATATTATGGACAACATATTTGTTCATTCAAATGCCAACAAGGTCTCAATCAAGATATATCTGAGCAGTAAGCTCATAGATGTATATATCAACGACAATGGCGTGGGTATAGACAACAATTATGATACCAACAGTCCATGGTACAGCAGTCTCCACAGAATCAAGGAGATCATATATCTGTTAAATGGAACTCTGAAGATCGATGGAGATTCAAAAACCGGAACAAATGTAAGATTTACTATTCCACTTGAATAATAACGTATCTGTTGAAAGACATATATTACTTAATTTACAGGTTGGATATCTTAAAGTAACAAGGTGTTATATTGTGTATATGTTGTTTTATCAACACATATATATTTCGAATAAAATAAACATAAAAGGAACATTATCATGAAAGAAAAAATTGCACAGCTTATCTCAAATAACGTAGAAGGAATCGAAATGTCAGATATCATTGCTTCAATCGAGATTCCACCACGCCCTGATATGGGTGATTTTGCATTTCCTTGCTTCAGACTGGCAAAGGTGCTCAGAAAAGCCCCAAATATGATTGCAGCCGATATAAAGGAAGCCATAGGAGATGTAGATTTCATCGAGAAGATCGATGTAGCAGGTGCATACCTGAACTTCTATATCAAGAAAGATGTATTTGTAAAGACAATGATAGAGGCAGCCAACACAGATAACTTCGGCAAATCCGATATAGGCAAGGGACAGACCATATGTATTGACTACTCATCTCCTAACGTTGCAAAGAATTTCCACGTTGGCCATCTCAGAACTACAATAATCGGTAACTCTCTTTACAAGATTCATTCCAAGCTTGGATACAATGTTGTAAGAATAAATCACCTTGGCGATTGGGGCACACAGTTTGGTAAGCTTATCGTAGCTTACAAGGCATGGGGTTCAAAGGAAGCTGTTGAGAAGGATGGAATCTCAGAGCTCATGAAGCTGTATGTGAAGTTCCATGAAGAGGCTGACAAGAATCCAGAGCTTGTTGACGAGGCAAGAGCATGGTTCAACAAGATGGAAAATGGAGACGAGGAAGCACTCAGCATATGGCAGTGGTTCAAGGATATAAGTCTTGTTGAATACAAGAGAACATACAACCTCCTCGGAATGGATTTCGACTACTATCTTGGAGAGAGTTTCTATAGAGACAAGTGCCAGGCTGTTGTGGACAAGGTTAAGGCTGCCGGTCTTCTGAAGGAGAGCGAAGGTGCAATGATCGTTGATCTCTCAGATTACGATATGGCTCCATGTATCATAACCAAGAAAGACGGAAGCTCAATATACGCAACAAGAGATCTTGCTGCTATATTCTATAGAAAAGACACATATCACTTCTCAAAGTGCTTATATGTAACCGGTCAGGAGCAGAAACTTCATTTTGCACAGGTATTCAAGGTAGTTGAGCTTCTTGGAAACGAATGGGCAAAGGATCAGCTTGTTCACATTCCTTATGGTCTTGTAAGTCTTGAGGGAGCAAAGCTTTCTACCAGAAGCGGTAATATCATATACGCAGAGGATATTCTGAAGGATGCCATTGCAAAGAGTCTTGAGATAATCACCGAAAAGAGCCCAAATCTTCCAAACAAGGAGGATGTAGCCAAGAAAGTTGGTGTTGGTGCTGTTCTTTTCAATGACTTATATAACCAGAGAATCAAGGATGTATCATTTAGCTGGGATAAGGTTCTCAACTTTGACGGTGAGACAGGTCCTTATGTTCAGTATACACATGCAAGATGCTGCAGCGTTGTAAGACTTGCTGAGTCATTCGATCCATCAAAACCGGTTAACTACAATCTCATTACAGAGCAGGATGCCATAGAGTTATTAAAAGAGATCAACAGATTCCCATCTGTGATCAAGGATGCTGCTGATAAGTATGAGCCATCTGTTGTAGCAAGATATGCAGTTGATGTTGCTCAGGCATTTAACAAGTTCTATAACTCAACAAGAATCAATGTAGATGATGTTGAGCTCAAGAATGCAAGAGTTATGATCACATATCTCACTAAGAATACAATATCTGAGGCACTTAACCTCCTTGGAATCGAAGCTCCAGAGGCAATGTAATCAGTGCTTCTTCTATATTAATATATGACCATATAACCTGGTTAAAGAAAAAGAGAATGTTTCACGTGAAACATTCTCTTTTTCTCATATATCTCCAGGAATCATTTTAAATTATATTGTCATAGATATTATTGTTTTTGATACTTTTCTCTAAATAATATTACTCATGATATTTCTGTTCTGAATATTATCTTCTAAACACTATCTTCCAGACATCATTGTTTCGAAATTATTATCCTAGATAATTTTGTTCTGAATATCTTTACTTCAGGTATTTTTTCTTATATCAGAATATTTTTAGGTATTCTTCTCTTGTTTTTCTAAGTTTTACAGTTCTCTTTGTGAAGAAATTGTTTATTAAAATAACAAAATCATATTTCTAACCATATTACGTATTATATAATCTCTTCTGTTCTATTCCTTTATATACTTCTATATTCTACATTGCGTTTTTATGAATACAGAATCTTTAAAGCTGTTAAATACTAAATTATATGGTGATTTAAATAATTTCAATAAATAGATCCTTTGTATATTTAATTTTGCTTTAATATTATATATATTTGAATGTTTCACGTGAAACTTTATGATAAACGTATTTCAACTCAAACTTCAGATATCGCTTACATTTGTTTTCTACACTTATAAATCTTTTACATCTTGTTTGTCGTTTTTGCTACCTTATTATTCATTTACATTATAACAAAGTATTATACAACTCAATTACCACTCCATGAACTACTTTTCTGATTTATTTGATAATATTCATGTTTCACGTGAAACATTTTCATCATTACATATAATATTTATATATCTAAGTAATCCACATATAATAATTGTACTTTCTTGTCTATTATTCTGATTTTTTTCAAAGAATTTACAGAACTTTCAAGCATAGTCAATACTTTACTTACCTTTTTAACCATTAATTCAATTATAAAATGTTTCACGTGAAACTTTACCCATATAACGAATACAAAACATGCACCCACTATTTATCAGATTTTACACAGTTTAATTGCCACTTTGTATACGATATTATCCATTCATTAGATAATAGAATGTTTCACGTGAAACATTTTATTAAACATCATATTTTTTCTGTATTTTGTAGAATTAGCACTTTATAAGTGCTATAATAGACAAGCACTATTTATAACATAAAATATCATCATATTTTATCTATATTAAATAAGCAAACAACAATGTTTCACGTGAAACATTCTTTTTTTGAATGAAAAGGAGACAAAATGGGCAGAATTATAGCGATTGCTAACCAGAAAGGTGGCGTTGGCAAGACAACAACAGCCATAAACCTTGCCGCATGTCTGGCAGCAAAGGGTAAAAAAGTTCTGGCCGTTGATATGGATCCACAGGGTAATATGACAAGTGGATTAGGTGTAGACAGGGATTCTCTTGAATACACAGTCTATGATATGTTGAGAAATGAGTGCAACATAGGAGAATGTATGCTCATAAACGTATATCCTGGTCTTAATCTCATTCCTGCCAACAGAGAACTGGCAGGTGCTGAGGTTGAATTTGTCGGAATGGAGGATATGCAGCACATTCTTAAGACACATATCAAGAAGGTAAAGAACAAATTTGATTACGTTATCATTGATTGTCCTCCTGCACTTGGAATGCTTACTGTAAATGCTCTTACAGCAGCAAATACGGTACTTGTACCTATTCAATGTGAATTTTTCGCACTGGATGGTCTCTCACAGTTGGTATACACTATTGAACTGATAAGAAAAAATCTGAACAGACTTCTTACTATAGAAGGTGTTGTATTTACAATGTTTGACTCAAGAACCAATTTATCAGTTCAGGTTGTTGAAAATGTAAAAGAAAACCTCAAACAGCACATATACAACACAGTTATACCGAGAAATGTCAGACTTGCTGAAGCGCCAAGTTACGGAATGCCAATAATTGAGTATGATCCAAGATCAGCCGGAGCTGAGCATTATATGATGTTGGCAGATGAAGTTATAGAAAATGACTACTATAGATAATGGAGGGCTAATATGGCACAGAAAAAAGGTTTAGGAAGAGGTTTGAACGACCTTTTAGGCACTTCAGAGGCTTCAAAGCCGTCCCGAAGTAGAAATAATCAGCAAAACTCCTCTGAAAACACAAGTAAAGAGGTAAAAACAGTAACCAAAGAGGTTGTGAAGGAAGTTGTAAAAGAGGTTGAACAGAAGATTAAGATCAATCTCATTGAGCCAAATAAGTCACAGCCAAGAAAGCAATTTGATGAAGAAGCATTACAGGAATTATCTGATTCCATTAAGAAATATGGTGTTCTTGAGCCTCTGATTGTCACTAAAAAAGGCGATTATTATGAGATAATTGCAGGTGAAAGACGTTGGAGAGCTGCCAGAATGGCAGGAATAAAGGAAGTTCCTGTAGTTATACGTGATTATACTGACAAAGAAATAATGGAGATTTCTCTTATAGAAAATATTCAGAGAGAAGATCTGAATCCAATTGAAGAAGCTGAGGCTTACGAAGCTCTTATATCGGAATATAATCTCAAGCAGGAAGAAGTTGCAGAGAGAGTATCAAAAAGCAGATCAACCATAACCAATTCTCTCCGACTTCTGAAGCTTTGCGAGGATGTAAGACAGATGGTCATGTATAATATGATATCAACAGGACATGCCAGAGCACTTATTCCTATAGAAGATCCTAAATTACAGTACGAAACGGCTGCAATTGTATACGATCAGAAGCTCAGTGTTAGAGAAACAGAGGCATATGTAAAGGCAATTCTGGAGAAAAAGCCGGAAAAAGAGGAAAAACAGAAGCCTCAAAAGGATTTATCCGTCTTCTATTCTGATATAGAGAACAAATTAAAGTCAATTTTAGGTGCAAAGATAGCTATCAAGGCATCTAATAACGACAAAGGCAAAATTGAGATAAACTACTATTCTCAGGACGAGCTTGACCGAATAACAGAGATGCTTTACTCAATCAATAAAGAAATGATGTAGTAACCATCTGCATCATACATATGCACAATCAAGGAAGGACAATATTATAATGGAAAGTTCCATATTACAAAAAATAGGTATTGATCCTGCCTACATACTAATTGGTATGCTGGTTCTCATAATAGCCTTGTTTGTACTATTATTCATATTGATGGGCAATATTAAAAATAGAAACAAACAGATAAAAAGGCTGTTGAGCGGAACTCAGGCAGGTGATCTTGAAGATATTATCATGAAAAGATTCGCTGAGATGGATGCTGTAAAAAACAATTCCAAGCGACTCACAAAGGAACATAAGGAAATACAGAGTCATCTTTCAGCATGTGTCAGTAAAATTGGTCTTGTAAAGTATAATGCATTTGAAGGAATGGGTGGTAATCTAAGTTTTGCACTTGCTCTTCTGGATACAGAGAACAATGGTGTCGTACTCAACTGTATGCATACCAGAGAAGGCTGTTTTAACTATGCAAAAGAGATCATAGGTGGTGAAGCATATGTTGCACTGTCAGAAGAGGAAAAAGAGGCTATTGAACGAGCTAAAACCCTCGAGGATGAAATAGCTGAAAACAAACTAAAATAACCATATTTCAAAAAAATATTATACAAAACATGCAACGTACAAATGTGTATGAAACGCATAAAATAGAAAAGCGTATAAAGCACAAAAGTATATAAAATACAAAAGCGTATAAAACAAAAAAGCGTATAAAACGTAAAATCGCTAAAACGATAAGAACAAGATTTATAAAATAAACAAGGAAAAAAAAAGAAACAAAAACATGGAAATATATTATGTAGCTACATTATTATAATATATTTTCAAATAAATTTATATATTTAATAGGAGGATATCATGATTGATATTAAATTCTTAAGAGAAAACCCAGACATAGTAAAACAGAATATAAAGAATAAATTCCAGAATGACAAACTTCCACTTGTCGATGAAGTAATAGAGCTTGACAAACAGGCTCGTGCTGCTCAGCAGGAAGCTGATACACTCAGAGCAAACAAGAATGCAATAGCAAAGCAGATCGGTGCTCTTATGGCTCAGGGAAAGAAGGAAGAGGCTGAGGAAGTTAAGAAGCAGGTTGCTGAGACATCAGCAAGACTCAAGGAGCTTGAAGCTTTAGAGCCTGAGCTCAAGGAGAAGGTTAAGAAGATCATGATGATAATTCCTAACATCATTGATCCATCAGTTCCTATAGGAAAGGATGACTCAGAGAATGTAGAGGTTCAGAAGTATGGTGAGCCTGTTGTTCCTGACTTTGAGATTCCTTATCATGCAGATATCATGGAGGCACTTGGAGGAATTGACCTCGATTCAGCAAGAAAAGTTGCAGGAAACGGCTTCTACTATCTCATGGGCGACATAGCAAGACTTCACTCTGCTATTATCTCATACGCAAGAGATTTCATGATAGACAGAGGATTCACATATTGTATTCCACCTTTCATGATCAGAAGCAACGTTGTCACAGGTGTTATGAGCTTTGCTGAGATGGATGCCATGATGTATAAGATTGAGGGTGAGGATCTGTATCTCATCGGAACTTCAGAGCACTCAATGATCGGTAAGTTCATCGACACTATAATTCCTGAGGATGAGCTTCCAAAGACTCTTACAAGCTACTCACCTTGCTTCAGAAAAGAGAAGGGTGCTCACGGAATTGAGGAGAGAGGTGTATACAGAATCCATCAGTTTGAGAAGCAGGAAATGATCGTTGTATGTAAGCCTGAGGACAGCAAGATGTGGTTTGACAAGCTGTGGCAGAACACAGTTGATCTCTTCAGATCAATGGATATCCCTGTAAGAACACTTGAGTGTTGTTCTGGAGATCTTGCAGATCTCAAGGTTAAGTCTGTAGATGTTGAGGCATGGTCACCTCGTCAGAAGAAATACTTCGAGGTTGGAAGCTGTTCAAACCTTGGCGATGCACAGGCAAGAAGACTTCAGATCAGAGTAAAGGGTGAGGATGGCAAGAAGTATCTCGCTCATACACTCAACAATACAGTTGTTGCTCCACCAAGAATGCTTATCGCTTTCCTTGAGAACAATCTCCAGGCTGACGGAAGAGTCAGAATTCCAGAGAAGCTTCGTCCATACATGGGTGGAAAAGAGTATCTTGAGAAGACAGGAAAGTAATAATATAAACAAAAACATACAACAAGGGAGGTGTCGGAATGCATAGTTTTCTTCCATCTATAGGCTTTACTAACATAAAAAACAGACAGCAGCTTGAACCTATATACAGGCAGATTCTTGAATCGCCTGACAGGAAATTTATATCAACTATAAGTGCTGACACCTGTCTTGTACAATTCAGCAAAGACTTTGGGGAGAGATTTGGAATATCGCTTGTAGGTGAAATGTCAAAGGATGGCTCAATATCCATTGAGTATTATTTTCCTTACGTCACATCAAAGCTTTTGACCGATGACGAAAATATATACGTTGAGAAATATTCTGACAAGAGAGCATATGCCGGTGTTAGCAGTGATTTCAGTCTTGGAATGACTCTTATTTTCTTCATAACCAACATAGCAGACTATGAAAAATCATTGTGGATGAACAGATCAAACAAGTACTTTTCAAAGGCGTATTTTTCCGGTCTGTCAGTAAATGGTATGATTATTCTTGATGTGGATGATCACAGTGATAAAAATACATCCTACGGCAATGCAAAGAGAAGTAAACTCATCGAGGCTGCAAAGAAGGGTGATCCGGACGCAATAGAAAGTCTTACTCTTGAAGATATGGACACCTATAACACCATTGGAAGAAGGACTCACAAAGAGGATGTTCTGTCCATAGTGAAATCAAGCTTCATGCCTGTCGGTATTGAGACTGATCACTACGCAGTTATAGGAACTATCACATCATATATCGAGACAACCAACAGCTATACAAATGAATCGATATATCTGATTGATGTAGAAAGCAATGATCTGACATTTACCGTAGCGATCAACAAAAACCATCTTCTGGGTGAACCTGCTCCGGGAAGAAGATTCAAGGGTGATGTGTGGCTTCAGGGGCATATAGTTAATCCTTGACTATAAACTCTATAAATGTTACACTTATAATTGATGTGCATCTGTAGCTCAGCAGGATAGAGCGTCCGCCTCCTAAGCGGAAGGTCGTGGGTTCGAATCCCGTCAGGTGCACTATTTTTCACTAATAAATTTTCTAAAGGGACATGACTATGAATTATATTGTTATGGATCTTGAATGGAATCAAAGCTACAATGGGCATATGGGTGAACATCCACGTATGCCTTTTGAAATTATAGAGATTGGTGCCGTTAAGGTAGATAAGAATCTCAACATCATTGACGAATACTCAAGTCTTATCAAACCAAAAATTTATAAGAAATTACATTCAAAGATCAGAACAATTCTGAACTATGATGAGGATGACCTGAGTCTCGGAAGAGGATTCAAGGAAGTCTGTTCAGAATTTCTTGACTGGTGTGGAAAAGATTACATATTCTGCACATGGGGACCTATGGACCTCACAGAGCTTCAGACTAATATGGACTTTTATTATATGGACAAGCTTCCTAGGCCACTTAAGTTTCTGAATCTCCAAAGTATATATGCAAGCGTTACGAATACCTCAGGAATACCTCAGAGTATGAGTAAACTTGAAAAAGCGGTCAGTGAGATGAATATTCCGGAAAATGAACCATTTCACACAGCTCTCAACGATGCAAGATACACCGCACTTGTTATGAAAGAGATGAAAGCCAAGAATATAAATCAGCTTTACAGCTTTGATCTCTATATAACACCTAAGAATAAAGAAGAAGAGATTGAAGTATCTCATAATAACCAGTACGAATATATCTCAAGGGGTTTCAGAAATAAACATGCAGCACTGGACGATGAAAAAGTAACTCAGATTCGTTGTTACAAATGCAGCAAGAAGGTCAAGACACATATTGACTGGTTTGCAAATAGTCCATCATCGTACATGTGTGTTGGAAAATGCTGGATGCATGGTTATTTTTGTGGCAAGATAAAATTCAAATCTGTAAACAATAACTATTATGTTCACAAGACAATAAAACCTATCGACAAACAGGGTATAGAGGCAATTAAACAAAAACAGGAAGATATTCGTGAAAAAAGAAAAGAAAAAAGACATATGAAATCTTCAAACTAAAAAATAAAACAGCCATTTGAGGCTGTTTTATTTTTTTATGCTATTGGCTTTTTAGCAGCTCCCGCTTTTCTCGGGTACTTGTTGTCTGTATTTGCAATCTTCTTTACAAACACAAAGCTTCTCTGGTTATTGGTCTCCGGTATATTCGTATTAAATATGTTCTCGACCTGTCCCCCAAGAATCCTGATTGCTTTCTTTCCATCCCGCATCTCTTCCGGCAAAGCATTTGACTTATAAGATACAAAATATCCACCCGGCTTGACAAATGGAATACACCATTCCGACAGAGTTGCAAGATTGGCAACTGCCCTGGATACAGCCAGATCATATTTTTCTCTATGCATCTCATCTCTGCCTCCATCCTCTGCTCTTGAATGAACAGTGTGGATATCCTGCAGTCCAAGTTCATCTATAACTTCATCGAGGAACTTTAATCTCTTATTCAACGAATCCATAAGTGTTATATTCAGCTCTGGAAAAGCAATCTTCAGAGGAATTCCCGGAAATCCTGCACCTGTACCAACATCTATAACGTCAATATTCTCATGAAGATCTTTATACTTTGAAAGAAGCAGACTGTCAGCAAAATGCTTTATTATTACATCTTCCTTTTCAGTTATGGCTGTAAGATTCATTACCTTATTCCACTCAACCAGAATATCATAATATTTTGAAAATTGTTCTATCTGCTTATCACTCAATTCCAGACCAAACTGTTTTGTTATGGAATTTAATCTGTCCATATTGTTCTCCTTCAACAAATTATTCTGAATAACTTCTATACCAGTTTAGTCTCTACCCTTCATCTTGAGATACACCAGCAATACTGATATATCAGCCGGAGAAACTCCTGATATTCTTGACGCCTGTCCAATATTTTCAGGTCTGATGAGAGACAGCTTCTGTCTGGCCTCGATTCTGAGATTTGATATATCATTATAGTCAATATCTGCCGGCAGCTTTTTCTTCTCCAGCTTCTTAAACTGATTTACCTGCTGATTCTGTCTGTCTATATATCCCTGATATTTTATGGTTATATTTATCTGTTCTATAACATCATCCGGAAGTTTGGTTCTTCCCTCATCTATTGGATCAATCGCCTCATATGACAGTTCCGGTCTTCTTATAAGTTCTGCAAGAGATGCAGCAGTCTTAAGTCCTGTACTTCCAAGATCATCAAGGAACTTCTGTATGGTTGAATTTGCTCCAACCATGGTGCTCTCAAGTCTCTGTATCTCATCCATTATCTGTTGTCTCTTCTTTGTAAATGCAGCATATCTCTTGTCATCTATAAGACCGATCTCATGTCCGATCTCCGTGAGTCTCAGATCAGCGTTATCCTGTCTGAGAAGAAGTCTGTACTCAGCTCTGGATGTCATCATTCTGTATGGCTCCGATGTCTCTTTTGTGACAAGATCATCTATAAGAACTCCTATATATGCCTGTGATCTGTCAAGAACCACCGCTTCCTTGCCCTGTACTTTTCTGGCAGCATTGATTCCTGCCATTATACCCTGGGCTGCAGCCTCCTCATATCCTGAACTTCCATTTATCTGGCCGGCACCAAAAAGTCCTGATACACTCTTAAACTCCAGAGAAGGTTTTAAGTTAATGGCATTTATACAATCATACTCGATGGCATAAGCATTCCTTATTATCTTTGCATTCTCCAGTCCCTTCATGCTGTGTATCATCTCATACTGAACATCCTCAGGAAGAGAGCTGCTCATTCCACCCATATACATCTCATTCGTATATTCACCCTCAGGCTCAATAAATATCTGATGTCTGGTCTTATCAGGGAATTTCGTAACCTTATCCTCAATAGAAGGGCAGTATCTTGGTCCTGTACCCTCGATCACGCCTGAAAACAGAGGTGATCTGTCTATATTATCTCTGATTATCTCATGTGTCTTCTCATTTGTGTAACAGAGCCAGCATGATATTTGATCACGTCTTATATCCGCCTCAGTATTTGTAAATGAGAATGGAACTATCTTCTCATCGCCCTTCTGTTCCTCCATCTGAGAAAAATCTATCGTTCTTTTATCCAGTCTGGCAGGGGTTCCCGTCTTGAATCTTCTTATCTCTATCCCTGCATTCTTCATGGAATCTGACAAATAATTAGCTGCCATAAGTCCATTAGGTCCGGTGTGATATACGACATCTCCGTATATACATCTAGCCTTGAGGTATGTTCCTGTACACAAAACCACAGCCTTTGCAAAATAAGTTGCTCCTGAATATGTCTTTACACCCTTAACCACATTATCCTCGATGATAATTTCCGACACCTCTGCCTGTCTCAATGTGAGATTATCTGTATTCTCAAGGGTGTGCTTCATGGTTCTGGAATAATTTGCCTTGTCTGCCTGGGCACGAAGAGAGTGAACCGCCGGACCCTTAGACGCATTAAGCATCTTTGACTGAATATACGTCTTGTCTATATTCTTGCCCATCTCTCCGCCAAGTGCATCTATTTCCCTTACCAGATGTCCCTTAGAGCTTCCTCCTACATTCGGATTACATGGCATCATGGCCACACTGTCCATACTCACCGTAAAAATAATAGTATTCAGACCAAGTCTTGCACTTGCAAGAGCTGCCTCACATCCTGCATGTCCTGCCCCCACAACTACCACATCATATTCTTCATTCAAAACAGGCATACAAATGTCCTCCTTCCAGTACCTTATATCCTGCAATCTATTTTCCCATACAGAATTCCTTAAATATCTTATCAGCCAGATCATCTCTGGCAGTTTCACCTATTATCAAACCGAGATGTTCATACGCATCCATGAGATCAATGGAGAAAAAGTCTTCCTCCATTCCCATATCTATGCTTTCTTTAACCTTTAACAGTGCATTTTTGGTGCACACAAATTCATTTTTGTGTCGGGTATTAGTGATATAAAGCTGATCATTATATGTCAGTGTACCCTCAAAAAACATCCTGTTCAGAAGCTCATACAATTCTTCACTGCCATCACCGGTCAGTGCTGACAACTGAATTATATCTGCATCTATATATTTCTTAATATCCGATTCGTCTATCTTCTTTTCCAGATCAGATTTGTTGAGTATCACAACAACATTCTTATCCTGTATTCTGGACATGATCCTGTGATCGTTCTCATCCAGGTCAATTGAACTGTCTACCACATAGAGCACAAGATCAGCTTTATCCACAGACTCTAATGCCTTATCCACACCTATCTTCTCAACTACATCATCTGTATCTCTTATTCCCGCAGTGTCAACTATGTTCAGAGTTATACCTCTTACATTTATCACTTCACTGAGCGTATCCCTGGTTGTGCCGGCCATATCTGTTACAATCGCCCTTTCTTCGCCCACAAACATATTCATCAGCGAAGACTTACCCGCATTCGGTTTACCAACAATAACCGTATTTATTCCTTCAGACAACACTTTTCCATTGTCAAATGTTGTCAAAAGGTTATCCACACTATCTACAAGGTTATCCACAATTATTTCTAACTTTTGTGGAAAACCATCCAGACTGTAGTGTTCAGGATCATCCAAAGCAGATTCAATAAACGCCACATTGTACAGAATCTGTTCTCTCATATCAATGATCTTATCCCTAAGTCTTCCCTGAAGCTGCTCCACAGACGTTCTGGCTGCAAAGTCATTCTTTGCATTTATTATATCCATGACGGATTCTGCCTGTGACAGATCTATCCTTCCACCGAGGAATGCTCTCTTTGTAAATTCTCCAGGTTCGGCTGCCCTTGCACCACATTTTATTACCAGATCAAGTATCTTTCGGAGAACTACTGTACCTCCGTGACACTGAAGTTCACACACATCCTCACATGTGTACGTATGGGGAGCCTTCATGACCAGAAGTATAGCCTCATCTATCATTCTGTCATCCTCATACACACCACCAAATGCAGCAGTGTAAGATTTCATATTTACCGCTTTTTTGTTTTTATTTGCAGCGCGGAACAACATGTCTGTTATCTCACATGCCCTGTCTCCGCTGATCCTTATTATTCCAACTCCGGCATTACTCATACCGGTGGTTATAGCTGCAATGGTATCTTCCTTGAACATATCTGTCTTACACTTTTCCTTTCACCGTGATTAAACAACCTATCTATGTAGTGTACAACATTACCAATTCATTTTCCACATAAAAAGACTAAACTGCAACAAAAAAGAGACCATTTTCTCAAATGATCTCTTTCCTGTCACCATAAAATATTGCGATGATCTTTACACGCATCAGCGTGACTATTATTTCTTCTTGAGATATACAATAACCTTACGATATGGCTCCTCGCCCTCGCTTCTGGTTGCTACATACTTGTCGTTCTGAAGAGTAGCATGGATTATTCTTCTCTCATAAGGATTCATTGGCTCAAGAGCAAATGATCTCTTTGATCTCTTAACCTTGAATGCTATATTCTTGGCAAGATTCTCAAGTGTCTCTTTTCTTCTTGCTCTGTAGTTCTCTGTATCGAGCTTAACTCTGATACGTGACTCGCTCTTCTTATTGATAGCAAGTGTTATAATATACTGAAGAGCATCTAGAGTCTGTCCACGCTTTCCAATCAAAATTCCCATCTCTGGTCCCTCAAGATTGATAGACAGAACATTCTCTTCCTCATCAAAATCCATCTGGATCTCTGTCTGGATATCCATAGCCTTGAACAGGCTGTCAAGGTACTCCTTAACATCGTCCAGGAATGTCTTCTTTTTTCTTGCCTTTATGATACAAGGCTTTGAACCTATACCAAGAAATCCCTTTGTCTCTTCGCTGATAACTTCATACTCAAGATCTGTACTAGGGACTCCAAGTTCAACACTGGCCTGCATAAGGGCTTCATCTTTGGTCTTACCTTTGAATTCTAAGAATTCCATTATTTATTTCCTCCCTTATCGTTGCTATTGTTCTGGTACTTAAGCATTATATTCGCCTTAGCTCCTATACTGCCTGGTTTATAGTTTACATTTTCTCTGCGGGTTACATCATCACTGTCAACATTCACTGAATGTGCAGGATTAACATAACTCTTAAGTCTTGAAGAAGCCATCTTATTTATATTCTCTGACTGACTGTTCTCTGTTGGAACGTTACCATTCTGAGCATCCATCATTCTCTCATAGAAAGATTTCTTATCAGGGTTCTTCTTCTTTGCCTGCTTCTTGGCAGCCTTCTCGGCACACTTTGCAAGCAGCTCATCCTTGTCCTGATGATTATAATAAGCATCAACTATAAGCTGAGATATTATCATAATAACAGAACCAACTATCCAGTAAAGACCGATAGCTATAGGAAGAGTTATACAGAATATAAGTGACATGATAGGCATGTAGTACATCATACCCTTCATCATGTTGTTGGCTGTCTGCTGATTGCTATCCATGTTGCTATTCTGTGATGACTTCATGGATATCTTTGTCTGTAAGAACTGCATGAGAGCAGAAACGATAGGAACCACCAAAGCTATTGAAAGCTTCCATCCCGGTGCATCTGCAATATTCAGTCCAAACAGGAACTGGTTCATATTGTGGAACTGATCAACATAGCTTGTGAGAGTAGCATTACCTGTAAGATCAAGATTAGCTATCAGCTTATCCCAATCACTCTTAGAAAACTTATCAAGCACATCAATGATCTGATTCTTTGTAGGGTCATCACCCATCTGTTTCAATGCCATTGTAACTGTGCTTACCTTCGATTCACCTGCTACATCACTTATAGCCTTGACATAATCTGTCTTGGTACTCAGTATCTCTACAATCTTTCCGTAGGTCTTTGTCATTGATGGAACATACGCAGGTATATTCTGGATAACTCTGTACAGACCGTAAAATATAGGTAACTGTATAAGTGAAGTCAGACATCCTGATGCCATGCTGACACCATATTTCTTCTGGATCTTCTGAGTTTCCTGCTGCTGCTTCATCATTGATTCCTGATCAGTCTTGCCTTTATATTTCTTTGTTGCCTTGGCAATCTCAGGCTGGATGAAACTCATGATCTTACTTGATCTCTGCTGCTTGAAATATAATGGGAACAGCGCTCCTCTCAGTACAAATGTGAACAAAATAACGCACACACTGAGATTGACGTATGTGAATCCCATATGGCTTCCAATAAATCCAACGAACATGTAAATCCAATTGAATATCTTACCGAGCAGCCAACAAACTGGTCCGAGTATCATACCATCTTCTCTTGTTAGAAACATAATTTTCTCCTTTATGGAACTGGATCATATCCTCCTTTTGAAAAAGGATTGCATCTAAGTATCCTCCATACTGCAAGGAGACCACCTTTTAAAACTCCATACTTTTCGATAGCCTCAATTGCATACTGCGAACAAGTAGGAAAATACTTGCAGGTAGCATGTCCCTTAAGCGGTGACAAATACTTCCTATAAAATTTGATTAAACCAATAAATATTTTTTTCATTTCTTTACCCTATGTGGCTTATCTTCTTTAACCCACACAAATGCATCAAAGCACTCTCAATGTCCTGACATTTCTTGTCCTTTGATGACGGTCTGGCTACTATCACTATGTCATAGCCAACATCAATATTTGCTCTGTTTAATCGGTAAGCTTCTCTAATCAATCTGGTTACCCTGTGTCTTACCACACTGTTACCAACTTTCTTACTAACAGAGATTCCGAGTCTGTTGTAATCCAAGCCGTTGCTTCTCAGATACATAACTAAATATTTATTGGCTACCGAATTCTTTGTGCTGTACACACTGCCAAACTCTCTGCTGTTTTTTAATGTAATCATCTTACTCATTGTGTAACCACCGAAACTTTGATTATTAGAAAAACTGTTGCTGTGACCCTATAAAAAAAGGTCACAACCATGTGACCTTACGCTGATAATTTCTTTCTTCCCTTAGCTCTTCTAGCGGCCAGTACCTTTCTGCCATTAGCAGTACTCATTCTCTTTCTAAAGCCATGAACCTTAGATCTCTGTCTCTTCTTAGGCTGGAATGTCATCTTCATTACAAAACACCTCCTTCTTTACAAATTTACTTGCCTATTATAAATAAATAGGTAATGTGAGTCAAGCCTTTTTTGCCGTTTTTCCTATATTTTATAAGGATTTCAGCCACTATTTGATAAAGGTGACGAATCGTTCTGGATTAATTAGGTGGATACATTAATATTAATCACAAAATGTTGTGGTTTCATAGATTAATCACATTTTTGTAAGCATTTAATTTTTGTTACCAGTCGCTTTACATAATGTTATCCACAATTTGTTGGTAACTTGTTGATAACTTTTTACTTTTGTGGGTTTAATTCTAAAAAACCCAGTATTTATCGCTGTTTGTGATGTTCACAAATATAAAACAGTCATTTTTTTATATTTACATAAGTTTGAAAATAATAATTATTATGAAACTTATGTAACAAAGTTATCAACATTCCATGTGGATTATACACAAATAAGATTTTTTATTAACTTTTTTATTTTTTTGCCCCTTATTCTCGTTTATTTTGATTTTACCCCCAAATACGTGTACCTAACCGTATAAGCATGTAAAATCAAAATAAAGGCAATTTATCTTGTTTTTAACCTTAATATGCTTGAAATAGGGGTGCATTTATTATAAAATGTAATAGTGTTATTAATAATAGGAAGAATTATTTTTTTGAGGAAGGTTTTTTACGATGAAGGACTTAATATTAGCCAAGTGGAATGACATTTTGAATATACTTGAAAATGAACATGGAATTTCCCATATCATGATCCATACATGGATCGAACCTCTCAAGATATATTCAGTTGAGGATAACAAGGTCTATTTCACTCTGGACGAGGATTACGGACAGAGAGGCGTAGAATTTCTCAAGAGAAAATTATTTGATATATATCTTGAAACAGTTCTCAGAGAGCTCTTTCAGGACGATTCAATTCAGGTTATATTCACACTCGAGAGTCAGATGAGAAAGGATGAAAAGTCCCCTACATATTCAGAGGACTACAACGATGCCATTGCCAAGAGCAATCTCAGACCTGACTACACATTTGAGAACTTTATTGTTGGTGAGAGTAACAAGCACGCTCACGCAACATGTCTGGCAGTTGCCGATTCACCTGGACAGGACAAGTTCAATCCACTTTTCCTGTATGGAGGATCAGGACTGGGCAAGACTCATCTTATGCAGTCCATAGCCCACTATATACTCCAGCACAATAGTAATATGAAGGTTCTCTATGTGCCATCGAACAAATTCACAAATGAGATCATAGAAGCAATCTCCAAGAATAAAACTGAAGAATTCAGGAACAAATACAGAACAGTGGATGTTCTTCTGATCGATGATATCCAGTACCTGATTGGTAAGGCAAGTACGCAGCAGGAATTCTTTGACACCTTCAACGCTCTTCATGACGAAGGTAAGCAGATAATCCTGTCGTCGGATAAGCCACCAAAGGAGATCAAGACTCTGGATGAGAGATTCAGATCAAGATTTGAGTGGGGTGTTCCTATCGACATCCACGCTCCTGATTACGAGACACGTATGGCTATCCTCAAGAACAAGGCTGAGATAAAGGGACTTACCGATATCATCAGCGAGGAGATATTTGAGTATATCGCCAACAATATAACCTACAACGTACGTGAGCTTGAGGGTGCGCTCAACAAGCTCAGCGTATATTCAGAGCTCGGAGATATCAAGATCACTGAGGAACTTGCCAAGAACGTCCTCAAGGATTTCATATCCAAGGATTCCAAGGTGACCATAACACCTGAGCTCATTATCAACACGGTTTCAGAGCATACGAATATATCAGTCAGTGACATCGTATCCACGAAGAGAAGCCAGGATATAGCCACTGCCCGTCAGATATCCATGTACCTGTGCAGAAAGTACACGGACAAGGGTCTGAAGAGTATAGGAGATGCATTTGGAGGAAAGGATCACTCCACCGTGCACAGCAATATACAGAAGGTTGAAGATAAGATTGAGAAGGATCCTGAATTTGCCGAGATGGTTGACGTCATAATAAAGAAGCTTAATCCACAAAAATAGCAAGTTATCCACATTTTTATCTTATAAACTCACTAATTTGTTTATAACCTTACAAACATAACGTGATTGTATATTGTTATTTGATGTTTGTTACATGTTGTTATGTGTTTGAGAATTGTTCTTACGTCAAATGAACCTGATTTTGACATGTTGGTAAATGGTCAGTTTATGAACAGGTTAAAATTGATTAGTAACATGGACACATAATTCTCAAAGCCTTGATTTGTAAGGGCTTGATACACTTTCAACATTATCAAAATCACTACTACTGATACTACTAATTATCTTAATATATTTATAGTTAAGCGCTCGCGCTGTTTGTTGTTATTTGAAGTTATACACACATATCATATTTTGATGATCATTATATTTGGACATGAAAGGAGATCACACTTAAAATGAAAATTTCCATAAGAAAATCTAACTTACTTCAGGGTATAAATATCGTATCAAAGGCTGTCTCAAACAAGACGACCCATCCGATACTGTCTTGTATCCTGGTTGAAGCTGCAGGCGGTGTTATCAAGCTCACAGCTAATGACATGGAGATAGGAATAGAAAGTTATGTTGACGGTACTGTTATAGAGGATGGAAAGGTTGCACTCGAGGCAAAGCTTTTCTCAGATTTCATAAGAAAGCTTCCTGACAGCGACATAACTATAGAGAGTGATAAGGACAGCAAGACACTTATCAAGTGTGAGAGACTTGAGTTCAACATACCTGGAAAGTCAGGAGAGGATTTCTCCAATCTTCCTGTTGTATCAAAGGATAAGTTCATAACCATATCCCAGTTTGCGCTGAGAGAGGTTATCAATCAGACAATATTCTCTATATCAGATAATGAGAACAATAAGCTTATGACCGGTGAGTTATTTGAGGTATCAAACAATAAGCTCAGCGTGGTTTCTCTGGATGGACACAGAATATCCATCAGATATATAGAGCTCAAGGGAGATAATTCAGACATTAAGGTTGTAGTTCCAGGAAAATCCCTCAGCGACATAAGCAAGATCATGAACGGTGGAGTTGATGATCCTGTAAATATTTATTTCACTGACAACAATATATTATTTGAGTTTGATAATACAAAGGTTGTTTCAAGACTGATAGAGGGCGAGTATTTCAGAATAAGCCATATGCTCTCAGTTGATTATCAGATCAAGATGAAGATAAACAAGAGAGAGTTCCTTGACAGTTTGGACAGAGCAACTCTTCTTATAAAGGATTCAGACAAGAAGCCTATCAGACTCAGCATTGATGACAGAACTCTCGGTCTCAAGATCAGTTCTCTCATCGGTTCTCTGAATGAGGAGATAGATATCGAGAAGGAAGGTAACAATCTTGTCATTGGATTTAATCCAAAGCTTATAATAGATGCACTCAGAGTAATTGACGATGAGAATGTAACTATTTATTTCAACAATACAAAATCTCCATGTGTTATCAAGGATGATGCAGAGACATATATCTACCTTATCCTTCCTATGGGAATCAACGAAGAGTAAGAAGGGGTGAGAATATGGAGATAATCAAGTTAAGAGATGAGTTCATAAAGCTTGGACAGGCGCTTAAGGCTGCCGGTCTGGTGGAGTCAGGAGTTGACGCAAAGGAGGTCATAGTTCAGGGACTGGTTGTGGTTAACGGTGAGATAGAGACCAGACGTGGAAGAAAGCTTTATGATGGTGATGAAGTAGAATTTGATGGTGATAAGATAAGTATTCAGAAATAATTGTGGTCGCCATCTTGCAGATGGTGAAGGTTATGTATATAGAGTCGATAGAGCTGAGTAATTACAGAAATTACAGTAATGTGAAAGTAGAATTTGGAAAAAATACGAATATCCTGTACGGCGATAACGCCCAGGGCAAGACAAATATACTTGAATCCATATACATGGCAGCGACTACGAAGTCACACAGAAAAAATACGCAGGATAAAGATATCATAAAGATAGGTGAAGATGAGAGCCATATAAGATTATTTGTCAACAAGAAAGACATATCGCACAAGATAGATATGCATCTTCGAAAGAGCAAAAATAAGGGAGTGGCGATCGATGGCATACCCATAAGGAGGGCCACGGAATTATATGGTCTTCTCAATGTCATATTCTTTTCACCTGAAGATCTGACTATCATTAAAAATGGACCAGCCGAGAGGAGAAGGTTCATGGATCTTGAATTGTGTCAGATAAGCAGATTGTATTATCAGAATCTGGCATCATATAACAGGATACTCAATCAGCGAAATAATCTGTTAAAGCAGATTTATCATAACAGAAGTCTCATGGATACACTGGATGTGTGGAATATGCAGCTTGTGGACTATGGGTCGAGGATAATAAAAGAGAGAAGAAATTTTATCGACATGATGAATGAGATAATTGGGGAGATCCACAGTCATCTCACATCGGGCAAGGAAAAGCTGGAGATAGTGTATGAGTGCAATGTCGATGAAGATAAATTCGATGAGACACTTCAGGAAAAGACTGAGATGGATGTCAGATATTCAAGTACACAGTCTGGTCCACACAGAGATGATATAAGTTTTCTCATAAATGGAATAGACGCCAGAAAATATGGTTCACAGGGACAGCAGAGAACAGTTGCCCTGTCACTCAAGATGGCGGAGATAAAACTTGTAAAAAGGATAATCAATGATAATCCGATATTGCTTCTGGACGATGTCATGAGCGAGCTGGACACCAGCAGACGTGATGCATTGATAGAAGAGATAAAAGATATACAGACTATCATAACCTGTACGGGATATGATGATTTTGTTAAAGAGCAGGTAATAATCAACAATGTTTATAGCGTGGTAGAGGGAACGGCCACCAGAGTAAGAACGGAGGAAGCATGACAATGGAAAATGATAATTATGGAGCTGAACAGATACAGGTTCTGGAGGGACTGGAAGCAGTCAGAAAGAGACCTGGTATGTACATAGGAAGTACATCCTCCACTGGACTTCACCATCTTGTATACGAGATAGTTGATAATTCTGTAGATGAGGCTCTGGCAGGATATTGTACCCACATTCAGGTGTATATAAATGAGGATAACTCCATCACCGTAGTGGATGATGGACGAGGAATTCCTGTTGGAATACATAAAAAGCAGGGAATACCTGCTGTTGAGGTGGTATTTACCATACTTCATGCCGGCGGAAAGTTCGGCGGTGGAGGATATAAGGTATCCGGAGGACTTCACGGTGTTGGTGCATCAGTTGTAAATGCACTTTCAACATGGCTTGAAGTCGAGATTACCAGAGATGGCAAGGTGTACAAGCAGAGATATGAGAAGGGCAAGGTTATGTACAAGCTTCAGGTTATAGGTGAAGCACCTGAGGGAGTATCAGGAACAAAGGTTACATTCCTGCCGGATCATACAATATTTGAAGATAACATATACGATTACGATATACTGAGAAACAGACTTCGTGAGATGGCATTCCTTACAAAGGGCCTGAAGATAAGTCTTACAGACAAGAGACTTATTCCTGAGAAGGTAAGATCATTCCACTATGAGGGTGGTATAAAGGAGTTTGTAACATATCTGAACAGACACAGAGATCCTCTGTACAATGAGGTAATCTACTGTGAGGGAGTCAGAGATGGAATAAGTGTTGAGGTGGCACTTCAGCACAATGATTCATACAATGAATCCACATACAGCTTTGTAAATAACATCAACACACCTGAGGGTGGAACACATCTGACAGGATTTAAGTCAGCCATAACAAAGGTGTTCAATGATTATGCAAGAAAGAATAATATTATCAAGGATAAGGATGACAATCTCTCGGGTGATGATCTGAGAGAGGGACTTGCAGCCATCGTATCTATCAAGATAAGTGATCCTCAGTTCGAGGGTCAGACAAAGCAGAAGCTTGGTAATTCAGAGGCAAGACCTGCAGTTGAGAGTGTTGTAACTGAGCAGCTTACATATTATCTTGAGCAGAATCCGCAGATTGCTAAGATAATTGTGAATAAAGCGGCTGTTGCACAGAGAGCCAGAATAGCTGCAAGAAAGGCAAGGGATGTTGCAAGAAAGGCAAATCTTTCAGACAACATGGCACTTCCTGGAAAGCTTGCGGATTGTTCAGACAAGGATCCAAAGAACTGTGAGATATACATAGTCGAGGGAGATTCCGCCGGTGGTTCAGCTAAGACAGCGAGATCAAGAGCAACACAGGCCATACTTCCACTCAGAGGTAAGATCCTTAATGTTGAGAAGGCAAGAATAGACAGAATCCTTGGAAATGAAGAGATCAAAGCCATGATCACCGCATTTGGAACAGGTATCCATGAGAACTTCAATATAGAGAAGCTCAGATATAACAAGATCATCATCATGACCGATGCCGATGTGGATGGAGCTCATATAGCAACTCTTCTCCTCACATTCTTCTACAGATTCATGCCTGATCTTATCAGGAAGGGACATGTATATCTGGCACAGCCACCACTTTACAAGCTGGAGAAGAACAAGAAGGTATGGTATGCGTACAGTGATGATGAGCTGAACAGTATACTTGATGAAGTCGGAAGAGATCAGAACAACAAGATACAGCGATACAAGGGACTTGGAGAGATGGATGCAGAGCAGCTCTGGGAGACAACCATGGACCCTGAGAGAAGAATACTTCTCAGAGTGGCAATCGATGACGATGATGAGTCAGAGATCGATATGACATTCAACGTTCTCATGGGAGATAAGGTTGAGCCACGTCGTGAGTTTATAGAGACAAATGCCAAGTATGTAAAGAATCTCGATATATAGTATATTGATTAAATAAAAGTGATAAATACAACGAATATCGAGAGAAAGGAAATCAAAAAATGGATGACGATAAGATTTTTGATAAAATAGATGAAGTTGGTCTGAAAAAGACAATGGAACGTTCATATATAGATTATGCCATGAGCGTTATTGCTGCCAGAGCTCTTCCTGATGTAAGAGATGGTCTTAAACCTGTTCAGAGAAGAATACTTCACTCTATGATAGAACTTAACAATGGACCGGACAAGCCACATCGTAAATGTGCGCGTATCGTCGGTGATACAATGGGTAAATATCATCCACATGGAGACATTTCAATATACGAGGCACTTGTAAAGCTGGCTCAGGAGTGGAATACCAGATATCCTCTTGTGGATGGACATGGGAACTTTGGATCAGTCGACGGTGATCATGCCGCTGCCATGCGATATACAGAGGCAAGACTTTCCAAGATATCCATGGAGATGATGGCAGATATCAATAAGGATACAGTTGATTTCACACCTAACTTTGATGGTACAGAGAAAGAACCTGTGGTACTACCATCACGTTATCCTAACCTATTGGTGAATGGTACATCAGGTATCGCAGTAGGTATGGCTACCAATATTCCACCACATAATTTAAAGGAAACTATCAATGCAGCCATAAAGATCATCGATAACAGAGTGGAAGAAGGACGTGAGACAGAGATAGATGAGATCATGGACATAGTAAAGGGTCCGGATTTCCCTACAGGCGCACAGATACTGGGCAGACAGGGAATAAACGATGCATATAGAACAGGTCGAGGCAAGATAAAAGTACGTGCAATCACAGAAATCGAAACAATGAACAACGGAAAGCACCGCATTGTTGTAACCGAACTACCATATATGGTAAATAAATCACTTCTTATAAAGAATATGGTCGATCTTGTCAAGAACAAGAGAATCGATGGAATCACAGATATAAGAGATGAGTCTTCAAGAGAGGGAATGAGAGTTGTCATTGAGCTTAGAAAGGATGTCAATGCCAACGTAATACTCAACCAGCTCTTCAAGCACACACAGCTCCAGGATACATTTGGATGTATCATGCTGGCTCTGGTGGATGGAGTACCTAAGATACTCAACATCAAGGACATGCTCACATACTACCTGAAGCATCAGGAGGATGTTGTCACAAGAAGAACAAAGTATGATCTGAACAAGGCTGAGGAGAGAGCCCACATATTACAGGGTTATCTCATAGCACTGGACAACATAGATGAGGTCATCACGATCATCAGAAATTCAAAGAATGTTGGAGAGGCTAAGGCAAAGCTGATCGAAAGATTTGGACTTTCCGAGGCACAGGCCGGAGCAATCGTTGATATGAGACTCCGTGCTCTGACAGGTCTGGAAAGAGAGAAGATCGAGAACGAGTACAATGAGCTTATTGCGAAGATAGCTGAGTACAAGGAGATACTTGCAGATGAGAATAAGCTTCTCGGAGTTATCAAGACTGAGCTTGCAGCGATAGCTGACAAGTACGGTGATGAGAGAAGAACATCCATAACTGCATATTCAGATGATATAACAGATGAGGAGCTTATCAAGAGAGAAGAGATAGTTATCTCCATGACAAAGCTCGGATATATCAAGAGAATGCCAAAGGATACCTTCAAGGTACAGAACAGAGGCGGCAAGGGTATCAAGGGAATGAACACCATCGACAACGATATAATCGATGAGATATTCCTTACTAATACCCACAACTTCATAATGTTCTTCACCAATATGGGAAGAGTATACAGAATGAAGGGATACGAGATACCTGAGTCGGGACGTAATGCAAGGGGTGTTGCGATAGTCAACCTTCTTCAGCTTCTTCCTGGTGAGAAGGTAACAGCCATAATTCCTATAGCCGGATTTGACAAGAAGTATCTTATGATGGCTACAAAGAATGGTATTGTAAAGAAGACCAAGATAGAGGCATTTGAGAATATAAGAAAGACCGGTCTGGCAGCCATAACACTGAATGAGGGAGATGAACTCATAGAGGTTAAGGCAACGAGCGGTGAGAATGATGTATTTCTTGTAACTGCCAAGGGTATGTGTATCAGATTCAATGAGGAATGTGTCCGTGATACAGGACGTACATCCATGGGTGTACGTGGAATAAGATGCGACAAGGGCGATGAAGTTATAGCAATGCAGCTTGATGTTCAGGGCGACGAGATGCTCTTCGTAACCACAAAGGGTATGGGTAAGAGAACTGAACTGTCAGAATTTGTCCCTCAGATGAGAGGCGGTAAGGGTGTCAAATGTTACAGGATAACCGAGAAGACCGGTGACATCGTCAGCGCAAAGGCCGTGACAAATGACCATGACATTATGATGATGACCAATGAGGGAATCATGATCAGAATGCATTGTTCAGATATAACTGTAATAGGAAGAATAACCTCAGGTGTCAAGCTTATGAATATCGGCAAGGATGGCAACACATTTGTGGCATCTGTTGCAAAGCTTGCAAGAAGTGATGAAGATGAAGAGGCAGAGGACTCAGAGAATCCAGAATCAGCAGAAAATGAAGTATCAGAGAATGTAGAGAACGATACGGAGAATGATGCCGAGAGTAATTCAGAGGAGTAATTATAATTACAAATAAAGATAGATGTACTGTGTTGTAATATGCAAGACAGTACATCTTTTTTTATGTCCATGGATGTTTACAGATTGTGTGCAAATAGCCGTTATGATATACTTATCTTGGATTACACATTGGGAGAAAATAATCCTGAACGCAGGATTTTGAAGGTTATTATAAAGAGATTGGAATTATGGGAAAATACAACAAAATTATTGGGGGTAAAAGGCATGACGGCGAATGTGATACAGGTGGTGGCATCGGCAGCTACAACGGCTGCATCTACAGTTACAGAGGCAACAACGGAAGGAAAACTGGACAAGATATTCCAGAGTTCCGAGAAGGCGTCTGAACTTTCTTACAGTATAATGAACATCATATATATATTGGCGGCGATGATCATAGTTGTTGCGATATTTACAGTGGTGTTATACATATACAAATTCATCATGAACAGGAGAGATCCAAACTACAAAAAGAACGATGATACGTTCCTGGATGATTAAAACAAATTTATAAAATGGCGGTGAAGAGATGAGAGTTATTGCAGCAGAAGAGATTACCAGAAATGTAAGGGAGATGTGCATCGAAGCAAATGTAAATCTGTCTGAGGATATGGAGAAGGCGGTCAGGGATTCAGTAGAATCTGAGGACAGTCCACTCGGAAAGCAGATACTTGGACAGTTGTGTGAGAATCTGGATATAGCAAAGGAGAATGATATTCCTATCTGTCAGGATACGGGAATGGCTGTTTTCTTTGTGAATGTTGGACAGGATGTACATATAGAAGGAATGAACATAACTGATGCCATAAACGAAGGTGTGAGACAGGGATACACTGACGGATACCTGAGAAAATCAGTGGTAAAGGATCCTCTTATCAGAGAAAATACAAAGGATAATACCCCGGCGATTATACATTATGATATAGTTCCGGGAGATAAAATAGAGATAACTATAGCTCCAAAGGGATTTGGAAGCGAGAATATGAGCAAGGTGTACATGCTCAAGCCGGCAGATGGAGAAGAGGGCGTGAAGGCTGCTGTTCTTCAGGCTGTAAAGGATGCCGGACCAAATGCATGTCCTCCCGTATTCGTAGGTGTGGGTCTTGGAGGAGACTTTGAGCTTGCTGCGAAGCTTGCAAAGAGGGCTCTTACAAGAAAGGTAGGAGTTCACTCAGACAGAGAGCATATAGCAAGGATAGAGAGTGAGCTTCTGGAGATGATCAACAACACTGGAATAGGACCTGGCGGTCTTGGAGGAAAGACCACGGCACTGGCTGTGAACATAGAGACATATGCCACTCACATAGCCGGAATGCCATTGGCAGTTAATATGTGCTGTCATGTGAACAGACACGTTACGAGAGTATTATAGGAGGAGGTTAGGTTCATCATGGATAGACATATAAAGGCACCATTTGACAGAGAAGAGGTAAAGACCCTCAAGGCAGGGGATTATGTATATATAGATGGAATAGTGTACAGTGCCAGGGATGCCGCACACAAGAGAATGTATGATGCCATCATGGAATCAGGATGCGTGGACGCCAGTGGAACTGAGTTATACGAGAAGGGCATAGTTCCTATAGACCTTAACGGCAATGTGATATATTATCTCGGACCGACACCGGCAAAACCTGGACAGGTCATAGGCTCGGCGGGACCGACAACCAGCAGCAGAATGGACAAATACACTCCACTCATTCTCAGCAAGGGTCTGTGTGGAATGATAGGAAAGGGAAAGAGAAGCCAGGAGGTTATACAGGCAATAATAGACAACAAGGCTGTGTATCTGGCAGCCGTTGGCGGTGCAGGAGCGCTTCTCTCCAAATGTATCAAGAAATCCGAGGTGATCGCGTACGATGATCTCGGAACAGAGGCTATAAGGAAGATGACAGTGGAGAATTTCCCAGCTATTGTGGTTATAGATTCAGAGGGACACAACCTGTATGAAACAGCGGTAAAGGATTATCTTGAGCAGAATAAATAATACAGGAATAAAATAAAAAGTATACAGAATCTCAACAATGAATTAGCAAAAATGCACAAAATAATTGTTGAATATTACAGTCACAATAATGTTGACTAAAATATATTAAACTTGTAAAATTTTAATATGAGTTAGTCTCATATTAAATTAATTGTTGTATTAACAAGGGAAAGAAGAAAAAGGAGAGATTTAATGAGAAGAGAAAAAGTTTTCAACAGATCGTTATTGATCCTTGCAATCATGTCAATCATGCTCTTTGCAATGACAATAACAGCATCGGCAGCATCAGGAAGAGCAGTAACAAATCTTCAGCAGACAGATGATACCAAGACAAGTGTCACAGTTCAGTGGAGCGGTAATTATGGAGAGGAATACTTAGTGTATTTATCCCAGGATAGATCTTCAGGATATCAGGCATTAAGTTCTTATACTTCAACATCAAATAAGAAGTATATTTACAATCTTCAGGCCGGCAGAGCATACTATGTAATAGTTCAGACATATGTCAACAAGCAGCTTGTTGGACAGTCAGATCCTCTTCAGGTCATAACAACTCCTGAGAGCGTAGATTACAAGTCAATAAAGCAGACTTCAGGCACAAAGAATAAGATCGGTTTACAGTGGAACAGAGTTTCAGGTGTAACAGGATATGTAGTTGCCAAGATCAGCGGTTCAAAGGTTGAGGCTCAGTATAATGTTACTACAAACAAGGCAACTGTACCTGCAAAGGCCGGAACACATTATAGTGGATATTATGTATATTCATATAAGAGATCAGAGTCAAACTACATAGCACTTGGTTATGGACAGTCAACAGGTACACTCTACTCAGCACCTGTTAACCCACAGTATGTTGCCGATGCAAAGGCAGGAACTCTTATATGGAGTCCAGCTAAGAGTGGAAATGTAATAACAATCGGATGGAAGGCAAATCCAAACTATGACTATCCTACAGGATATCAGGTTCAGATCTACTCTCTCAACGGAAAGACCAGATTATACACAACAAAGGCTACAACAAAGACCAGAGTTAAGATCAACAACGCAAAGGTTCGTAAGGCAATCAACAACAAGGGATTCAAGGTAAGAATCCGTGCATACAAAGAGGCAAATGGTGGTGCTAAGTGCTGGAGCGATTGGTCAGCATTCAAGACAATCATACCTCAGGCATGTGTAAAGAAGAGTAATGTAACTTCTGTAAGCAGCACTGCTGCAAAGGTTAAATGGAAGAAAGTAGCAAATACAAAGTATTATCTTGTATACTATACAAAGAATCCATACGCTTCAAATGCAAAATGGATAAAGAAAAAGGTAAGTGCTAAGAGCAGCTCTTATACAATAAGAGGTCTTAAGGCATATTCTACATTTGGAGTATATGTTATCCCTGTTGTCAAGGTAGGAGGAAAGACCTACAGAGGACAGGCTTGTGAGTATATAAGATGCAGTTACTACTATAGATAAGATAGTAAGAAACATCTACAAAACGATAAGAGGGCGGATACAAAAAAGTATCCGCCTTTTTGTCGTTTTTTGGCTGATTATTTTCTTGTAAAAACTCCTTGACATTCACTGCCAGGTTTGGTATTATAAACAAGCGTCAAAAATTAAATACTCTTTGGTAGGAGATTTTTATTTAGGCATTTTGCAGAAGTACTCAAGTGGCTGAAGAGGCGCCCCTGCTAAGGGTGTAGGCCGTTTGCGCGGCGCGAGGGTTCAAATCCCTCCTTCTGCGTTTCCTTTTTGGGAGATGCTTATGACGTTATTCCTCGATAGCTCAATGGTAGAGCACTCGGCTGTTAACCGAGGGGTTGTAGGTTCGAGCCCTACTCGGGGAGCTTTAATTAAATAATATGGTGCGATAGCCAAGTGGTAAGGCCCCGGTCTGCAACACCGTCATCGCCGGTTCAAATCCGGCTCGCACCTCTCAAGCGGAAGATATATGTAATATATATCTTCCTTTTTTTGTAACCTTGAATATGCTTTTTTTGTCTGTTATACTGTAGAGGTATATTGGCTATTGAAATAGTAGGAGGTGGGGTATGACTCAAATTTTAAAAGATTCAATAAAAATTGAATACAAACTTGATCAGGTTACTCCTATTAGCAAATATGAAATGAATGCCTATAATGTGCCTTTTGCAGGCAACACAAGCATGTGCAGGGAAGTGTTTGTTAAGGGGGAAAGAAAACTCGAATTCTCAATAGATGGGGATATGAGTCTTAGTCAGATAATGCAGAAACCGGTTTTCAGGGATGAACTGGTGGAATACATATTCAGCATAAGCAAGCAGCTTGTGTCAGTCATACAGAATGGACTAGCACTCGAGAAGGTAGTGTGGGATACGAATTATATGTATGTGAGATTTAGTGACTTCTCCATACAGCTTCTGTATCTTCCACTTGAAAGCAAATTTGACAAGAAGGACATTGGGGAGTTCGTGAAGAGCATCTTGTCAGGATTTGTCTATGCACACACACCAGCCATAGAATGTGCTAACCAGATAGTTGATTATTTCAACGATCACAGGGAGTTTGATGCATTTCATTTCAATGAATTTGTGTCAGATCTCAGAGCATCAAGTCAGCTCCTTATAATACAGGGTGAAAAGGGCAAGAGTAAGGTACTCACTTCAAATGAGAATAATAAAGAGCTTGCAATCCACAAAGCCGAGGAGGCAGCCAGAAAGGCTGAAGAGGCAAGAATGCAGGCCGAGAATGAGGTAAAGAGACAGATAGAGGAAGCAAAGTATCAGGCGGAAGTTGCCAGACAGGCAGAGGAGACCCGTATGAAGGCCGAGGCGGCAAGGGTCGAAGCCGAGATATGGAGACAGAAGGTCACTGCTGAGGCAAAGGATTATGAGCAGACAGCGGTACTCACAGCTCAGGATATGTACTCATATCAGGGCAATTCCGATGACAGTGAGAGGCTTAAGGCTGAAGAAATGTTCAGGAATGCCGAGGAGGAGCGAATCAGGGCAGAGAAGGTTTCATCGCAGTATGCAGATGAGATAAGACGTGCCAGAGAGCAGGAGATGCATGCTGAGGAGGCTAGAATGCAGGCAGAATTTGCAGCCCGCAAGAATGCTGAGGAGGCTAAGAGACAGGCAGACCTTGCAAAGATCAAGGCGGAGGAAGCCAAGAGACTCAGTGAGCAGCCGGATGAGGAGCCACCTACAACACTGTTCAGCAACAGAACACTTGTCACAGGCAGCAAGCCGACCCTCACCAGAAAGACTACGGGTGAGAGCGTTCAGATTAATAAACAGGTATTCTGTATTGGTAAGGCTGATCAGGGTGTTGACTATAAGGTAACAGGAAACAAGTCTATAAGTAGAAGACATGCCTATATCACCAGTATCAATGGAACACATTATCTGAGAGATAACAACTCAACAAACCATACATTCCTGAACGGAACTCAGGTGTACAGCAATGTTGATGTGGCTATCCCTGATAACAGTGTGATAAGGCTTTCAAATGAGGAGTTCATATTCAGGATAAATTCTTAAATATGAAGTTCGATAAATGTAATAAATCAGGTTGATCCGTAAGGGATGTGTCAAGTTTTCTATGAAAACTTGACATGTAGCTCCAGCCATTTGCCGAAGGCAAATTTTGCATGGCTGGAGTTCAAGATGGAGGAAGAGATATGTATTGTGATAATTGTGGTTGTGAATTGGGGGAGAACGTAAGAAAGTGTCCTGTCTGTGGAAAAGAATTTCCTTTGATAGAGCCGGAAGTTGACGACAGCACAACTGTGCTTACAAGTGAGCCGGACGTCGATGAGGACGATGACAGCACAACTGTCCTGACAGGCGGAACACAGGGCATGCCTCAGATGATGCAGCAGCCACAGGGTAATCCTGTGCCACCGCAGCAGCCTCAGATGGGAATGCCACAACCTCAGATAATGCCACAGGAAGGCGCCGATATAATGATAAAGAAAAAGGGCGAGAAGAAGGGTATGAGCAAGGGTGCAAAGGCCGCACTCATAGCTATACCAGTGGTTATCGTCATCGCTATAGGCGTCTTTGCATTTATATTTGTTCCAAAGTTTAGAAAGTATAACGAGGCCAACGACCTCATGGACCAGGGAAAGGTTGAAGAGGCCGTGACACTGTATAAGGATCTTGGAAAATTCAAGGATTCCTATACAAAGGCAAACGGAGACGCTTATTATGAGTATGCCGAGGGTCTTGAAAAAGAAGGCAAGAACCTTGAGGCGGCTGAATATTATAAGAAGTCAGGCAACAGCAGAAAGGCTGCAGAGAACTACAGCAAGTCATCTGACGGTGACGAGGAGAGTTTCAGCAGCGATGACGCATTTGATAAGGCTTATCAGTGTTATTACAATGCGGGAATGGATCAGATGAATGCGGCATCCTACGATGCAGCCATAGATGCATTCAACAATGCAGGCTCATACAAGGATGCATCGGACAAGGTTATCGAGTGTACATATAAGAAAGCAGAGGCACTTATAACAGCCAAGAAGTACGATGACGCCATCAGTATTCTGTCAACCATAGAGGAGTACAGCGATTCCCAGACTCTTCTTGCAAAGTGCTATTACAACAAGGCATCAGAGCTGCTCGACAGCGGCAAATATGACGATGCGTATGATATGTACATGAAGTCAGAATTTGATGACTACAAGAACAAGGCCAGTGAGTGTACATACAAGAAGGCAGAGCAGTATTACAAGAACAAGGATTACGAGAATGCCATCAAGAGCTATGATAAGGTGGACAAGGATTACAAGGACTGTGTAGCTGAGAAGGACAAGTGTTATCAGGCACTTGGAGCCCAGGCATACAAGGACAAGGAATACAAGAAGTCAGTTGATTACTATGAGAAGGTAGTCAAGACTGATGTGTCCAAGAAGATAGCAAATGGAAAGCTTGCATTTGCAAATGCAAATAAGAACGCAGCCAATGAGACTACAATGACATATCTCGGAGAACTCAGATACGACGGCAACGAGAAGGCTCAGAAGCTGTATTCAGAGCTTGTGAAGTGGAATATAGAATCATTTGTAAACAGCAGTGAAAAAGATCTTGATAAGGGATCTAACAGCATCAAGACAAAGGATGGATCAGATATATATATTCATACGTCATTTGGATTTGACGGTGATGACTCTATGAAGATATCGGGATACGTTGTGTATGCGGATGGAAACAAGTCTGACGTCATAACATTCTCAGATCCTGTGGTTGATGGCTGGTCAACATGGGTCAAGATATCAGGTGACAGCGCACCTAAGGGTGTAACATATCTGTATCTTCAGAACGAGACGACCAAGAAGATCATAGAGGTATATCCGTTCACAATAAAGTAAAGAGACAGGGTGATATATGTGATAAACAGACCTGAATTGCTGGCTCTGGAATTCTACAAGTCGCGGCCTTTTAAGGGCAGTGACAAGGGTATCCGTTACATGATACAGAAGGATGTTGTGGAGATTGAGCCGGAGGGTGAAAAAAATCAGACAGAGGAAGATGCACCGAAGGAGACAAAGACTGTACTCACGGCATTTATATGGCCGGAGCCATTCTGTTTTGAGGTCACACCGGATGAACAGAAAGGATCGAAGCAGTTTGATTTTTCCGAGGAAGGATTGTGTGAGGCCATAGCCTGGTTGAATGAAAATCATGATACATATGCACAAAAAAAACAATAATAAACTACTTAAAAGAATAATTGGAATAACAGCGACTGTCATCATTCTGATGGCAGCAGTTGTTGCAATTATTTTTTTTCATCTTATGAGAAAACCTCAGATAAAGCTTGTGGAGGCCATGGTAAATACCATCAATTCTTCCAGAGAGTCGGAGATGAATCAGCAGTATGGCACATTTGACATGGGTATGAACATGATAAATGGCAGTCAGAGCTTTTCATTTGAGGATAATTCTGATCACAGCGTTGACATATCGCTGAAGAGAAGTGCTTCGAATCACAATTTTCTTGCGGAGGCAGGAGTTGATGACAAGACATTCAAGCTCTATGCAAATAAGAGGACTTCTCTCATATATATAGATGATATGGCAATCAGAATACAGTACGCTGACAATCTCATCACGAACATGAGCAATTCTCAGGTGGTATCACTGCTCGGGATAGACAGCGACACAGTGTACTCATTTGGCACTGCTTATGAGAATTGTATGAGGATGGCTGCAAATAATTATGCGGACATCAACGGTGACGATATCCAGACAGATATTATCCAGAAGACACTTAAGTATTTCTTCAATATGGAGGGTACGAGTGAGGGAAAACAGACTGTGGTCACGGGAGACAGAACCCAGGACTGCAAGGTTTATTCTGTCATCTTCAATGTGGATGATTTCTACAGTTATCTGGACGACTGCTTTGGCACGCATGATATAAATCTTCAGGAAGTGTATGACATGCTTGGCAAATACATACCGGAGATAGATACCATTGACAATACGGCAGAATTGGTACATGATATAAAGCAATTTGTGGATGAAATGTTAGACGGCAGGGATATCACGCTCTATTTTGCTGTGAACAGTAAAAATGAGCTGGTCAAGCTGTATGCGGATCATGTGTCCGACAGGGATATGAGCATGTCGCTGACATTTTACGGAGACAAATATACAGCACAGTCGTATGAGTTCACTGTTACTGACAATTCTGACAACCATCTTGTGATAAAAAAGAGGGATGTGAGCAGTGACGGAGAGACAGGAGTGGTGTTTGATGTGGATATATCGGCAGCCGATCTCATGGATTCCATGAAGCCTGTCAGTATAAGTGCATCGCTGGAGCTTAGATTGTCTGGAAGTGATGCAATTCTTGGTATACAGGTTGGAGATGCCGTGTTCAGAAAAAATGCGGAGATCACCGGATATGATAAGGGTAACAGCATTGATCTTGCGTGGAGCGGGGACAGTGATGGAAGCATGCATATCGGCTGTGATTCAGGAGCGATAGAGAAACCGGAATACAGGGACAGCCTGGATATATTTGACACAGATGTGATAAGTGCGTATAAATTTATAAAAGAGATAATGAACAGATAGATGGAGATTTGTATATGAGTGATACATCAGTTGTGGATAACTCCACGGGCAAAGAAAAAAGCAGATATACATCGGGAACCATATATAAGATGATAATTGCTATAACGTTCCTTCTGGCATTTGGACTGATAATGATATTCAGCGCATCCAGTTACGGCACGGCTGCCAGCAATTTCAGAAGCCAGTTGGTGTTTATCGTTTTCGGAGCATTGGCAATATGGGGATTGGCGTTTTTCCCATACGGTCTGTATAAGAAGCTTACATGGCCTGCATATTTTCTGTCATTGATACTGACATTTTTGCTTCTCACGCCATTGGGAGTAAATGTAAATGGTGCGACGAGATGGATTCAGATCCCTCACATACCATTCAGAATCCAGATCGCTGATATAGTGAAGACTCTCATGATCATATTCATAGCTTCATTTATAAGCAGCAAATGGAGAGAGATGCACAAGTGGCAGACTGTCATAATACTGTGGGTGCTTGTGGGACTCCAGGCGGGACTTTTGCTCGTCATATCCACAAACCTGAGTTCGTGTCTGGTCGTTCTTGGAATATGTTACTGTTCAACATTTATAGCCAGCAAGAACTGGAAACTGCATTTGGGAATATTGCTGATAGCTGTGGTGGTGGCGGTGGTCTATGTGAAGGTAGCCACGAGCTACCTGCCTACGGAGGAAGAACTTCTGTCAAATGACAACTTCCGTGCAAAGCGAATCCTGGGATGGCTGTACACAGAGAAATATGAGAAGAGTGCAGGATATCAGGTCATACAGTCGCTGTATGCCATAGGAAGCGGATCTTTCTTCGGCAAGGGACTTGGAAATGGAACACAGAAGCTTTCGGCTATACCGGAGGCCCAGAATGATATGATCTTCGCGATAATCTGCGAGGAGCTTGGTGTGGCAGGAGCAATCATGTTATTTCTTCTGTATGGCTATCTGTTATACCAGATGTATGTTATAGTTAAAGAGTCATCGAACGTATTTGGAAGCATGATGGTCATAGGTGTGATGGTACACCTTGTATGCCAGATAGTGATCAACGTAAGCGTTGCGACAAATGTAATTCCGAATACAGGTGTCACTCTTCCTTTCATAAGCTCGGGAGGTTCCGCACTTCTCATGACCATGGTCGAGTGTGGTATGTGTATAGGAATCAGAAGGCAGCAGACGAGAAGAGTGTATCAGAAGCATTTGAATGAATAAAATCCATGTGAGGAATAAGAGAGGTAGTATATGGTAAAGTTTAGAAAAATTGCGTTTTTGACAATGGCAGCAGTATTGTTGTCAACTTGTGCGACAGGAATCTCAAATCTGTCAGAAAGCAGGGTCGGCGGACAGTACACGGTGTACGCTGCGGAGACTCAGGCTGATGCCGGAGAGAGTGTTGCGACATTGACGGATGCAACTGCCACTGTGAAGAATAAGAAGGGCTGGTATACCAAGAACGGTAAGACATATTATTACGATGAGAACGGCAAGGCGTTAAAGAGCAAGTTCCTTACATACAAGGGCGACAAGTATTATTTTAACAGATATGGCCGCATGGTGAGAGGTCTTAACAAGATCCAGAATAATTACTATTACTTCAGAACAAATGGCAAGGCACTGGTGAATACCTGGAAGAAAATAAAGGGTAAGAAGTATTACTTTGGTTCTGATGGAAAAGCCTATAAGGGTGCACATAAGGTAAAGAATAGCAAGTATTACTATAATTTCTCAAGTAATGGTTATCTTGCGGAGGGTGTCAGAAAGATAAATGGCGTGACATACAGATTTGGTTCCAATGGAAAGCCATATACAGGATGGTATACTACAAAGCTTGGAAACAGACAGTATTACAGCGCTTCAGGTGTTGCATACAAAGGACCTAAGAAGGTAAATGGCAAGCTGTATCTGTTTGACAAGAATGGTGCACTGGTGAAGGGCAGAGGCTGGAAATATTACAACGGCAAGCGTTACTTCGTAAGCGTCAAGGGAACATTACTCACCGGATACAGATATGTGGATGGAGCATACTATTACTTCAGTAAGAGCGGTGCCATGTACAGAAGCAAGTGGGCATATGCGAATGGATATAAGTTCTATTTCAACAGAGGTGGCAAGAGACTCACAGATGTTGATAAGATCCTCGGAAAACAGGATTCCTATGAGATAAAGGTCAACAAGACCACAAATGTTGTGACTGTATATGCAAAGGATGGCAACAAGGGATATATCATTCCGGTAAAGGCATTTGTATGTTCAGGCGGTGACACAACACCTCTTGGAACATTCTGTACCCCGGCAAAGGGAAGATGGTGGACACTGATGGGGCCATGCTATGGACAGTGGGATACACTTATAACAGGTGATATACTTTTCCACTCTGTGTATTACGGAGAGGAGGATCCTACCACATTATCAGTCAGCGCTTATAACATGCTCGGAACGACATGCTCACACGGATGTATAAGACTTAAGGCAGGAGATGCAAAGTGGATATATGATAACTGCGATCTTGGAACAAAGGTAACTATATTCGAGAGCAATAAGAGCGGCCCGTTCCCTAAGCCTACATCAGTTCAGCTTGATTACAGCCATACATGGGATCCTACAGATCCAACCATGGCATACAAGTGTAGAGAGAACGGATGTCATAAGGGAATAGCATGGTAATATCGTGTTCAATGTGGAGAGAATAGATATATGAAAAAAGCGTCGTGGATGGACATGGGCAGAAAATATATATTATTTATGATTGCGGTCATCTGTTTTGCAGGTATCTGCATGGGATGCGGGAAGGTGGATGACGGTCAGGAGGAGAGTACCGGTATCCAGATAAAGAGCGGTGATGTTGAATCCGCGGAGGATATGACTCAGATAGGAGTGTATCTCGATGTGGATAAGAACAGTTCCGAGATAACGGATGTGAAGTACAAGATATCCGGTGACATAGGTATCGTGAGTTTCAGGTACAGCGGAGTGAAGGTTGAACTCAGAGGCTCCTGCAAATACGAGATGTACGATCTGGCGGGCGTTGAGAACACCAGCAATGGTGACATGATAACCGGCAACATCCAGGGATACAGTGCTACTTATTACACTCTGTCTCCCGGACGTATAGCTTTCTGGAGCGATGGAACAATTAACTATTCGCTATATATATACGTCACAGCCAGTGATGAGGTACTCAATGAAGTGCTGTCACATATAGTATTTGAGAACAGATATACGGACAGGGCTGATGTCCAGCAGCAGATAGAGACGGACAGCAGAGCATTTGCTGAGAAGATCGTGAAGGTGTTCAATGATGAAGATCTTGAGACCATGAAGGATATGGTTTTATATCCTCAGGAGACAAGTGGTGGACAGTCCATAGCAAATGAAAATGAGCTGTTGAATGTTGATAAGAAGGCGCTGTTCACTGACATTCTTATGAAGGCTCTGAACGATGAGAATGCACTGGATAATCTGAGAAAAACCAACGACGGCTCCGAATATGTAATTGGAACAAACTATAAAAATGTACATTTCAGACTGAACGACGATGGACAGTTTGTCATCACAAAAATAAATAACTGATATTTATCCCCTGCACATAAGGGCAAACTGATATGTGCAGGGGATTTTTCTGTTTAAAAATACTGAAAAAGTTCTATTTGTCACGAATAAGTTCAGAATGTGATAAGTATGGGAGTATAGTGGGAAAATTTAGAGGACGATTCGCGTTGAGACTGTGTATTAAAGTCCTTAGAATTGTATCAGGACAGGAAATAACTTAAGACAGGACCTGATCTGAGACAAGGAGGAGATATACACGATGACAGAGAGAGTTTACAGTATAAGTGAGGCAGCAGCCAAGGTTGAGGTTGAGTCACATGTGCTTAGGTATTGGGAGGAAGAGCTTGAGATCGATATCAAGAGAAATGACATGGGTCACAGGTGCTACAGTGAGAAGGATGTAAAGATACTTCAGAGGGTTAAGACTTTGAAGGATAAGGGGATACAGCTCAAGGCGATAAAGGATATGGTTCACAGAATGTATGAACTTCTTGACGAGGGAGAGAGCACAGAGGAAAAAAATGCGGATGATGCGGTGACGGAGCTTATCGCAGAGAGTGAAAATACAGAGAAGAAGACCATAGAAACCATAAGGGTGAGCAGCGATGTGGGGGATGATTCAAGAATAGTTGATTTCAAGATGGCACAATTCCAGAATATCATGGACAAGATAATCAGCAACTCCATAAAGGACAACCTTAAGGTGATAACACAGTCAGTGTCCGCTGCGGTGTCCGATGACGTGGTAAAACAGATGGATGTGCTGATGAAGGAGAAGGAGGATCAGGAGGAAGCGAGATACAGAAAGCTTGACGCCACCATAAGAGAACTTCAGCAGACCAGACAGGAGGTTGCGGCAACGGAGATAAAGAGGAAGAAAAAGGGCATTTTCAGAAGAAAACAGAGAGAGAGTTTATAAAAACTTCACACACTAACAATAGGGATTAATGCTATAATTAGCGCTAGTAAGATGGGAGTTAACACGAATGAAGATTACTAAGAAAGTTAAGATAGCGATAATTTTTATATGGATAGCAGCGATATTGTCCATGGTTATAGGTACGGCTATCATAGGGCGATATTTTATCACTGGAACTTATGGCCGTAATCACTCACTGCAGCTTTTATATTCGGAGGACGATCCGGTCAATGATGTGTACAAATCTCTGTCCACATTGCGTGAGGAAGTTATAAGCAAGGTGAAGAAGAATCCTTCATACTATACAACCCAGGATAATGCAGATGCACTGGATGAAAAGAGCTCGGTATTAAATACTCATATAGCAGTGAAGAAGGATGGAGAGTACATATATAGTTCCGTTGATCCTTTTTCTGAGAGCCTGAAGGAGCAGTTAAAGAGAAATGATAACAGTTCGAATATCAATGCGATAGATGGTGATTCGATTGATACCGGAAATAACAGTGATATAAAGGTTCAGGAATATCTCATAACCCAGCCGTCATTCTATCTGTGCAACCAGGTATCATATGTGCTGGATGGAAGTCAGGTAGATATTTACATGCTCACATACTATGGTAATTATATGGCGAAGTTCAGGGGAACCATCATGGGTTATTCCATACTGATGGTTCTAATGATGATGCTCCTGAGCGGTGTCGTGGCATTCCTTGTATACCAGCAGTTTGTGAATCCTCTTGTCAAGCTCAAGGAGGCAGCAGAGCGTATGGGCTCAGGCAACCTTGACGAGAAGATAGACTTTGGCGATAACAGAGTCGATGAGGTTGGTGAGCTCTGTGAGTCATTTGAGGATATGAGACAGAAACTGTCAGACTTTACCAAGGCGAAGATGAGATATGAGGAAGAGAACAGGCAGCTCATAAGCAATATATCACACGATCTCCGTACTCCTATCACGACCATCAAGGGTTATGTGGAGGGAATCATGGATGGAGTTGCAGATACCCCTGAGAAGCAGGAGAGATATCTGAAGATGATATACAGCAAGGCAAATGAGATGGACAGCCTCATCAATGAGCTTTCACTGTATACGAATATCAACAACAACGCCATACCATATGAGTTCCACAGGGTATCGGTGAAGGATTATTTTGATGACTGTATGGAGGAGGTATATACGACGCTCCTTTCCAAGAACATGACGCTCACATACAAGAACTATTGTGATGACGATGTGAAGGTCATAGTTGATCCTGACCAGCTCAAGAGGGTCATCAACAACATAATTACAAATGCTATCAAGTATACCGATAAGGAATATGGACAGATAGATATCAACATATATGACAATGACGCGGAGGTTAAGGTATCCATAAGCGACAATGGCCGTGGAATAGATTCAGAGAGCCTGCCTCATATATTTGACAGAATGTACAGAGCTGACAGCGCAAGACAGTCAAGAGGCGGAAGTGGTCTTGGACTTGCTATATGCAAGAAGATCGTTGAGGAGCACGGCGGCAACATATATGCCACAAGCCAGCTTGGTGTTGGAACAACGATAGTATTTACCCTGAAGAAGTATATTCCAAAGGTTGAGGAGATCGAGGGTGATACTTCTGACGCCAGCGGTGAACAGCAGGCAAATGTAAAAAAGGATACACAGAAAAAAGATGATCAGAGAAAAGACAATCAGAAAAAGGATGGTCAGAGAAAAGGATCATTGCAGATCATAAATACACTAAAGAAAAGGAGAGATACAGATGAGTAAGATATTGATCATAGAAGATGAGCTTAGTATTGCAGAGCTTGAGAGAGATTATCTGGAGCTCAATGATTTCGAGGTAGAGATAGAGACAAATGGACTTAAGGGTCTTGAGAAGGCATTGGATGAGGAATACAGTCTTATCCTTCTGGATCTCATGCTCCCTGAGGTGGATGGATTTGAGATATGCCGACAGATAAGGGAGAAGAAGGATATTCCGATCATCATGGTAACAGCCAAGAAGAATGATATAGACAAGATCAGAGGTCTTGGTCTGGGAGTTGACGACTATGTCACAAAGCCATTCAGTCCAAGTGAGCTGGTGGCAAGAGTCAAGGCGCACATATCCAGATACGAGAGACTTGTTGGTTCAACGGCACTCAAGAATGACGTCATCGAGATCAGAGGTCTTAAGATAGACAAGACGGACAGAAGAGTGTATGTTGATAACGAGGAGAAGGTATTTACGAATAAGGAGTTCGATATACTGTGCTTCCTTGCCAGCAACCCAAACAAGGTATTTTCCAAGGATGAGCTGTTCAGCAAGATATGGAATATGGACAGCATAGGAGATATAGCCACGGTTACTGTTCATATCAAGAAGATCAGAGAGAAGATTGAATTTGACACATCGAATCCACAGTACATAGAGACTGTGTGGGGCGTGGGCTATAGGTTTAGGATGTGATAAGAAAGCCCCAGACGGCGAACATGCAGCGTTCATGCTTGCATGAAACGCTGCATGTTCATCGGATGGGCAGATATTCATGAGCATGTATGCCGATAGGCAGGAATGCTCATGAATGTGCGATTACGAGAGCCACGAAGTGGCGAAGTAATCGTAAGGCTTTCTTATCACAATTATAATAAGCCCCAGATGGCGAATGAGGAGAAAACAAATGAAATTAAACATTTTACATGAGGATAATGATATAATCGTGGCTGTAAAGCCATGTGGTGTGCCAACTCAGCCGGACAAGACCAATTCAGAGAGCATGGTGAGTATGCTCAAGCTCAGGATATACGAGAAGGAGAACAGAAAAGAGGAGCCATATCTTGTGCCTATACACAGACTGGACAGGCCTGTAGGCGGAGTTATGGTATTTGCCAAGACTCCTGAGGCGGCTGCAAATCTCTCAAAGCAGAGCGAGGATGGTTCTATGATGAAGTATTATCAGGCGATCCTCACTGGTGAGCTTTCAAATGACCAGGGAGTTTTGAAGGATTATCTTCTTCACGATACTAAGGACAATGTGACAAAGGTCGTGGACAAGGACACACCTGGAGCAAAGTATTCCGAGCTGGAATATGAGGTGCTGGATGTCATGGATACGGACGAGGGAGTTCTGTCATATATACTTGTTGAACTCATAACTGGAAGACATCATCAGATCAGGGCACAGTTTGCAAAGAGAAAGTGTGGAATCTGGGGTGACACAAAGTACAATCCTAAATTTCAGAGGACAAATAAGAAGTACAAGGAGATAGGACTTCACGCGTCCAGATTGGAATTTGACCATCCGACAACAGGGGAACACATGGTGTTCAAGCATGAGCCGGATGGCGGAGCATTTGCCATTCTGGATCTGGATGAGTTTTAGTTAAAATGGTATTTACAGGGCGGATGTTGGCATGTTTCGTGTTGACATACGTCCTGAAATTTTGTAGATTAAAGAGTGTATGCATTAGGTAGTTCAGCTATGCAGCAGATATAGAATGTTTTAGAATTAAGGAGATAAATAAGATGGCAAACGATAAGAAGATGGTTGAAGCTATTACTTCCATGGATGAAGATTTTGCACAGTGGTATACTGACGTTGTCCTCAAGGCAGGACTTATCGCATATACCAACGTGAAGGGATGTATGGCTATCAAGCCCGCAGGATATGCAATCTGGGAGCTTATACAGAAGCAGCTTGATGAGAGATTCAAGGCTACAGGTGTGGAGAATGTGTACATGCCTATGCTTATTCCAGAGAGCCTTCTTGAGAAGGAGAAGGATCACGTTGAGGGATTTGCACCTGAGGTAGCATGGGTTACTTATGGCGGACTCAATCCACTCACAGAGCGTATGTGTGTAAGACCTACATCAGAGACTCTGTTCTGTGATTTCTACAAGAATGATATCCAGTCATATCGTGATCTGCCAAGGGTATATAATCAGTGGTGTTCAGTTATGCGTTGGGAGAAGGAGACAAGACCATTCCTTCGTTCAAGAGAGTTCCTGTGGCAGGAGGGACACACTGCACATGCAACAGCCGAGGAGGCTGAGGCAAGAACAATACAGATGCTGAATCTGTATGCAGACTTCTGTGAGGATGTACTGGCTATGCCTGTTATCCGTGGACAGAAGACAGAGAAGGAAAAGTTCGCAGGAGCAGAGGCAACATACACAATAGAGGCACTTATGCACGATGGCAAGGCGCTCCAGTCAGGAACAAGCCATAACTTCGGAGACGGATTTGCCAAGGCATTTGGAATACAGTTTACAGACAAGGACAACAAGCTCAAGTATGTTCATCAGACATCATGGGGTATGACAACAAGACTTATCGGAGCCATCATCATGGTTCACGGAGACAATTCAGGTCTTGTACTTCCTCCAAAGGTTGCTCCAACTCAGGTCATGATCATTCCTATCATGCAGAAGAAAGCAGGAGTGCTTGAGAAGGCAGCAGAGCTTCGTGAGAAGCTTGGAGCATTCAGAGTAAAGGTCGATGACAGCGACAAGAGCCCAGGCTGGAAGTTCTCAGAGCAGGAGATGAGAGGTATTCCTATCAGAGTTGAGATCGGACCAAAGGATATCGAGGCCAATCAGGCAGTTCTGGTACGCCGTGACACAAGAGAGAAGATCACAGTATCACTTGATGAGATAGATACAAAGGTTGGAGAGCTTCTTGAGACTATCCAGAAGGATATGTTCGAGAGAGCAAAGGCTCACAGAGATTCACATACACATGCAGCGCTTAACTGGGATGAGTTCAAGAATATCATCGACAACGAGCAGGGCTTTGTAAAGGCTATGTGGTGTGGCGAGACAGCTTGTGAGGAGGCTATCAAGGATGAGACAGGAGCATCCACAAGATGTATGCCATTTGCACAGGAGCATCTTTCAGATGTATGTGTACACTGCGGCAAGCCGGCCAAGAAGATGGTATACTTCGGAAGAGCATACTAAAATATAGATAATAATCATGTATAATAACTTCTTCAGCATTTTGCTGGAGAAGTTATTATTTTACAGATATAAAGATGCGGAGAGAAGATATATGAGAATAGACATTCCAGAGGGAGCAAATAAAGTTATAGAGGGTCTTGAGGCAGCAGGCTATGAGGCCTATATAGTCGGCGGCTGCGTGAGAGACAGCATACTCGGAAGAGAGCCGGGGGACTGGGATATCACCACATCTGCCAGACCTGAGCAGGTCAAGGAGATATTCAGGCGAACCGTAGATACAGGAATAGAGCATGGAACCGTAACAGTCATGATGGGCAAGGAAGGCTATGAGGTCACGACGTACAGGATAGATGGAGAGTACAGTGATCACAGGAGACCGGATCAGGTGGAGTTCACAGCCAGCCTTGAGGAGGATCTGAAGAGAAGAGACTTCACCATAAATGCCATGGCGTACAGCCACAGCAAGGGCATAATAGATATGTTTGGCGGTGTGCAGGATCTGAATGACAAGGTTATAAGAGCTGTCGGTGTGGCAAGGGACAGATTCGATGAGGATGCACTTAGGATACTCAGAGCCATAAGATTTGCGGGACAGCTTGGATTTGACATAGAGAGGGATACCCGAAAGGCCATGATCATCCAGGCACAGTACCTCAAGGATATAAGTGCGGAGAGGATCAGGGTGGAGCTCACAAAGCTCCTTGTATCAGATCACCCGGACAAGCTGCTCGAGGCCTATGTTACAGGGATCACTGCATATATCCTTCCTGAATTTGACAAGATGATGGAGCAGCCACAGAACAACCAGTATCACAGATACAATGTGGGTGTACACTCCATTGAGGCGGTTAAGAATATAAGAGCTGACGTCACCATGAGATGGGCGGCGCTTCTCCACGATATAGGCAAGCCATCCACACACACTGTGGACGAGAATGGAACAGATCACTTTTACGACCACCAGATCGCGGGAGTTCCACTGGCGGAGGCGGTTCTCAGAAGACTGAAGTTTGACAACAATACCATCAAGGACGTGTGCAAGCTGGTGAGATGGCATGACTTTGGCATGGGCTGCGTTCCGAAGAAGAATACCATCAGGAAGCTTCTCGGAGAGGTTGGAAAGGATTTCTTCCCATATATAATCGAGATCAAGAAAGCCGATATGGCTGCCCAGAGCGATTACAAGCTGGAGGAGAGACAGAGCCAGCTTGCGGAGCTTGAGAAGAAATATGAAGAGATCGTGGCAGATGCTGACTGCGTCAGGATCAAGGACCTCAAGGTAAATGGCGGAGACCTCATAAAGCTGGGAATAAAGCCGGGACCTCAGATGGGCGAGATACTTCAGAAACTGCTGGATATGGTTATAGAAGATCCGGAGAAGAACGACAGGGAATACCTTATTGAACAGGTCAAAATGATGTAAGGAGTATGTATTTCCCATATCATATAAAAAAGAATTATTGGATGATGCGATAACAGTCGTAAAAAAATCCGGTAAAATATAATAACTTAAGAATGAATCTTAACAGCCCCTCATACAATAATTTAGCAGGTTATTATTGCTATAAAGTGAGCGACAGTTGTAGGAGGGGGTTTTTATTTGGCTGAAAAAATGGGTGAAGTGTATGAAGCATACGATATGGAAGTACAGGGAACGGGCAGAGGCAGAGGTGCTGTGATCCTGATGACGGACAAGGGGGTCAGACAGGTGTCATCCCTGAATGGAACTGACGAGAGGCTTCAGCAGGAGAAGGAATTCAAGGATAAGATATATGAAAAGGGCTTCTGTAATATAGACCGGGTCGTGGCCAACAGCGAAGACGAGCTGGTGACCTGCGACAGGTATGGAAATCCATTTGTGTGCAGGGAATATTTCCAAGGGCGGGAGTGTAATGCATCAAGCATAAGGGATCTTGAGAAAGCAGTTATAAATCTGGCGTGGTTTCACAGAGCCGGAAGGGAACTGTACATGGAGGAGAATACGTCATACACAAAAAAAACTCCGGGAAATCTGGATAGAAAGGTAAATGAGCTTCGCAGGATAAGAAATTTTGTCAGCAGGAGAACCCTGAAGAATGACTTTGAGATGATGTACATAAAGACATTTGATTATTTTTACAGCCAGGCAGAGAAGTGCCTGTCGCTGTTTCAGGATAATTTCACATACAACGACAAATGGCTTGGCTATTGTCACGGCTCGTATAATTATCACAGCGTGATGTTCTGTGATGGATACATAGCAACCATAAATTTTGACCGGTTCCATGTGGGATACCAGCTCATGGATCTGTACCAGTTTCTCCGCAAAGCCATGGAGAAGAACAGGTATGATATCACCATGGCGAAGGACATTCTGAGTGCGTACAGTCAGATCAATTATCTTGAACATGAGGATTATGAATTCATATATCTTATGTACAGTTTCCCGGAGAAGTTCTGGAAGATAAGTAACCGGTATATGAACACCAGAAAGAGCTACATATCCCCGGTTTTGATGGAAAAACTCCAAAAAGTTATCGAAGATGACCAAGAAAAGCTCAAAATTTTGAGTGAAATTAACGATACCTATGGACTTCACAAGCTGACAAATTAAGAGTATAATGTTGGGGCGTGGATAATAATTGAGTTAGACACGTGATACTGAATTGTGATGTATTTTACAGATGGTTTTTTCGTGTGTGTGTTTTCCATTTGTAGGATGCTCTATGGGTAACATAAAGCAATAGATTTCACAGGAGGCAAAATGATGAGCGATTATAATTACAAGGACGTGTATGAGCAGTGGGTGAACAATCCTTTGTTTGGTCAGGAAACCAAGGATGAGCTCTTAGCGATCAAGGATGACGAGAAAGAGATAGAAGAAAGATTCTATTGTGATCTTGTATTTGGAACAGCCGGACTTCGAGGCATCATCGGAGCTGGTACTAACAGAATGAACATATATGTAGTGCGCAAGGCTACACAGGGACTTGCAAACTACATCATCAAGGCGGGCAAGCAGGACAAAGGTGTGGCAATAGCTTATGATTCAAGAAGAATGTCACCTGAGTTCTCTATGGAGGCAGCTCTCTGCCTGGCAGCAAATGGCATAAAGGCTTACAGATTCGAGTCACTTAGACCGACACCTGAGCTTTCATTTGCAGTGAGATATCTGGACTGTGTAGCTGGTATCAATGTAACAGCATCACACAACCCACCAGAGTACAATGGATATAAGGTATACTGGGAGGATGGCGCACAGATCACACCACCTCATGACCAGGGAATCATGGCCGAGGTAAAGGCCATCACAGATTTCGCAGATACAAAGACCATGGACATGGTAGAGGCAAAGAAGAAGGGGCTTCTTGTAACTATCGGTTCAGAGGTTGATGACGCATACATGGGCGAGCTCAAGAAGCTCATTCTCAATCAGGATGCAATTGACAAGTATGGTAAGGATCTCAAGATAGTGTACACACCACTTCACGGAACAGGCAACATCCCTGTAAGAAGGATTCTCAAGGAGATCGGATTTGAGAATGTGTACGTGGTTCCTGAGCAGGAGCTTCCGGATGGAGATTTCCCAACAGTTGAGTATCCAAACCCAGAGGCAAAGGAAGCATTTGCACTGGCACTCAAGCTGGCAAAGGAGGTCGATGCAGATCTCGTTCTGGCAACAGACCCTGATGCCGACAGACTCGGATGCTATGCCAAGGATTCCAAGACAGGTGAGTACAAGGTATTCACAGGTAACATGTCAGGAAGCTTACTCTGCGAGTATGAGGTAAGCCAGATGAAGGAGAAGAATGGCAGCCTTCCAGCAGACGGAGCAATCATCAAGACTATCGTTACTACCAACATGGTAGATGCTATAGCAAAGTATTATGGAACAGATCTCATCGAGTGTTTCACAGGTTTCAAGAACATTGGCCGTGAGATCCTCAGATTTGAGCAGACAGGCAAGGGAACATACCTCTTCGGATTCGAGGAGAGCTACGGATGCCTGATCGGAACCCACGCAAGAGACAAGGATGCCGTTGTTGCAACTATGGCTCTCTGTGAGGCAGCAGCTTACTACAGAGGTCAGGGCAAGACTCTCTGGGATGCGATGATGGATATGTACGAGAAGTACGGATATTATGTAGATGATATCAAGACCGTAACACTCAAGGGTGTTGAGGGATCAAAGAAGATCGGACACATCATGAATATCCTCCGTGCAAATGTACCTGAGGAAGTAGCAGGATACAAGACCAGAGTGGTACGTGATTATCGTCTTGAGTATATAAGGAATATCGAGACAGGTGAGGTTAAGCCTACCGGATTCCCGAATGCCAATGTACTCTACTACGAGCTTGAGAACGATGCATGGCTTGCGGTAAGACCTTCAGGAACTGAGCCAAAGATCAAGTTCTACTACGGAATCAAGGGTTCATCATACGATGAGGCACAGAAGGAGTCAGCAGCATTTGGTGACAAGGTCATGGATCTTATCTACGATATACTTGAAAAGTAATAAAGAAAAATAATCATAAACAAACGGATTGTTACAGTGACATATAATATACGGTCACAATGTAGCAGTCCGTTTTTTATTTTAAAATAAATTAAGTATACAAAGGAGGTAAACTGCTCTTATTATATGGGCAAAGACAGTGGGAGAATAGATTATGACAGAGAGTGTAAAGAAAAATAAAGAAATCAGGACAAATCGGTATTTCTGGATCGCATGCATAGTGCTGGTGTTACTGCAGTATGGACTGTGCATCCACTACGGGCTTAAGAGACAGTATCTGTTTTGCGATGAGGTGTACAGCTATGGCCTTGCAAACTCCACGGACAAGACTTTTCTCCATCCGGGAGAGGACAACACGCCACTTGATGAGTGGGTGACGGGGTCATATTTTGAGAACTATATGAATTATAACGATGATTCATTCAACTACAGTGCGGCATACAGAAATCAGGAAAATGATGTCCACCCGCCGGTATATTATATGCTGCTGCATACGGTGTGCTACTTTTTCAAAGGAGCGGGATACAGTGCAGTTCCGGGAATAGTGCTCAACCTCATACTCCTGATATTTGTGGATATTCTTCTGTTGTATGTGGCGGCATATCTGCTTGGAAACAGATGGTATGGACTGATGGCGGCAGCTCTGTGGGGCGTATCATCGGTGGGCATAAGCAACTGTATGCTCATACGGATGTATCTTCTTCAGACCTTGAATGTATTGCTGCTGACGGCGGTTCATGTATATATACTGAGACATAAAAAGAAGATGACCGTGCCGTATTTTATATTGCTGGCACTGGCGGTCATGTTCGGCGGACTCACACACTATTATTTCTACTTCTATGTTGCCGGACTTGGATTGTGTGTATGTATATACCTGTTGTATATGCGAAAGGTAAAGCAGATGTTTGCGTATGGCTTTAGTCTTGTTGCTGGATTTGGTGCGGCAATAGCGGTATTTCCCGCGACGATAAAGCACATATTTGGTTACAGGGGAAGCTATGCTACCGATAATCTGATAGGACTTTCCGGTCACAAATTCTTATATTATATCAGTTATATAAACAGGTCGTATTTTGCAGGACTGCTTCCGCTGATCGTGCTTGTGGCACTGGTGCTCATCGTGGCAAGGATAGTGCTTTCATTTGTGGATATAAAGATATCCTTGGTCAGGGAAAATGATGGATTATCCTACAGAGTATGTATACACAGGAGAGATATAGATGCGGACAGAACAGGAAGGATAGAGTCACGCTCACTGTTATTGGCGGGGGTTATCGTGGCTGACGCCGTTCTTGCATTTGTGGGAATACAGGGGTCCGAGCTTGTAAATGCAAGATATATTTACTCGGCACTTCCTATAGTGGCTGTGTTTATGATATGGTGTATGATGAAGCTGGTTCCAGTAATAACCAGGAAGAGATGTGCAGTTGTAACCGCTGTCATATGCCTGGCATTATGTGCAGGCAGTATAGCTGTAAAGGGTATAGACTGGCAGTACATGGGCTACAGCGACTGGAGCACAGCCTTGGAGGAGATGAAGGGACAGGACTGTATCATACTGTGTCACGGAGATGGCAAATGGAACAACGTGTACGCGGGAATGAACGTATTTTCCCAGATGGGAAGATGCCGGTATGTGTACGAGGATGATATAGACAGCATCGCTGATCTGGTGAAGGACTGCGGCGATGAGATATATGTGGCGGTCATCAATGATCCAAAATTTGAAGAGAAAAAGATACACAAGATGACTGAGAAAATAGCAGAGATAACAAAGTATACAAAGAAATCTATAGAATACAGATTTTCAGGAATACGAATTTATAAATTTAAAGCAGGTGAAACAAAATGAAAAAAGTTAGTTTGATAATTCCATGCTATAACGAAGAGCAGGCTCTTCCGATATTTGCAGGGGAGCTGGACAAGGTGAGACAGGAACTCAGACAGTATGATTTTGAGGTTCTTATGGTAAATGATGGTTCGTCGGATAAGACTCTTGAGACCATGAAAAAGATATCAGAGGAATACGATTATTTCAAGTATTTGTCATTTTCCAGAAACTTTGGTAAGGAGGCTGCAATGTATGCGGGCTTCTGCAATGCAGATGGGGATTACGTGGCGGTGATGGATGCCGACATGCAGGATCCGCCAAGTCTGCTCCCGGAGATGCTCGGTATACTTGAGCAGGGAGAATATGACAGTGTGGCGACCAGAAGAGTCACCAGAAAGGGCGAGCCGCCGATAAGATCATGGTTTGCGCGGATGTTCTACAAGATCATCAACAAGATATCCGACTCCGATGTCGTGGATGGCGCCAGGGATTTCAGGCTTATGAAGGCAGAGATGAAGGATGCCATCGTGTCGATGTGCGAGTACAACAGATTCTCCAAGGGAATATTTGGCTGGATCGGGTTCAGGACAAAATGGCTGGAATACGAGAATGTGGAGAGAGTTGCGGGCGAGACGAAGTGGAACTTCTGGAAGCTTTTCAAATACGCACTGGACGGAATAATCAACTTCTCCGAGGCGCCGATGAGTATAGCTTCAGGATTTGGAATATTTTGTACATTTGTCTCATTTGTCATGATGCTGTTCTTCTTCATAAGAAAGCTGGTGTGGGGAGACCCTGTTGCGGGATGGCCGTCACTTGTGTGCATCATACTGTTTATATCAGGACTCCAGTTCCTGTGCATAGGAATAATGGGTAAATATATCGCCAAGACATATATGGAGACCAAGGGAAGACCACATTATATAATTTCCGACACCAATAAAGACGACGTGAATAAGATAAATTGATAACATTATGAAGTTGTATTGTGATGGAATGGTTATGATACAGCTTTATTTGGATGATAAGACGTTTTATGTAATATTTACATCCGTTACAGGTACATATAGTTGTAATTTGACTACTTGATAGCTTATAATTTAGATGATACTGTTTTAGTCAAATGGGGCTTATGTTTGGTAGACATGGGGGTAACATGCAATGAATCTTACAGTAAAATGTCCATCCTGCGGCGGTGTTGTGGTACTGAATCCTAAGACGAGGCAGCTGCAGTGTACGCAGTGTGATTCGGTGATCAGCAGAGGCATAGGAGAAGAAAACTCTGCCATGACCAGGAATGAGGATGGAGAGCTTGTAGATAAGAGAAGCTATAAGGCAATTCAGAAGATTGCCAGAATAAAAAGATACATAACTGATGCCACGGATACGATATACACATTGGATGAGATCAATATTGGAAAGGATGATGAATCACCAAGGTATATGGATATGAATCTATATGAATGTACATCCTGTGGTGCAAGACTTATGGTGAAATCCACGGAAACTTCCAGTTTCTGTGCGTATTGCGGGCAGCCGATGATATTGGTTGACAGAGTTAAGGATGAACTGGAGCCGGACCTTATTATTCCATTTGGAATTTCTCAGAAGAGAGCAGAACAGCTTATACGTGACAGGTTCTGTAAGGGGTGGTTTGTTCCGGATGAGATAAAGAAATTTGAGATTGATAAGATACGAGGAATATATATACCATATTGGCTGGCATCTTATCATGTTAGAAAAAAGCTCAAGTATGTATTTCAGGAGAATGAAAAAGGCGAGCGCGTTAGTAATTATGAAAAATGCTTTGGTTCTATAGCAGCAGTTGCACAGAAAACTGCAGACAAAACAGTCACACACAATTGTATGAGAGATTGTGAGTGTACAGTTCCAAGGGTACCTGGTGATGCAACAAGAAGATTGAATGATCACATTTCGGCAAGACTGGAGCCTTATGATTTAGAGAAGGCTTTGACGTTTTCTCCAGAATATCTGTCCGGATTTTACACGGACAGGTACGATGTACCAGCTGCCGAGATCGCAGCCGTTGCAAAGAGAAAGAGCAATGATGCGGTGAAGGAAGAGATGATGAGCGATGTTCCGAAAAACGCCCGGATTACTGAGGAAAAAACGGATATAAAGATGACAGATATCGAGTATGCATTGCTGCCAGCGTGGTTCATGACTTTTCGTTATCAGGGAATACTCTATACCGTGGCGGTGAATGGGCAGACCGGCAAGGTCGTGGGAAATGTCCCATCCAACAGATTTAAGGTTGGGGCATCCATAGCGATACTTATGACAGTGATGGTTGTGCTTTGTACATATGTATCTGTATTTGTTGGGGGACTTATGACGGATCTGTATAGGATAAGTGCAGGTGTGGGTGATTCAAGTGGAGCTTTTATGGTATTTTCCGCGTATGTGGCTGGAGTTATATATAGTTTGGTGAGCTTCTGGCGTGCGATCAACAAGCTTCACAGATCAAGGATAGATATTCACAGATTCAGAAGCTATGGCACTATAGAATACGTTAAGGAAAGGCAGGATAAGACATGGGTTCGATAGTATTTTTGTATGTTGCAATAGGTATCGTGTGCGGGATATGCTTAACGGTATCCATAGTGATTTCTGCTCTTGTAAGATCCAACAATATTGGACAGAATGAGGAGAAGAAAGCGGAATACGTTGATTATACTACATTTGTGTATCATGCAAAGTATGACAGCCACAGCCCGATTAACTATTTCGATGGATATTATAAGGATTGAGTCAGATCCTTCGATATCGCACAGAAGTTTATAGAGCAATGATATGATGACAAAACCAGGGGGATTTGGTATCATATTTTTGATATATTTTCACACAGGGAAAGGAATTGGAGGTAACAGGAATGAACGAGAATCAGGATCAGCATTTTGGTCAGCCACAGGGAGAACAGCAGGTGGCAGATCAGGCACAGACAAATCAGCAGGCGGCGGAGAACAGCCAGCCACAGGCAGATCAGCAGGCAGCGGCTTACAGCCAGCCGCAGATGAGTCAGCAGGGAGTGTACAATCAGCAAGGCTATGGCCAGCAGATGAACCAGCAGGGTGCATACAATCAACAGGGTTACGGCCAGCAGATGAACCAGCAGGGTGCATACAACCAGCAGGGCTACGGTCAGCAGATGAACCAGCAGATGTATAATCAGCAGGGTTATGGCCAGCAGATGAACCAGGGAGCATACAATCAGCAGGGCTACGGTCAGCAGATGAACCAGCAGATGTATGGTCAGCAGGGCTACGGCCAGCCACAGATGAACCAGCAGATGTACGGCCAGCAGGGCTATGCACAGCCACAGCCGAAGAAGCCATCAGCAGTGGGCAATATGATAAATGATCTTCTCAAGAATGTGATAGGTCTTTTCAAGAGCCCTGCAGATACAGCGGGTGAGATGGTTCAGAGTGACAACATGGTTCCTGGCGGAATACTTGCAGGAGTAAATGCCATCCTCTCACTTATATTTGTAACTGTCGGATTCCTCATAATGGGATTTGACTTTGGCGATTCAATAGCAAAGGGATTCTACATGTTCTTCTTCACTATAATCGCAGCAGTCATCATGACAGCAGCGGTATTTATCGCCGGAGGAATTATATTCAAGGGTGGAATCACATTTGGAAAAGCACTTAACGCCGTTGGTGTATTTGCACTTTATGAGGCAATAGCAATGGTTGCAGGAATCATATTTGAGATCATCTCAGCACTCTTCCACAAGGTTGATTTCCTCAGCGGAATCATCGGAGGCTTTGGATACATACTCTTCCTCGGAATAAGCCTTTGCGGAATCGTGATCGCAGCTCATGCGTTATTCGATAACCTTGAGACAAATGACAACTCAAAGATATTTGCAGTTATCGCTGCTATAGTTATCTCAGTATTCCTCATCACTGTTATAGATAACATCGCAGAAAAGATATTCAGTGACAGCGCAACATGTGCAGAGCAGGTACTCAGCTACTTCAAGAACGCTGCAACAGTATTTGGTTACCGTCACTGGTAAGACATAATTTATAAATATTTTACGGGAAGCAGACAGATCTGAAAATTGACAGGTTTGTCTGCTTTTGTTAAAATATAAAGGTGTTTTTGGTGTTAACTTATATAAAAGGGTGGCAAAGATATGGTAAAGGAAAGGACGGGTTATGGTAAGAAAGGTTGGTTTAACTGACAGTGTTGGTTTTGCTTGTCTGGAAGATCTACAGTTGTCGAACTCCTATATGTGGGGTACCGCAATCAGTCTGGACTATTGTGGCAGAGAGGATTGTATAAAAGGCTGGAAGTTTGGTCCATACGTCAGAGAATCATATGTTATCCATATGGTAAAGAAGGGCAAGGGTACATTTACAATTGCGGGGAAGACTTATGAACTGGGACCTGGACAGGCGTTTATCATCAGACCTGGTGAGGAGACTACTTACAGGGCTGACGATGATGATCCATGGAGCTACATGTGGGTTGGATTTCATGGCTACAGAGCTGAAGATTTTATTGAGGCGATGGGGTATGTAAAGGGCTCACCTATCATCAAGATAGAGCAGATGGATACGTGTGCAGAATGTATCAACAAGATGCTCGAATATTCCCAGATCACACGTATAAACGAGGTGAAGAGAATGAGTGCACTGATGCTTCTCTTCGCAACCATTATGGAGGATAATGCCTCCGATGCGCAGGAATCTGATAACATTGAGTATCCAAGTAAGATATATGTAAAGGCTGCTGTCGACTTCATAACAGAGAAGTACATGAACAAGATCAAGATCGATGACATTGCGGATTTCATAGGAATCAGCAGAAGTCATCTGACAGGAAGCTTCAAGAAGGAGATGGGTGTATCTCCTCAGGAGTATCTTATCAACTTCAGATTGGAGAAAGCTGCAAGTCTTCTCCGGTCATCAAAGGAACAGATCAATATAATCGCATATCAGTGTGGTTATGAGGATTCTCTTTCTTTCTCCAAAGCATTCAAGCAGAAGTTTGGAATGAGTCCTAAGTCATTCAGGAATCTTGAGGTTGAGCTTGAGACGAATGATGCCAAGTTTGGACATGAGGCTTCGAAGCTGTAAGATATAATTGAATCAAAAAATTTGAATTAAGCAAAAGGCGGGTGTGCGATTTGTCGCACATCCGCCTTTGCTGTATTTACGATATACGGTAAAAACTACTGTCTGCCATGATATGAATTGTCAACGATAAGCTTCTTGGTCACCTTTGTGGATTCAGGATTATCCTCATCTGATTCAGATGTCTGGTCATCGCTGTGCATCCATGAAGCAGGATCGTCGTCCGTGTACTTCTTTGTGACCTCATCCAGATATGGGGTGAATGCCTTCAAAAACATGAATGATGATACATATGCTATAAGGCCAAAGCCACATACTATGAACACGAATATACCTACCATGAATACCTGAGTGCTGGATAGCAGAACATATGCAGGCAGAGTGTAGAGAACCATGATCACTATTGTAAATATGAAGTTCTTGGCTGCCAGGTAAATGGACTGCAAGAGAAGGTTCTTCAATGTGTTCTTAAAGGCACTTATGACAGGGAACAGGTAAATTGCGATGAAGCATGTCAATATCATAAGCACGACACTGGTGTAGTACATGAGCTTGTTCTCCTGTGGACCACCCTTGCCAAAAAGGTTGAAATCCAGAGTGAATATAAATGATATAAGAAGGAATAGCAGCCATGAAATCGTTGACTGTTTGAAATTATCCTTGAAGCCTTTGAAGAATAATTTCACTACACCTCCATTTTCGCCTGTCCTCTGCTTCTTTAACAGAGTGAAATACATTGCACTCATGGAAGCTCCCATGGTGACTATGGGAATACTACACAATATAAATAGAATGTTCACTATTATAATATCGCCGAGCGTTCCAAAAAATCTGGAAAACCAGCCGTCACTGCTGAAAATGTTCATAAAATTCCTCCTGATGTAAAAAGTGATAATATCGTTTGTTTAACTATAGCACAAAAAGGTATGCCAATATATAGCGAATTTTACAATTTACCATATGTATTCTACATTATACCATAAAATAGCACAAAAACAGCGAACTTAACTACTTAAAAATATACATTTGTGACAAAACCCCATGATATTTTGACATTTTTCCATGTAAAAATCTTCACCAAAATTTTATAATTCAATCATAGAAAGCACACAGAACGCCGTAAGGCGAACCGGCAGAACAGGACGCAGAATTCAGGGTATGAAAGAGAATGTGGGTGTCGTAAATCCTGCCGGTGATGTAAAAAGGAGGAAGGTTTTATGAGAAGAACAATGAAGAAAGCTGTAGCAGTAGGGCTTGCAGCAGCAACAGCATTTTCACTGTGCGCATGTGGCGGCGGTGATGGAAGCAAGGGTAGCAGTAAGGATGCACTTGAGGTGGTTATCTGGGATAACAATCAGCAGAAGGGTCTGCAGCAGATATGTGATCTCTTCACAGAAGAGACAGGAATCAAGGTTGATGTACAGGTTAAGGAGTGGGATTCATACTGGACACTTCTTGAGGCTGGAGCATCAGGTGGAGATATGCCGGATGTATTCTGGATGCACTCCAACAACTCACAGATGTACATGAAGAACAACAAGCTCTTAAAGCTCGATGACTACATTGAGAAGAGCGATAAGGTTGATATGAGCAACTACATGTCAGAGATCACAGAGCTCTACACATATGATGGCTCATATTACGCAGTACCAAAGGATTACGATACAATCGCTCTCTGGTACAACAAGAAGATGTTTGATGATGCAGGACTTTCTTATCCAGATGAGACATGGACATGGGATGACCTCTATGATGCAGCTAAGAAGCTTACTAATGGCGATCAGTACGGTTTCTGTATGAACACATCAAACGATCAGGACACATACTACAACATGGTTTACTCAATGGGCGGTTACATCGTAAATGACGATCACACAAAGTCAGGATATGACGATGCCAACACTATCAAGGCTATGGATTATGTAGGAAAGCTCCTCAAGGATTGCTGCCCACCGGCAACAACAATGTCAGAGACAGGTACAGACGTTATGTTCCAGTCAGGTACAGTAGCAATGATCACACAGGGTTCATGGATGACAGCAGGATTCCTTGACAACGAGTATCTCGTTGAGAACTGTGACGTAGCAATTCTTCCATACGACAAGACAACAGGTATGAGAACTTCTATCTGTAACGGACTTGGATGGGCTGCATCAGCAGACACAAAGAGACCAGATGACTGTTGGAAGCTTATCGAGTGGTTAGGTTCAAAGGAAATGCAGGAGAAGCAGGCTGAGCTCGGTGTAACAATGTCAGCTTACAACAACACATCAGATAAGTGGGTTAACTGCACAGACAAGTTCAACCTCAACGCTTACCTTGATATCACAAAGGATTCAACAGTTTCAGGTGTTACAAATGAGCTCGTGCTCAGACCTTACACATACAATTCAACAGTATGGTCACAGGCAGCACAGACATTCTTCGCAGATGCATGGGCAGATCCATCAAAGATGGAGCAGTCATGTAAGGACTTCGCAGTTCAGATGAACCAGTACATCGATGAGGAAGACAAGTAATCCTACAGAGCATTTATAAGATAACATAACAGTGGGTAGGATGAAGGTCCTGCCCATTGCTTACCAGAAACAATGGGGTGTTAATTACAGTATAAATGATAAGAGGAGGGATTTTATGTCAGATAACAACAAGAAAGTTGAAGAAAAAGCGGCTGAGATAATTCAGGCTACAGAGACACAGACAGTTAAGCCGGCAGCAGCAGAAGATAAAGAGTTCAAGAAAAAGAAGTCAACAACATGGGAAAGAAACCAGCGCAAATGGGGCTGGGCATTCATCCTCCCAACAATGATAGGAATCATCGTACTTAACTTATGGCCTATAGTACAGACAATATATCAGTCATTCTGCAAGGTCGGTTCATTCGGAGATTCATCATTTGCAGGATTTGCAAATTACAAGAAGATGTTTGCTGACCCTGAGGTATGGCAGTCACTTCTCAATACATTCAAGTATGCGATCATTGAGGTTCCATTCTCAATCGCCATCGCACTTATACTTGCGGTATTCCTGAATCGCAAGATGCACGGAAGAACAATATACAGAGCAATATTCTTCCTGCCAATGGTAGTTGCACCTGCAGCTGTAGCCATGGTATGGAGATGGTTATACAATTCACAGTTCGGTCTGTTAAACCACATCCTCGGTACAAAGATCGAGTGGATATCCAATCCAAAGATCGCATGGATCTCAGTTGCGATCATCGGTGTATGGTCGATCATTGGTTACAACATGGTTCTGTTCCTTGCAGGACTTCAGGAGATACCTAAGGATTACTACGAGGCAGCAGATATTGACGGAGCATCAGGAGTAAGAGCATTCTTCAAGATCACTCTTCCACTTCTCTCCCCTACAGTATTCTTCGTACTCGTAACAAGAGTAATCGGAGCACTTCAGGTATTCGACCTTGTATACATGGTAATGGATATTTCCAATCCGGCTCTCAAGAAGACAGAGTCCATCGTATATCTGTTCTACCAGTACTCATTCCAGAATGGTAACAAGGGTTATGGATCAGCAATAGTAGTTCTTCTTCTCGCAGTCATCATGGTACTTACAGTATTCCAGATGATCGGTCAGAAGAAGTGGGTTCATTATAACTAGGAAGGGGGAATCGATATGACAAGAGGCGTACAGTTTAAGAGAAGAATGCAGAGATTATTGATTCACCTCATTCTGATCATATTCTCAATCATTATGATAGTGCCATTTGTATGGATGACACTCACAGCATTTAAGACAGTAACAGAGGCAACTTCGGTAAGTCCATTCGTAATATTCCCATCACAGTGGCGTACAGACGCGTTCACTACTGTTTGGAATAACATGAACTTCCTTGTTCTCTACAAGAACACATTATTGCTCATATTCTTCAGAGTTGTGTGTGCATGTCTCACAGCAACACTCGCAGGATATGCATTTGCAAGACTTAAGTTCAAGGGCAGAGACTTTATGTTCTCCCTGATACTTTTCCAGATGATGATTCCTTCACAGATATTCATCATCCCACAGTTCCTGATGATCAGTAAGATGGGCATGACAAATACAATGTTTGCTCTGGTATTCCCGGGAATTGTAACAGCGTTCGGTACTTTCCTGCTCAAGCAGGCTTACATGGGACTTCCTGGAGATCTCGAGGAGGCAGCGAGACTTGACGGATGTAACATTCCAAAGACATTCGTGTTTGTCATGGCTCCGCTTGCAAGATCATCGATGGTTGCCCTCGGTATATTCACAGCAGTGTTCGCATTCAAGGATCTGATGTGGCCACTGGTTGTAAACAGCAGTGCAAACAAGATGCCGCTCTCAGCAGCTCTTGCAACAATGCAGGGACAGTATCAGTCCAATTATCCACAGCTGATGGCTGCATCTCTTATATCATGTATACCAATGATCGTTATATACCTGATATTCCAGAAGCAGTTCGTAGAAGGTATCGCAACATCAGGTGGAAAGCTCTAAAGAAAGTTAAAGAAGATATTATATATGACCACAGGGTGACGTCAGTTACTGACGCCACCCTTGTGAAATATATCGTAAGTGCGAAGCACTTGCGATGCTGCAGACGCCGCGCGAAGCGCCTCTCATGCGTCTGTTCCAAAATATATCGTAAATACGAAGTATTTACGATGCCGTGGACGCCGCGCGGAGCGCCTCTCATGCGTCCACTCCAAAGTATATCGTAAGTGCGAAACAAAAGGAGGACGTCTATGAAAAAGCCGATAATCACGGAAGAAGAAAAACAGAAGATCAAAGAGATGGACTCCACCCGCAAAAAAATAGGATATATCTGGGATTATTACAAGCTTTGGATAATCGGTGCGGTCGTTCTCGTGGGACTTGTAGTGTATTTCTCTGTTGTGTTTGCAACGAGGGAGGACAAGCCGATACTGGATGTCGTCCTTGTGAACAACTACGATGATGTTTCAGAGGACTGCAGGCTGACACAGGGATTTGTGTCGTATGTAGGGGAAGAAAATCTCCCGGGAAGGGTTACATTTGACAACAATGCATTTTTTAATCTGGCAAATAACTCAGATTATAAGAACAGTTACTATATGAAGGTGCTGGCATACCTTGAGGCGGACACTGCTCAGGCAGTCTTGTGCCAGTATGACAATCTCATAGGTCTGGCGAAGAGCGGCAGACTTGCAGACCTGTCGGATGAGAAGGTCGGCGATATATATGATAAGTATAAGGATAGGATAATTTATTACGAGGATGAAGAGGGGAAGAAGATACCTGTCGGAATAGATGTATCTGAAGGATACAAGGCGGCAGGACTTACTGAGTACACAGATGGCAAGGCATATATTGGATTGTCAGCATATGCGGCGGATTATGGATATGTGGAGAAATTTGTGGACTACATGGTGGAACTTGGAATACAATCCGGCGGAGCTGGTTGTAGATAAATTATGAGGAAAGACCAGTCAAATGAAATTTGGCTGTAGAGAAACTGGAGATCACGAAAAGGAGGACTTGGGCATGGCAATATTGATAAATGAAGAGAAAAAGCTTTTCACATTGAACACCAAAAATACTACATATCAGATGAAGGTGATCGACTATGGGTATCTGGCTCATCTGTATTATGGCAAGAAAATGGACGGGGATATGTCATATGTCATAACTCATTACGATAGAGGATTCTCAGGCAATCCTTATGAAGCACAGGAGCACAGAGAATTCTCTCTGGACAACATTCCACTGGAATATAGCTGCTACGGCAACGGAGATTTCAGGACTCCGGCATTCAACATAAAGGACATAGAGGGAATACATGGATGTGATCTCAGATATGTTTCATATGAGGTGATGGACAGTAAGTATAGTCTCAAGGGACTTCCTGCTGCTTACACAAATGACGGCGAGAAGGGTGAGACCCTTAAGATCGTTCTTCAGGATCCTCAGGTGGGAGTGGAGGTTGATCTTCTGTATGGAATTATAGAGGATAAGGATCTGATCACAAGATCAGCTATAATCAGAAATATAAGCGATGCGGATATATTTGTGGCAAAGGCATCAAGTGTGAGCCTGGATTTTGTGACAGGTGATTATGATCTCATCCACTTCCACGGAAGACATGCTATGGAGCGCATGTATGAGAGAGAAGCTATAAATCATGGTGTGAAGAAGATCGGAAGCACAAGGGGTACATCAAGCCATCAGCACAGCCCATTTGTGGTTATAGCAGGCAAGGATGCGAATGAGGATGCAGGTGACTGCTATGGAATCTCACTTCTCTACAGCGGAAGCTTCAACTGTGAGGTTGAGAAGGATCAGACAGATCAGGTGAGACTCAATATGGGTGTTCAGGATGAGATGTTTGAGTATGTGCTCTATCCTGAGAGCGAGTTTGTGGCACCTGAGGTAGTTATGGTTTATTCACCTGATGGATTTGCTGACATGTCACATAAGATGCATGACGTTGTGAGATACAATATCTGCCGCGGCGAGTACAAGACAAAGAGGAGACCTATTCTCATCAACAGTTGGGAGGCAGTATACTTCGATTTCAATGGCGATGATATTGTAAACATAGCAAAGCAGGCTTCAGAGCTCGGCGTTGAGATGCTGGTTCTGGATGACGGCTGGTTCGGTGTGAGAAATGACGACAAGTCAGGTCTCGGCGACTGGTTTGTAAATGAGGATAAGATGGGCGGCCCTATGGCTGATGTTGTCAAGAGGGTTAAGGATCTCGGCATGAAGTTCGGTATCTGGATCGAGCCTGAGATGGTATCCGAGAAGAGCGAGCTTTTCAAGGAGCATCCAGATTATGCATTTGTGATCCCTGGAAGAAAGCCTGTCATGGGAAGAAGCCAGCTCAATCTGGACTTCTCAAGAAAAGAGGTCGTAAACTGTATATTTAATCAGCTGACAGCGGTGCTTGACAAGATAGATGTTGATTATATAAAGATGGATATGAACAGAAGCATCTTAAATGTATACTCCATGACTGAGGGAATCCAGAACAATGGAACTATCCTCTACAAGTATGTACTCGGTGTATATGACTTTATGGAGAGGCTTCAGGCGAGATATCCAAAGATGTTCATCGAGGGCTGCAGCGGCGGCGGCGGAAGATTTGACGCCGGAATGATGTATTACACACCTCAGATCTGGTGCAGTGATGACACAGATGCCATCTGCAGACTTGACATACAGTATGGAACTTCATTTGGCTATCCTATATCGGTGGTTGGTTCACACGTATCAGCGGTTCCAAATCATCAGACAGGCAGGACAACTCCATTCAATACAAGAGCCGTTGTTGCCATGGCAGGAAGCTTTGGCTACGAGCTTGATCTGAACAAGGTCAGCGATGAGGAGAAGGAAGAGGTAAAGGCTCAGGTAGAAAACTACAAGAAGTACTGGGATCTTCTTCATAATGGACTTTACTACAGACTGACGGATGCGGATAAGAGCAAAGGTGTAGCTGCATGGTCATTTGTCGCAAGGGACAAGTCAGAGACCCTTGTCAATATCGTGACGGTGGAGAGCTTCTGCAATGCCCCTGTACCTTTTGTCAGAGTAAAGGGACTTGATGTGGATGCCACATACGTTGACGAGGAGACCGGAGCAGAGTACAGCGGACAGGGACTTGAACAGATAGGACTTCCTGTACCACTCAAGTTCGGCGAGTACAATGCTTACCAGATCCACCTGGTTAGAAAGTAAAATTGCATAAGTGATATTGTGTTATTTATACATAAATATTAATTATATTGTATTAAATTACAGCTTCATGATAATATGAGGCTGTAATTTTTTGTGCTTATATATTCGGCATAAATGTGCTGAATATGTATGGGAGAAAAAGGGAGGTTACATATGAAATTGAAGGGGATAATGGCTGCGGCTGTAACTGTAGCCATGGTGTCGTCGTGCATTCATATACCGATGACGACTGCACAGGCACAGACTTTACTGTCAAATATGACAGCGTATGCCGTACAGATGAATGAAGCTGAGATATCAGCAGCTACAGAGGATATTTCAGAGCTTGAGGGTGACTATGGAGTTGTGAACATAGTTAATGGCAAGGAGAGTAAAATATCGTTTGTCACGGATGAGACAGGATATTATGAGATAATATTGCAGGGAAGCCAGTCACGGCTGATGCTTCAGGAGACCTTGTATAACAGTAAGAGTAAGCGCCTTGCTACAGGTAAAAAGGATGGCAGTGGATGCTGCAGGCTGGTATACAAGTGCACTGCGGGGGAGAAATACATTCTTGGGTCTAAGTATGCCCGTTCTTATACAGTTTCCGAAAGTGCAAATATAAGCGTGAGAAAGCTTCCGGATGTGGCGGCAATAAAAATGGTGCCGGATAATACAACGATACTGGAGGGAACACCAGACTCCATAACATCGGCGTACGCAACGGTAACCTATTCCGGTGGAAAGGTGCGCAGTTCAGGTATCAGCGGCTCAGACTGTAAGATAGATGGAGTTACATACAGTCTGTGGGTGAAGGATTCCAAGGGAAGTTATTATTATGAGGGCGATGAAGGGGATATGGTATCGTATGCGGATGCGGAAAAACTTCCGGCCGGTACGTATACTGTTCAGCTTACAGATAAAATGGATAGTGAGCCGAACCAGTCGACCAAGATATACGATTCGTACACTGCAAAGGTGCAGACTCCTGCTGAATATTTTGTAGGAAAAAGGAATATCAGTGAGACGGATACCTACGCATATGATACCAGGGTGGACGGTTACGAGTATTACAGATTTATACCATCTGCAACTGCTGACTTTGTGTTTGAAGTAGATAAATCATCAACTGCATTTATAGATGTATATGATTCGGACATGGCGGTGGTTGAGACCGATAATGACAGGTATTCATTTGTCAAGGGAAAGACCTATTATGTCAGACTTTCAGGAACAACGGATGATGACAATGAAACATTGAATGAGGTCAGGCTCAAGGCGAAGGAGTATGCGGCACCTTCAGGGGTGACATTGAAGCTGGCAAAGAGCGAATGGGCAGCCGGAACGCCGATAAGCTTCATGAATGGTGCGAGCAGTACAATAAAGTATAATGATAAGTCCACGGAAAGCATAGATCTGACCGGTGGAAGTGGATACAGTAATGGAAACAGATATACAGTATATTATTCGTCATCTGATGATAACTGGAAAGAGTACGAATATGAAAAAGGTGTAAATCTTTCAGAGGGCGAGTACAAAGTAGCTGTGGGATATAATGCGGCTGAGGAAGATCAGGAGCTGCTCGGCACGGCAGTGCTTAAGGTAGTGTCCATAGACAAGCTGAGCGCAGGACAGCTCTCCGAAGGTGACAACAATGTGAGTGTCGGAACGGATGAGTATGACAAGGCCTATTACAGTTTTGTCATGCCATTTGACGGAAGTGTGGTAATAGAAAGCGACAGTCCTTATTGTGTATATGAGTCCGGTGATGAGGGCCCGGTAGAGGTTACAGGAAAACTTACTGGAGGCAGCACTTATTACGTAGGCCTGTATAATGAGTTATCTACTTCCAAGACAAATGTGAGACTGAGCTTTATTCCGAAAGTGACAGATATGATTGCTGTTCCCGAGAACACAGATTTCATCAGAATGGGCAGCTACGATAAGGATATCAGCAGTTATGTAGATGGAACCAGAGTAAAGATCTCGTATGCTGACGGAAAAACAGAGGAGCTGGTGTTTGACGATTCGGACAGTGTGGAAACCTCCAGAGGAGACGAGGTACGTGCTGAGATAGTTACAGATATGGAAAATGAGTGCCCTGTCGGAGCGGCACAGATTAGGATATACACACTGTATAGTGAGGACTCTTATGCATATGACATAGAGATAAAGGATATAGAGGATGTTGCTGCCGGAAGTCTTGCGGAGGGATCTAACCAGGTAAGTCTGTCGGAGAATGGCAGTGTATATTATACGTTTAAGCCTTCGACATCCGCCAGGTATACATTTGCCCCAGTGGGTGGCATGGAGATCTACAGCAAGATCGACGCTGACGATGAGACAATGTATGATCTGAAGAAACTTAGTGTATCGGATGGCGAGGCTGCACTTGAGAGCGGCAATACATACTATATCTGTCTCGATGGTGGAGTAGAGGACAAGTGGGGAGATACGCAGACCAGTTGGAGCATGAATGTGACAAGGGGAGAAACTTTGTCAAATTCAAAGATCAGTTCATGGAAGCTGAGAGATAACAGAACCTATGAATTCCTTCCAGATATGAAATTATCAGGTATCAAAAACCTTCTGGATAGAGAGACTCTTCAGTTTGTATATGATGATGGCAGTGTAAAAGAGGCCAGTGTCGGTGACAGCGAGGATAATGAGCTGATCACGAGTACATGGTACAGATATAACGAGAAAACTGGAAAGTATGTCGAGATCGCAGGCCTTGGCAGCAGGGTTGATACAGGCAGATACATGGTTGAACTTGCAATCGATGGTGCGGATGGCATGGATACGGTTGAGATACCATTTGCAGTGAAGACTGCACAGAGCATGAGCCTTGGAACATGGGACGGCTCAAAGACGCTGGATATTTCCGGCGACAGATATATGTATGTATATAAGGTAAGTGCCCAGGCGGGTTCGTATGTGGTATCCGCTGATGAGAAGATCGATGGCATCAGGATTTTAGATGCAAATGGAACAGAGATAACGACTAACAACGTGGCTTATTCATCTGATGGATTTGGCAGTGCGGGATTTGACACAGCAGGCGGGGATCTGTATGTATGTGTGTATCCGGGAAAAAATGTAAATAAATGCGGCGTGACAATGAAGGAGATCGTCAAGGCTGTAAGCGTAAGCACAACCGTTTCTAAGACTGAATATCTGAGGGAATTTGATGAGCTTAAGGGTAGCATAAAAACCGTTGTCACATATTCTGATGGAAGCACCAGAACATTTGATGCGGATGACGATGATACAAGCTATACGATCACGAAAAACGGCAGGGTGAGCAGCTATTTAAGCATCGACACGATAACAGAACAGACCGGATCATATGAGATAATACCTTACATATGGGGAATGGCTGACGATTGTGAAGTTCAGGGAGCATCATTTGATGTCGTGGATCTGAATGTGGATGAGCTGGAGTACCTGATATCAGGTGAGCCTGCGGTGCTTTCAGGTGTTGAGAACACTGGGGATGTAAAGCTGTACAGATTTGATATTGCGTCAGATGGAGTGGTATCCCTTCAGAGACAGGGCTTTGAGCTTAAGGGTATATATACCATTGAGGATGATGGCAGCTTTTCAGATACATATAGCAGTGGAGATGCTTTCTCTCTGAAAAAGGGAAGCTATATTATAGCACTCTATGCGAGAGAGAAAGATGATCAGATAACATTTACATATCACGATTCGTATGTGACAGGTAATGGAAAAATAACACCGGGTCAGAAGACAACAGCGGATATAAGCTATGACGGAGAGGGCATCGAGTATGAATTTATCCCAACGGAGACCGGAGAGTACAGATTTACGGTGGACTGCGGAGATAATACAGTATACACCAGAATCTATGCTGATGGGGTTCTGGAAAAGACATACTCACGGAACGGCGGACAACTCATTATAGACAGGACATTTGAGGCGAACCGCAGTTATACATTCAGGATCAGCCTTGCGTCGCAGCAGACAGGAAGCGTGACGATCACTCCTGAGAAGGTGGAGGCAGAGGTAGAGAACGAGTACGATATCTCCGCTGTGAGCATATCAGGATGCAAGGTGAAGAAGACAGAGGACGGATACAGTGTAACCGGAGATATAGAGATAACATATGCAAATAATGAGAGCCAGAAGACACCATTTGTCAGCGGAAGATGGACTGATGCATATGGAAATATCATTCAGGGAATCATGTCTGTTGTGGAAAATGACACATACACAGATGTGACCCTGGATCTCAGATATAAGAATACGGGTTCATCAGAGTGGATATATGCTGAGTCAAAGACCCAGAAGTTTGGGGCTGGAGATGACGAGGGATGGATCATAACCAAGACTCCGACATGTACTGAGAACGGAGAGAAGACAAGGTACATTGAGGATGAGGATATATATGAGACCGAGGTGATCCCTGCTACAGGACACAGCTTCACAAAGTATGAGTCAGATGGAAATGCCACATGTTCGCAGAAGGGAACCAAGACGGCAAAGTGTGACAATAACTGCGGAGAAAAGGATACTATCATAGACGATGAGACCACAGTTCCTCACGATTATCAGACGGTGTGGACGGTTAAGAAAAAGGCATCACAGACCCGTGACGGATATAAGGTGCATTTGTGCAAAAACTGCAAGTCAGCCAGCAAGGAAACTCAGAGTATATACAGGATAAAGAGTATCAGGCTTGCATACAGCGCTGTTGAGTATGATGGTACAGCTAAGAAGCCTGCGGTAGAGGTCAAAGACTCAAAGGGCAGAAAGGTTGCCGCAGGAAATTACAGCGTTTCATATTCAAATAACAAGAATATCGGCAAGGCCAAAGTTGTCATCAAATTCAAGGGTGACTATGAAGGGGAGAAGACACTCACATTTGACATCAAGATGGGTGTGAGAAAAGTTGAGTCCATTGACAACACAGCAAATGGAATAAAGTTGAGCTGGAAGAAGTATAAAGCGGCATCGGGATATGTTGTTTACAGAGGAGTAAATGGAAAAGCATATACGATAGCAGGTGTTGTTCAGAATCCGGAGACAACATCGTTCGTGGACGTCACAGCTAAAAATGTGGGTGTAAAGTATACATATAAGATAAGAACTTATAAGACATTTGGCGATGTGACATACAATTCGGCATTTGGCGGCGAGAAGACAGGAAGTTATGTACCTGCCGTGAAGCTGAAGAAATTCACAAGTGCATCTGCCGGAACAGCCAAGGTTACATATAATAAGGCAGCCAAGGCCACCGGATATCAGATACAGTATGCAGACAATGCATCGTTTAAATCTGCAAAGACGGCCAATGTAAACGGAGGTTCAGTTACAAGTAAGACCATCAAACGACTTACTAAGGGCAAGAGATATTATGTCAGAGTACGAAGCTTTAAGAAGATTGATGGTAAGGTTTACTATTCCGCATGGAGTGGAAAGAAATCGGTTGTAATAAAGAAGAGATAATATCAAAAGAAATAGAAGAATCCGCCATGGATACAATCTGTATCCGTGGCGGATTGTTTTTTATTCTGTGTGTTCATCATCATAACGCCTTTTATTACATAATAGCGAAAGAAAACAGGTAATAAAGTGTAAAAATTGAGGTAATGTGATGTTTTTGGTTGGACATGGCAGACATAAAATGCTACCATGATTCTATGGGAACATTATTGTTCCAGAGCAGCAAAAGGGATGAGCAGAATAAGGAGAGAAAGATGGACGAGAATAACATAAATGGATTTAATGATATGGACGACGATGAGGACGAGGGAACTACTGTCCTCACGACTCCGGGAGTGAGCGCATTTTCTCCGGTGCAGAACAGTGCACAAGGGCAGCCGAACCCGGGTCAGCCACAGCAGAATCAGCAGCCGGGTGGATTTGGACAGCCGATGGGCGGACAGTATGGAGGATTTGGACAGCCACAGTATGGTCAGCCGCAGTACGGTCAGGGTCAGCAGTTTGGTGGAAATGTCCAGCCGACAGGTGGACAGTATGGAGGATTTGGGCAGCCACAGTATGGGCAGCCACAGTACAGCCAGCAGCCGGGCATGACTCCGGGTGTTATGGAGCCGGGTAAAAAGGTGAACAAGAAGCTTATAGCAATAATAGGAGGAATCGCAGCGGCAGTCCTGATCGCGATAATAGTCGTTGTTCTGATCCTGGCGGGTGGTTCCGGTGAGAGAAGTGCCAAGAAGGTCGGAGACAAGCTGGTGACAGCCTATGAAAAAGGCGATGCCGATGCCATGGTTGATCTGATGGACAAGGAATATTACAAGCTGTATAACAGAATAAGAAGCTATACAGGCAGTGATGACTATGTCAAGGATACATTCAACGAGCAGGTCAGCGACATGGTAGATGAGGTAGGCAAGGTCAAGAGTATCAAGGTCGAGGACCGATCAGAGAAGGAATATGACGAGGATAAGCTTAAGGATGTAAATGATACATTTGACATGCTGGATGTCGACATGACGGTTGACAAGTGCTACGAGGTGGACCTTGATGTCAAGATAAAAGGATCTACTGACGAATCAGATGGCGAGATCATATACACAGTTATAAAGACTGGCGGTAAGTGGTATCTTGTAGACTATGATCTCTACGTATATTAGAAAATAAATCTCATGGATTGAGGATTGATTTCTCAGTTCATGAGATTTTTGTATATATTAGATAAATACGAACGTGTTTTGTAGTAAATATGCATAAAAAACAAATTGTATTTGTATATGCATGGTGATAATATAAAAAACGTAAGAAATTTTTATATGTATCTTAATAATGGAGCTGGTGGATATATCGTATACAGAAAGGCTGGAAAGGGAAAGTACAGCAAGCTGGCCAATATAAACAAAAACACAATACTGAGCTATACAGATAAGTCAGCTAAAAATGGAACGGTATACACATATAAGATTGTTGCGTGCAAGACGGCAGGCAAGACAAGTTACAATGCGGCTGACAGCAATCAGAAAACCATTATGAGAATCACTTCGTCAAAGGTTACCAAGACCACGAACAAGGCAGGAAAGAAGATGACTGTTAAGTGGTCGGTAAATTCCAAGGTAGGAGGATATCAGATACAGTATTCTGTAAAGAGCAATTTTGCCAAGGCAAAGACTGTAAAAGTGACCGGAGCTAAAAAGTCAAATGTCACAATAGCAAAATTGGCTAAGAAGAAATATTATGTGAGAGTCAGAAGCTTCAAGAAGGTAGGAAAAACAACTTACTATTCTGCATGGAGCACAACAAAGAATGTGGTTATAAAGAAGTAGAATAGTAAATTATTTGCGCATATTGCGATTGACAAACCACAAATACTTGCTATACTAATGAATGGATAGGTTCAGAAATGGCTTATACAGGCGGGTTTCTGGATCATATAAGTTAAAAACGATGACAGAGACAGTACGGAGTCTGCGAGATCAGCAGCGAGCCGGGGGCGGTGCGAGCCCGGTGACAGTAGAGACTTTCGGAATATCACTCTGGAGTTGCAGACCAAAAGAGATTTGCTCAAGTAGGCTCTGACGTATTTCCTGCGTTAAGGGGAGCGCATATGTTAGTATGTAAGTAATAGGTGGTATAACGAACTCAAAGCCCTTCGTCCTGATTACGACGAAGGGCTTTTTTATATTTATCACAGAAAGGAAAGACGACATGTACGACAAGGTTTCGACTAAACTGGAATTCGTAAACAGAGAGCAGAAGGTATTGGACTTCTGGAAAGAAAATCAGGTATTTGAGAAGAGTGTTGAAGAGACAAAGGATCTGCCAACATACACATTCTATGATGGCCCTCCAACAGCAAATGGTAAGCCACATATCGGACACGTTCTCACACGTGTAATCAAGGATATGATCCCTAGATATCAGACAATGAAGGGACATAACGTAGTCAGAAAGGCCGGATGGGATACACACGGTCTGCCTGTTGAGCTCGAGGTTGAGAAGCTCTTGGGAATCGACGGCAAGGAGCAGATAGAGGAGTACGGACTGGAGCCATTTATCCAGAAATGTAAGGAGTCCGTATGGAAATATAAAGGCATGTGGGAAGAGTTCTCAGGCAAGGTTGGTTTCTGGGCTGATATGGACAACCCATATGTAACATACCATGATGACTTCATCGAGTCAGAGTGGTGGGCACTGAAGAAGATCTGGGATCAGGGACTTCTGTACAAAGGCTTCAAGATCGTGCCTTACTGCCCAAGATGTGGTACACCTCTTTCAAGCCATGAGGTTGCACAGGGATACAAGACAGTCAAGGAGCGTTCAGCAGTAGTAAGATTCAAGGTTATCGGAGAGGACGCATATTTCCTCGCATGGACAACAACACCTTGGACACTTCCTTCAAACGTAGCACTCTGTGTAAATCCAGATGAGACATACGTGAAGGTTAAGGCAGCAGACGGCTACACATATTATCTTGCACAGGCGCTTGCAGACAAGGTTCTCGGCGGTCTTGCAAAGGAAGCAGCAGACGATCAGGCAGCAGTTCCTGCATACGAGGTTCTTGAGACATATGTCGGTAAGGATCTTGAGTACAAGGAGTATGAGCCACTCTATGAGTGCGTAAAGCCTGTATGTGAGAAGCAGCACAAGAAGGGCCACTTCATCACATGTGACACTTATGTAACTATGACAGATGGTACAGGTATCGTTCATATCGCACCTGCATTTGGTGAGGACGATGCAAATGTTGGAAGAAACTACGATCTTCCATTTGTACAGTTTGTAGATGGCAAGGGTGACCTCACTGAGGAGACTCCATTTGCCGGAATGTTCGTAAAGGATGCAGACCCTGAGGTACTCAAGGATCTGGACGCAAGAGGACTTCTCTTCGATGCGCCTAAGTTCGAGCATGAGTATCCACACTGCTGGAGATGTGACACACCACTTATCTATTACGCAAGAGATACATGGTTCATCAAGATGACAGCAGTCAGAGACAAGCTGGTTAAGAATAATGACACTGTAAACTGGATCCCGGAGAGCATCGGTAAGGGACGTTTTGGCGACTGGCTGAAGAATGTTCAGGACTGGGGACTTTCAAGAAATCGTTACTGGGGTACTCCGCTGAACATCTGGGAGTGTGAGTGCGGCTGCAGACATGCCATCGGATCAAAGGAAGAGCTCCGCTCAATGAGTGACAACTGCCCTGAGGACATCGAGCTTCACCGTCCGTTCATCGACGCTGTAACTATCAAGTGTCCTGAGTGTGGCAAGCAGATGCACAGAGTCACAGAGGTTATCGACTGCTGGTTCGATTCAGGATCAATGCCATTTGCACAGTGGCACTATCCATTTGAGAATCAGGATATATTTGAGAAGCACTTCCCTGCTGATTTCATCAGTGAGGCTGTTGACCAGACAAGAGGATGGTTCTACTCACTTATGGCGATCTCAACGCTGCTGTTCGACAAGGCTCCGTTTAAGAACGTAATCGTTCTCGGACATGTCCAGGATAAGGACGGACAGAAGATGAGTAAGTCCAAGGGAAATGCTGTAGATCCTATGGATGCTCTGAACAAGTACGGTGCAGATGCCATCAGATGGTACTTCTACAGCAATTCAGCACCATGGCTTCCTAACAGATTCCATGAGGATGCAGTTGTTGAGTGTCAGAGAAAGTTCATGGGTACACTGTGGAACACATATGCGTTCTATGTACTCTATGCAAATATAGACAACTTCAATCCACTTGAGCATGAGCTAGAGTACGACAAGCTGTCACTTATGGATAAGTGGCTTCTGTCCAAGCTGAACTCAACAGTCAAGGCAGTTGACGCAAACCTTGGCGCATACAAGATCCCTGAGACAACAAGAGTTCTCGAGGAGTTTGTGGATGACATGAGTAACTGGTATGTCCGTCGTGGCCGTGAGAGATACTGGGCAAAGGGCATGGAGCAGGACAAGGTAAATGCTTACATGACACTTTACACAGCGCTCGTTACTATAGCACAGACAGTAGCTCCTATGCTCCCATTCATGGCAGAGGATATTTACCAGAATCTGGTTAGAAATATAGACAAGGATGCACCTCTCTCAGTTCATCTGTGCTCATTCCCTGAGGTGGATGAGAAGATGATCGATCCAGAGCTCGAGGTAGCTATGGACGAGATCCTGAAGATCGTAGTTCTGGGACGTGCAGCAAGAAATACAGCAAATATCAAGAACAGACAGCCAATCGGCAAGATGTATGTCAAGGCTGACAAGAAGCTTTTCGGTGAGGAGAAGGCTATCATCGAGGATGAGCTGAACGTGAAGAACGTTGAGTTCGATGATGATGTAAGCGCTTACACAACATACAGCTTCAAGCCACAGCTTCGTACAGTCGGACCTAAGTACGGTAAGCACCTTGGTAAGATCAAGGAGCATCTGTCAGCACTGGATGGCAACGCAGCCATGGCAGAGCTCAAGGCAGAGGGCGCTCTGAAGTTTGAGGCAGACGGAGAGGAGATCGTACTCACTGAGGCTGATCTTCTGATCGACATGGCTCAGATGGACGGTTTCGTATCTGAGGCAGACGGCGGTGTGACAGTAGTTATCGACACAAATCTGTCAGAGGAGCTTCTTGAGGAAGGATTTGTCCGTGAGATAGTATCCAAGGTTCAGACTATGAGAAAAGAGGCTGGATTCGAGGTTATGGACAAGATCACTGTATACGCAGACGGAAGCCAGAAGGCAAATGACATCATCGCAGCAAATGCGGATGCCATCATCGGCGACGTTATGGCAACAGAGATCATTACCGGTTCAGTTGATGGTTACTCTAAGGAGTGGAACATCAACGGCGAGAAGGTAACTCTCGGAGTGAAGAAGAACGACTAAGGGATATAATATTAGGGCTTAAAACAGGCATTTTGGAAAAAATTATCCCTGATCAAGAGAATACGGCCCGAAAGGTACAAATCTTAAAGATTTTGTATCTTTCGGGCTATTTTTATGTGATTTAGGATAATTTTGTACTTTTTTTAAATATATTTGGATATTAGGGGATGACGGTGGAATTACGATTTATTAAGTTTGTGTATGTGTGGTGTTGGGAGTATATTATTGTATGAATAAATCGTACAAAGGACTGCCGTCAATATGTATATTGGCCAGTCAGAAAAACAAAGGAGAAAAAAGATGATAGCAATTTTTATTGCGCCTTTTTACATAGCGTTAAATATATATTTGTTCTGGAGAATAAAGGGTTGGGTACAGGCATATTTCCCGAAACTCAAAGGCAAGAAGGGCTGGATAGTCCCGATAGTGCTATATGCATTTCTGGCGTCGGCGCTGGTGATCGCATTCTTCCTGCCACAGGGAAGGTTCAAACGTGGCATGAAGCTGGTGGGAAATTACTGGCTGGGTGTTCTGCTTTATATGATATTCTTCATAGTGATAGCCGAGCTTGGAAGATTCCTACTGCTTCATGTATTCAGAGTGAGCAAAGATAAGATATGTGTGCCGCGGATTCGCAGGATAGTAGGCTGTGTGTGCGCAACACTCATCATGTGTATATCATTCTGGGGAGTGGTAAATGCGAGACTTGTGCGGGTGACGCCTTATGATGTGACCATCAATAAGGAAGCACGGGATGAGAATGGTCAGAAGATGGATTCCATGAAGATAGTGCTGGTTGCAGATCTTCATCTTGGATACAACATAGGCGTCAGGCAGGTTCAAAGAATAGTGAATTCCATAAATAAGCAGGACGCAGATCTGGTGCTGATAGCGGGTGATATATTTGACAACGAATGGGAAGCCGTTGACCAGCCGGAGGAGCTTGAGAAAATACTCCGGGGGATCAAATCAAAGTATGGAGTGTATGCATGCTATGGTAACCACGATATACAGGAGCAGGTGCTTGCCGGATTTACATTTGGCGGGCAGAGGGAGAAGACCAGCAGCCCTGAGATGGACGAGTTTATGGAGAAAGCGGGAATCACACTTCTTCGTGATGAGGGAGTTCTGATAAACGATTCCATATATATCTATGGCCGCCGCGATGCCCACAGACCGGGAAATGGAGCCGCAGACAGAGCATCTGCGGACGAGATCACGAAAAATATGGACAAATCAAAGCCCATCATAGTCCTTGATCATGAGCCAAAGGAGCTGGAGGAGCTGTCGTCGGCGGGTGTGGATATGGATCTGTGTGGACACACCCATGACGGACAAATGTTCCCAGGCAACATACTTGTGGCGATGATGTGGGAAAATTCCTGCGGTTACCTGAATGTTGACGGCATGCACAACATAGTGACATCCGGAGTCGGTGTGTTTGGCCCCGATATGAGAGTTGGAACCAAAGCGGAGATATGTCCGATAACGGTGAATTTTAAATGACCACCACACCGCATTATATTTCGCCAACCGCCCGCATAACTTAATTAATAAAGGAAAATAACCATAACACCACAATACTCTGGACTTTGTGGCAAAAATACAGTAAATTTACGGGTATATAAACTGATTCGGGATAAAAATGAGGGGAGTGCCGGGTCGGATGATATGGATAACCTGGAAAGAGGAGGCAGTTGTATGGAAAAGTTAAATGAGATCGTGTCGGCGGTGGATGGATTTGTCTGGGGACCGGTCATGCTGGTGCTTCTGGTTGGAACGGGAATATTTCTGACGATCAGAACAGGATTTCTTCCTTGGAGGAACCTCGGCTATGCGCTGAAGAGTACACTTAGCAAGGAGGCAAGGACAAAGAGCAGGGGAACCGGAGACGTGTCACCATTTTCGGCACTGACCACCGCGCTTGCTGCAACCATAGGAACGGGAAATATCGTTGGTGTTGCAACGGCCATGGTATCGGGAGGTCCGGGAGCACTGGTGTGGATGTGGATATCCGCAGCATTTGGAATGACATCCAAGTTCTCAGAGTGTATGCTTGCTATCAAGTACCGTGAGGTGAATGCCAAGGGCGAGATGAGCGGCGGTCCTATGTACACTATGAAGAAAGCATTTAAGCATAAGAAGTTCGGCGCAGTGCTGGGCTGGCTGTTCGCACTCTTTGCAGTCATCGCCTCATTTGGAATAGGAAATATGACACAGGCCAATTCCATATCTGAATCTCTTAGCAGCACATTCAGCGTGCCTACATATGTGACAGGAATCATACTTACGGTTTTTGCCCTTCTTATAATAGTTGGAGGAATCAAGACTATATCTAAGGTGTCATCAGTTGTTGTTCCTTTGATGGCGATATTCTATGTTGTAGCCGGACTTATTGTAATAATCGTCAATATCCAGAATCTTCCGGCAGGAGTTGTCATGATATTCAAGATGGCATTCTCAGTCAAGGCAGTCGGTGGCGGTCTGTGTGGTACGATCACAGCAGCTATGATGAACGCCATGAGATTCGGTGTTGCCAGAGGAGTATTCTCAAATGAAGCTGGAATGGGCTCTGCGGCCATCACGGCGGCGGCTGCCACAACAGACAATCCTGTCCGTCAGGGTTACATCAATATGACAGGTACATTCTGGGATACCATAGTAGTCTGCACCATCACAGGTCTCTGTATTGCATCATCGGGTGTGCTTGGAATCACGGAGAACAGCACAAAGGGCAGCTATCAGGTGAGCGGAACGGAGGTTACTGTGGAGGCTGTTGATTCTGACAACAAGATTACCACGACGGATTATACATATGAATTCACAGATGACCAGCTCATTCTGACAGATACATCCAATTCGTCAAATACACTGACTCTTTCTGTTCTTCCATCCGGCGAACTCAACAAGGATGAGAATGCAAAGCTTGCAAGTGAGCTTGCGGTGGAGGAGAGTCAGGCAGCCATAGGAAGTCTTACCGGTACATGGACTGATGCAGCCGGAAACCATTATACATTTGCTGAGGATGGAACATTTGCCTGCTCAACTGTTATAAAAGGTGCAGCTCTCACGATACTGTCATTTGGCTCTGCACTTGGCAAGGTGGGAGGCTGGCTCGTAACTATAGGAATTGTGCTCTTCGCATTCTCCACGATCCTTGGATGGGAGTATCACGGAGAGAAGGCGTTCGAGTACCTGTTCAAGTCGCACAAGTACAATATGATATACAGGATAGTGTTCTCGCTCGTTGTATACGTAGGCGCGACGATATCACTGGATCTTGTATGGAACTTCTCAGATATAGCGAATGCGCTCATGGCGATTCCGAACCTTATCTGTCTGCTGGCATTAAGCGGAGAGATCGCAAAGGATATGAAGGAATTCCAGGCGGTTATCAAGGCAGAGAAAGCATCAAAGTAGAATATTTAGTCCCGGGGACGGAGGAGTCAAGTACCTCCGTCCCCTTTTTTATACTCTCTTAACCGAACTTTATACTTACTTTATTTTTTGTCCAAATTATGTTCATAAGTGATGGTTATTATATACAATATATGGGGACGGAGGTGCCTGACCCCTCCGTCCCCATGAGTAGATTAGAATACCATTACAGAGAGGTTGACATATATGAGCAGAGTAGTAGGAATAGACCTAGGAACAACAAACAGCTGTGTGGCAGTGCTTGAGGGCGATCAGCCAACTGTCATACCGAATTCGGAGGGCGGCAGGACCACACCTTCCATAGTAGCCATCACAAAGAATGGAGAGAGACTGGTGGGTGAGGCTGCCAGGAGACAGATGACTGTGAATGTGGACAGAACTATCACATCCATCAAGAGAGCGATGGGAACAACATACAGAAAGAGGATAGACGGCAAGGACTATTCGCCGCAGGAGATATCCGCCATCATACTTGCAAAGCTGAAGAGCGATGCTGAGAGTTATCTGGGAGGACCGGTATCTGATGCAGTCATAACAGTTCCGGCTTACTTTGACGACAGCCAGAGACAGGCCACAAAGGACGCCGGAAGAATAGCGGGACTGAATGTGCTTCGAATCATAAATGAGCCTACATCGGCGGCTCTCGCCTATGGTCTTGACAATGGACAGGCGCAGAAGATACTTGTATACGATCTGGGCGGAGGAACATTTGACGTGTCTGTTATAGAGATAGGGGACAGCGTCATAGAGGTTCTTGCCACCGCGGGAGACAATCATCTGGGCGGAGATGATTTTGATGAGAGGTTGCTGGACTACGTCATCAAGACCTTTAAAAAGGAGACAAAGGTCAATCTGGCGAAGGATATCACGGCATCCCAGCGAGTGAGGGAAGCCTGTGAGAATGCCAAGAAGGAGCTCTCATTTGCGCAGACTGCACACATCAATCTGCCATTTATATCGACAGTGAAGAATCAGCCGGTGCATCTGGATATGACGATAACCAGGGAGCAGTTCAACGAGCTCACCTATGACCTGGTGGAGAGAACGGCGGGACCTGTAAACCAGGCATTATCCGATGCGGGCATAACGAGAAATCAGATAGACAAAGTGCTGCTGGTGGGTGGCTCCACCCGTATACCGGCGGTTGTGGATAAGGTTCGTGCCATAACCGGCAGGGAGCCATCCAAGAATATGAACCCGGACGAGTGCGTTGCCATGGGTGCGGCGGTCCAGGGAAGCAAGCTCAGCGGCGAGCTCACCGTGTCGAACAAGGTGAATGACATTCTCCTCATGGATGTGACACCTCTTTCGCTGTCCATTGAGACCCTTGGAGGCGTGGCAAATGTCATCATTCCGAGAAATTCTGCCATTCCGACCAGGGCATCAAAGATATTTACCACGGCGGGCAATTTCCAGAGGGATGTCGAGATCAAGGTATACCAGGGCGAGCGGCATTTCACAAGGGACAACAAGCTGCTAGGCAACTTCAGACTCAGTGGTATCAAGAGAGCCATGGCGGGCGTTCCTCAGATCGAGGTCACATTTGACATGGATGCAAATGGTATCCTCAAGGTCTCAGCTAAGGATCTGGGCAGGGGTGTGGAACAGCAAATAGTGATCACATCCAGCACCAACCTTTCGGAGGAGGAGATCCGCAGAGCCAGGGAGGATGCGAAGAAGTACGAGGATGATGTGGCTGGAGCCAAGGAGTTCAAAGACATTATGAACGAGGCCGAGTCGTATGTATATAAGGTAGAGAATCTTCTTGAGACCAGGGGCGCACAGCTCGACAAGAAGGAGATGAAACGGATCAAGAGCGACTGCGAGTATCTGAAGAAGCTTGTGACACGAACTGACATGAATCATGTAGATGACGTGGAGATGGGCAGGATGAAGGAAGCCTACAGACAGCTCCAGGAATCTGCAGAGAAACTGGAGACAATGTAAGAATTTGCGAGGAGAATGGTGAATTATGAAAGACAAATTTATAAGATTTATGAGATCCAGGTACGGCAACGATCAGTTGTCATCATTCCTTACCTGGGGCGGATTGATTTTTATGGTGCTGGATGCATTTATCAAGACAGGGATATTTTATTTCCTTGGACTTTTCATGTTCGCTTATGGATATGTGAGGATCATGTCCAAGAACTATGACAAGCGCGCGGCTCAGAACAGATGGTTTATGGAGCACACCGCGGGCGTGAGAAATATATTCAAGCGCGCGAAGAAACAGAAGGAAGCCGGCAAGGAATACAAGATATTTGTCTGCAGCAAATGCCAGCAGATGATCAGAGTTCCAAGGGGAAAGGGCAAGATAGAGATCAGATGCCCTAAGTGCGGCAACAGATTTGTGAAGAAGTCTTAGTGATGATGCGGACTTTAGATATTTTGAGTTGAAATACAGTGTGGAGATTGAGAGATGTTTGGATATATAGTGGTGAACCAGCCTGAGCTTAAGATGAAAGAATACGATGAATACCGTAGGTATTATTGTGGCCTGTGCAAATCGCTGAAGGACAGATACGGTGCGAGAGGACAGATAAGTCTCAGCTATGATATGACATTTCTGGTCCTTCTTCTGACGGGACTGTACGAACCGGAGAAGCACTCGGGCAGCAGAAGATGTATCGCACACCCGACATCGAAGCATGCTTATGTACAGAACGAGTACACAGATTATGTTGCTGATATGAACGTGATCCTTACCTATTATAAATGTATAGATGACTGGGATGATGAGCATATGTTTACCCGAAAGCTGTATGCGGATGTACTGCTCGCAGGACAAAATGGCAGGAGGCTCAAGGAAGATTATCAACAGAAGATCCAGGTTATTGCGGAGAACCTCAAGGCGATAAGTGAGCTTGAGGAGGTGGGATCCGATGACATGGATGCATTGTCAGGGCATTTCGGCAATATAATGGCAGAGATATGTGCCCCGAAACATGATGAGTGGGAATCATATCTCCGCACCATAGGCTATTATCTGGGCAAATTTGTCTACATAATGGACGCGTATGACGATATAGAGAAGGATATAGGTGCTGGAAATTACAATCCATTCGTGTGCAGGCTTGCGCATGAGCTGGGTGTTGAGGTACAATCAGTGGGGGCAGATAAAACCATAGAACAGGACAAATGGCAGGAGCTTGCAGAGTGGACGAAGGATGTTCTGATGATGATGGTGGCACCACTTGCAAAAGAGTATGAGATGCTTCCTATTATTGAAAATGTAGGTATACTCAGGAACATAATATACTCAGGAATATGGGAAGCATATTATTCGACTACAAATAGAAGATGCGGCGATGAGGAATAAATTATGAAAGATCCTTACGAGGTGCTGGGACTCAAAAGAGGTGCCAGCGAAGAAGAAGTAAAAAAAGCATATAGAAGGCTGAGCCGGAAGTATCATCCGGATGCGAATATCAACAATCCTCACAAGGATGAGGCTGAGGAAAAGTTCAAGGAGATACAGCAGGCTTACAAGTCCATAGTGAGCGGCGAGGCTGACCGTGCAAGTTACGGTGGTGCTGGTGGGTATGGAACTGGAAGCTCGCAGGGCTACGGCGGCGGTTATGGATCTGGCGGTTCATATGGTCCGTATGGTGGAAGTTCTTACGGCGGTTCGTCAGGAGGCTACGGACAGTATGATGATCCATTTGGCGGTTTCGGAGGATTTGGCCCATTTGGTTTCGGTGGCTATCAGAGACAGAATGACTACGATCCGAATGATAAAGATTCCAGATATTTTCAGGCCGCGAAGAACTATATGAACAGCGGAAGCTATGAGGAGGCGAAGAACGTCCTCAATCAGATAGAGAATCACGATGCCAAGTGGCACTATTACAGTGGCGTGTGCAACGCCGGACTTGGCAATCAGATAAGAGCCATGGAGATGCTGAAGCGTGCAATGGAGCTTGAGCCGGGCAATCAGGAATACCGTCAGGCATATGAGTCCATCAAGAGCGGCCGTCAGTGGTACATGGACAGAGGTGCCGGGTATGGAATGGATATGCCGACCGGCGGAAAGTTTTGCAACAACCTTTGTACCATATGTGCTCTCATGTCGTGCTGCATGGGCGGTATGCCTTGCGTGTGCTGCATGCCGAGTGGATACGGACGAAGTTAGATATAAAACCCCTGGGAGTTGCCTCTCCCAGGGGTTTTATATCGTATACGTGGTGCATTTACAATATTCTGGTAATCATTGAAAACGCTAGAACCCCCGATTAATCTCGATATTATCAGACATTTATCGCCTTTTATGTAAAAAAACTGCAAATTCTATTTGACCATAGTCTAATTTTATAGTGTTATTTAACAAATTTTTTCTCATGTATTGTTAAAAAAAAAGGTTGATGATAGAATGAAACAGTGAAAATGGAAAAAATTATATCTATTTATCCAAGGAGGGAATGAATCAGATGAAGATGTTAGCAGATTTCGATAAGGAAGGCTTCAAGAAGGAAGTCATTACTAACGTAAAGACCCTTTTCCGCAAGCCTATCGAGGAGGCTACTCCACAGCAGGTATTCCAGGCAGTCAGCTACGCAGTAAAGGACGACATCATTGACAGATGGATTGCTACACACAAGGAGTATGAGAAGAAGAACGTCAAGACAGTTTATTATCTGTCTATGGAGTTCCTTATGGGTAGAGCACTCGGTAACAATCTTATCAACTTGACTTACTACGATGCAGTTAAGGAAGCACTTGACGAGTTAGGATTTGACCTGAACTTTATAGAGGATCAGGAGCCTGATGCCGCTCTGGGTAATGGCGGTCTCGGACGTCTTGCAGCTTGTTTCCTTGATTCATTGGCAACACTTGGTTATCCTGCATACGGTTGTGGTATCAGATACAAGTATGGTATGTTCAAGCAGGGTATCAAGGATGGATATCAGGTTGAGATGCCGGATGACTGGCTCAAGGATGGCAACCCATTCGAGGTTAAGCGTTCAGAGTACGCTGTTGAAGTTAAGTTCGGTGGATATGTCAGAGTTGAGAACAAGAATGGCAGAAACTACTTTATACAGGATGGATATCAGTCAGTTCGTGCCGTACCTTATGACCTTCCAGTCATCGGTTATGGCAACAACGTTGTAAATACACTTAGAATCTGGGATGCTGAGGCAATCCAGGAGTTCTGCCTTGACTCATTTGACAAGGGTGAGTATGAGAAGGCAGTAGAGCAGCAGAACCTTGCAAAGACTATCGTTGAGGTTCTCTATCCAAATGACAATCACTACGCAGGTAAGGAGCTCAGACTGAGACAGCAGTATTTCTTCATCTCAGCTTCAGTTCAGAGAGCAATCCTCAAGTTCAAGGAGCTCAACAAGGACATCCACAAGCTGCCAGAGAAGGTAACATTCCAGATGAATGATACACATCCAACAGTAGCAGTTGCCGAGCTCATGAGAATCCTCATGGATGAGGAAGGCCTTGAGTGGGATGACGCATGGGATATTACAACAAGAACATGTGCATACACCAACCATACGATCATGGCAGAGGCACTTGAGAAGTGGCCTATCGAGCTGTTCTCAAGACTGCTTCCACGTATCTACCAGATCGTTGAGGAGATCAACAGAAGATTCGTTCTCAAGATCCAGGAGATGTATCCAGGCAACCAGGATAAGGTTAAGAATATGGCAGTTCTGTACGATGGCCAGGTTAAGATGGCTCATCTTGCAATTGCAGGTTCTTACTCAGTAAACGGTGTTGCAGCTCTTCATACCAAGATCCTTGAGGAGAGAGAGCTTAAGGACTTCTATGAGATGAGACCAGAGCAGTTCAACAACAAGACAAATGGTATCACTCAGAGACGTTTCCTGCTTCATGCTAACCCACTTCTTGCAAACTGGATCACAGACAAGATCGGTGACGAGTGGATAACCAATCTTTCACACCTTAAGAAGCTTAAGGTATATGTGAACGATGAGAAGTGCCAGCATGAGTTTATGAACATCAAGTACCAGAACAAGATCCGTCTTGCAAAGTACATCAAGGAGCACAACAATGTGGATGTAGATCCTCGTTCAATCTTCGATGTACAGGTTAAGAGACTTCATGAGTACAAGAGACAGCTTCTGAACATCCTTCATGTTATGCATCTGTATAACAGACTGAAGACAGAGCCAGAATTCGATATGTACCCAAGAACATTCATCTTTGGAGCAAAGGCATCAGCAGGATATAAGAGAGCTAAGCTTATCATCAAGCTCATCAACTCAGTTGCAGATGTTGTCAACAACGATGCTTCAATCGAAGGCAAGATAAAGGTTGTATTTATAGAGAACTACAGAGTATCCAATGCCGAGATTATCTTTGCAGCAGCAGATGTATCAGAGCAGATCTCAACAGCTTCAAGAGAGGCTTCAGGTACAGGTAACATGAAGTTCATGCTGAACGGTGCACCTACACTTGGAACCATGGATGGAGCAAATGTAGAGATCGTTGAGGAAGTTGGCATCGAGAACGCATTTATCTTCGGACTTTCAGCAGAAGAGGTTATGAAGTATGAGCGCGAGGGCGGCTACAACCCAATGGATATCTACAATAACAACCAGGCTGTAAGAAGAGTTCTCACACAGCTTATCGATGGTACTTATGCATCGGATGATCCGGACAGATTCAGAGATCTCTATGATTCTCTCACAAAGGAAGATGTATACTTCATCCTCAAGGACTTCGATTCATATGCAGAGGCTCAGCAGAAGGTTGATAAGGCATACCAGGATGAGAAGGGCTGGGCAAAGATGGCTATGCTCAACACAGCATGTGCTGGAAAGTTCTCATCAGATAGAACTATCGAGGAGTATGCAAAGGAGATCTGGAAGCTTAAGAAGGTTAAGGTTTCCCTTGATAAGTAATTATCAGATAGAATGAAATAACAAAATAAAGGACGGACATCATATGGTAAGGATCGTATGGTGTCCGTTTTTATTTTGCATCTGTTAATACATCCGCGCCTATGTTATGATAGATATATATGTTACGTTGTGATGAAAAGGGGGTTATAAACATATGAAAGGTAGAAAATTGAGACACAGACTCACGGCTCTGCTGCTCGCATTTGCAATGATATTTACAGCGGTTGCCGTACAGCCGAACTGTGATGCATTTGCAGCTACGAAGGTAAAGACGCCGGTGGCGACACATGGAAGACTGTCTGTGAAGGGGGCAGATCTGGTGGATGCCAAAGGCAAGAAATTCCAGCTCAGGGGAATCAGCACACACGGTATCAACTGGGATGTGGGATATCCTTATGTGAACAAGGCGGCGTTCAAGACTCTGAGAGACGACTGGGGAGTTAATGCGGTAAGACTTGCCATGTATACATCTGAATACAACGGCTATTGCGCGGGCGGCAGCAAAGCGGCACTTCGAAATCAGATATACAAGGGCGTGAAATATGCGACCGACCTCGGAATGTATGTGATCATCGACTGGCACATACTCAGCGACGGGAATCCTATGACACAGGTTGCAGAGGCAAGAAGATTCTTTGCAACTATGGCGAAGAAGTATAAGAAACAGAAAAATATCATTTATGAGATATGCAATGAGCCAAATGGCTGCGACTGGAAGATTGTCAAGCGATATGCGTCCCAGGTCATAAAGGTCATAAGAAAGTATGACAAGAAGGCGATCGTCGTAGTGGGAACGCCGACATGGTCCCAGCTCGGTTCGGATGGCACACACAATGAGGTTGCGGATAACCCTATCAAGGGCTACAAGAATATAATGTACTCACTCCATTTCTATGCAAATGAGTGGAGCCACAACCAGTATCTTCCTGCGAAGCTTGCATACGCAAGGAAGAAGGGGATAGCGGTCATAGTCACAGAGTTCGGAATGTCCGCGGCAAGCGGCGATGGAGGCATAAGCAAAGCCTACACCGGCAAATGGCTGACCAGACTCAACAAGGCGAATGTCAGCTATTTCTGCTGGAGTCTCAGCAACAAGAATGAGTCGTGTTCATTGCTTTCGTCTAAGACGAAGAAAACAAGCAGGTGGAAGACTACAGAGCTGTCTGCAGCTGGCAGATACATAAGAGCGAAATACAGAGCCCGCAAGAAGGCTCTCGGAAGCAGGGCGTAACGGGAAGCCGTGAGGAAACCGTGATATTAACAAGCAATAAAAAACAGGCGCTATATAGATCAAAGATCTGTATAGCGCCTGTTCTTGTGTTAATGGTTATATGTGAATTAAGCTACAACTGTTACGTTAGTTGCTCTCTCCTTAGAAGCGTCCTTAGGATCAGCCTCTACGTCAAATGTAACCTTCTGTCCCTCGTTAAGAGTCTTATATCCATCAGAGTTGATTGCTGAAAAATGAACAAATACGTCCTTTCCTGTCTCATCATCTGAGATGAATCCATAACCCTTTTCTCCGTTGAACCACTTAACTGTACCGTTCTTCATCACGAGTACCTCCTAAAAATGAAAATTTGTACTCAATGAAAACACTACAATATACCTTATAGAGAATACTCCAAAGAAAAGCTTACCTTATATAGCAATCGAACCGTTAATCTTGAATACGCTATTATCATATTATGTCATGTTGCATTTGTCAATAAACGATACGACTAAAATTTGCGTTAAGATTTCTCAGTAAAAAGGGTATATGAGCAGTGTAAAAACGATATATATATAAGAGGTATAAAAATGCGGGAGGGTGAAATGAGGAATGCAAAGACGATCATTATAGGGATTGCGTGTGCTATGGCACTTGCTTACATAATATCAGGAATATACGACAAGGCGGTTGGGGGAGATGACACTGACGGATCGGCAAAAAGCGGACGCAATGTGTGTATTTATGATAATGGGGAGTATTCCCTCGTGGATGTGGAAGAGTATACAGCATCGACGCTGGCGGGAATGATGAGTGACAAATGGAGCGATGAAATGCTCAAGGCGGTCGCAGTTGTGGTTAGGACCGGAATCTATTACCAGATGGATGAAAATGACAGAAATTCCGCCACACAGGGGCAGACAAAGAATCTTATAAATGAATCCCAGCTCCGGGAGATAAGATATACGGAATCACAGCTCAAGAAGAAATGGGGAGGCGAGTGCTCCGGGATAATGAGAAGGGCGGAGAAGGCGGTGTATGCGACCGGTGGACAGGTTATGAAATACGGTGGAGAGATAATACTTCCGGCGTATCATATGATAAGTACAGGGCATACTGTGAGTGCACAGGAAATATATGGGCATGACATACCGTATCTCAGGCAGGTGGCAAGTGATGTGGATCAGATGGCGGAGGACTTTTCGACCACTGAGATATACAGCGGGGACAGGCTTCAGAAGATATTCAGAAAATGGATAGACGCTGACAATATGACGGATGAGGTCAAGGTTATGACAGCCACAGAATCTGGATTTGCACAGACCATAAATGTATTTGGGAGCGAGCTGGAGGCTGATGTTTTCAAAGAACAACTGGGACTTGCCTCGACGAATATACACATAGATAAGGTTAAGGATGGATACAGGATTATAACGGTGGGCGTTGGAGATTCTCTGGGAATGTCACTGTATGGGGCGTCTGTATTGGCGGAAAATGGAGAGAAGTATGATCAGATCCTCAGGTATTATTATACTGGAATAGAGATTGCAAAATAAAGGTTGATAAAAAATATTTACACATTCAAATCATCTGTATATAAGTGCCAATAAGTGGACATGATACAGATGAGGTGATGAATATGAAGAAATTTTTGGGCGGCATAAAGAAGAATATATTTTATATCTCGCTCATCACAGGCATGGCAGTGCTTGTGACAGTGCTCGGACTTTATAACGCACAGACCAATTCAAAGGAGAAGACCATAACAATAGGACAGAATACGCCGAATGACAGTACGACGGAAGCCGATGCGAAGGAAGCTTTGAACGATAAGAAAAATGATAAGAACAGCGGAGTGTCGGATGAAGGTACATCAGAGCAGAAAGATATTGAGACGGATAATACCATAGAGAATTCCACTGCATCCACAGCGGAGAGTGAGAGTGCTGAGACTGGAGCTTCAGGAGTTTCAAATGACAGCCTGCATTACGATCCAAAGGATAGCATATCATGGCCTATAAATGGCAATGTGATAATTCCTTACAGCATGGATACGACAGTGTATTTTGAGACACTCAAGGAATACAAGTGCAGCCCTGCAATGGTAATTGAGGCGCAGACGGGCGATGAGGTCAAGGCTGTATATGAGAGTAAGGTAGCGGAGGTCTCAAGCAACCCAGAGCTGGGCAATTACGTCAAGCTTGAGCTTGGAGACGGCTACACCGTGACACTTGGACAGCTTCAGGATGTGAAGGTTGCACTTGGCGAGCATCTGGATGCCGGCCAGGTAGTGGGAACCGTTGGCGAGCCAAGCAGATTCTACAGCGAGGAAGGAAGCAATCTCTATTTTGCAGTCGAGAAGGACGGCAATCCTGTGGATCCGATGCTGCTTATACAGTAGAGGTAGGGTTGGACAGGTTGCTAATTTGTATCTTTTACGAGGACAACACAGCGTTTTGCGACAATCCCGTGGCGGGATGAAGAAGATAGGCCATATAAACAAAAAAGCCCCACAATATCTAAAATAGATATTGTGGGGCTTTTGCACTATATACTTACGTATATTTTCTTAAATGTGCTTTATAATCCACGGTCTATATTAGCCCATTACAACCTCTACTGAGTGAGTCTTGCCATCGCCAAATGCTGGGATAACGTTGCCCTCGATAGCGTTGCCATCAACGAGTACGCTCTTAACGCCCTTGTTGATGTGAGCTGGGTTAGAAACCTTGATGTCGTATGTAGCACCACGGAACTGACGTGTAGCTGTCATTCCATCCCATGCAGCAGGAATTGATGGATCGATCTTCAGACCATCGAAGTCTGCTGAGATACCAAGGATGTACTGTGATATAGCTACCATGTTCCAAGCAGCAGTACCAGTCAGCCATGAGTTCTTACCCTGACCGAAGTGGTTGCCCGGCTTGCCGATATCAGATCCGGCATCCTTACCACCGATCATCTGGCCGTATACATATGGCTCAGTCTTGTGTATATCTGATGTCTCCTCAGTGAAAGCTGGAGCTATCTCTGAGTAGTACTTAAATGCCTGATCACCGGCACCTGCGTAAGCAGCAGCACAGATGATCCATGCATTGTTATGTGTGAAGATTCCGGCATTCTCCTTGTATCCACCTGGGTATGTAGAAATCTCACCATACTGGATGTAATACTTTGTAAATGCTGGGTTGTTGAGTACAAGTCCGTGCTGTGTATTAAGTCTCTCATCGATTGCAGCAAGAGTCTTCTTGTCGCAGCCCTGATCCTTACCGATGTCTGACATGATAGCGAATCCCTGTGGCTCGATGAAGATCTGACCTTCCTCGCACTCCTTGGATCCCATCTTCTCACCGTTTGCATCGTAAGCTCTGAGGAACCAGTCGCCGTCCCATGCTGACTCCATGATGTTGGCCTTCATCTTGTCGATCTCAGCCTGAGCAGCATCAGCCTCAGCGTCCATTCCAAGGTGCTTAAGGATAGCAACGTAGTTAGGACCTGCATATGTGAAGAGTGTAGCAACCATAACTGACTCAGCAACCTTTGAGTATCCACCCTCAGCAGCGAACTTAGGGTTGGTGTATGTCTGGAAGCTCTCACCTGGTGTATCTGAGAAGCATGAAAGGTTGATACAATCGTTCCAGTCAGCTCTCATTGCAAGTGGAAGTCCGTGTGGTCCAAGGTTGTTCACGATCTTGTAGAATGAAACCTTGAGGTGGTCAAGCATAGGCTTTGCAATTGACATATCGTTGTCATATGGAACCATCTCGTCAAGGATGCCCCAGTCGCCAGTTTCCTTGATATAAGCTGAAACTGAAAGGATCAGCCATAATGGATCATCTGAGAAGTCTCCACCGATATCTGCGTTACCCTTCTTGGTAAGTGGCTGGTACTGATGGTAGCATCCACCGTCTGGGAACTGTGTTGAAGCTATATCGATGATTCTCTCTCTTGCACGATCAGGGATCTGATGAACAAATCCAAGCACATCCTGGTTGGAATCACGGAATCCCATACCACGGCCGATACCTGACTCGAAGTATGAAGCTGAACGTGAAAGGTTGAATGTAACCATACACTGATACTGATTCCAGATGTTGACCATACGGTTAACTTTGTCATCAGGTGTGTTAACGTTGAGAATGCTCAACAGTCTGTTCCAGTGCTCCTTGAGCTCCTCAAGACCTGCAGCAACCTTCTCAGGAGTGTTGTACTTCTCGATCATCTCGAGAGCCTTTACCTTATTGATAGTCTTGCCGTCTGCCTCGAACTTCTGGTCAACAGGCATCTCAACATATCCAAGTATAAATACAAGAGTCTTTGTCTCGCCTGGAGCAAGAGTGATCTTCTTGTAGTGTGAAGCGATAGGCGACCATCCATCAGCAAAAGAATCATTTGACTTGCCAGCCTCAACAGCCTGTGGGTTGTGGAAGCCGTTGTAAAGTCCGATGAATGAATCTCTGTCTGTATCGTAACCATCGATCTCGTCATTCACTGTGTAGAATGCGAAGTGGTCACGTCTGTCTCTGTACTCTGTCTTGTGGTAGATAGTTGATCCGACAACCTCTACACGACCTGTACTGAAGTTTCTCTGGAAGTTGGTGCAGTCATCCTGTGCATCCCAGAGACACCACTCCTCAAATGAGAAGAATGAGAATGTCTTCTCCTCTGAGCCTTCATTTGTAAGAACGACCTGCTGAACCTCTCCAGCGTAGTTCTGAGGAACAAAGAAAGTAACCTCAGCCTTAAGGTCATTCTTCTTACCTGTGATGATTGTATATCCCATACCATGACGGCACTGATACTCGTCAAGCTCTGTCTTTACCGGTGACCATCCCGGATTCCATATTGTACCATTGTCGTTGATATAGAAATAACGTCCGCCCATATCTATAGGCACGTTGTTATAACGATATCTTGTGATTCTACGAAGACGAGCGTCCTTGTAGAAGCTGTAACCTCCTGCAGTGTTGGAGATCAGTGAAAAGAAATCCTGTGTTCCAAGGTAGTTGATCCAAGGATAAGGAGTTCTAGGAGATGTGATGACATACTCCTTGTTGGCATCATCAAAATAACCAAATTTCATGTAGCATATACCTTCCTTCCAATGTTTTGTGAAGGCTTCCAGATGGCTATGCCAGCCCCCCTGAAGCCGCTTTTGTATCGACTTGTGCTAAATTCTCCCTTAAAGTCAGCCATACACTCTGATTATATAATAAAAGACTTTAAAACACAACAAAGTTATAGTGAAAATTGCACAATTACTAAATGTATTAATTCCTGTATTTGAGTAATTAATTGATGCTTATGCTGTGTTATACTGTGTAATATCAAAACAGTATAGGAGTTATTTACTATGGGAAAAAATGAAACTAAGAATTATGTAGGCGGAAGCGGAATGGATGATATGGAGCTGGACGAGCGTGATATACAGCTTATGGAGGAGAGCAGAAAAGAAGGCAAAAAGAAGCTGTTTATAGCACTTGGTGCGATCGTGTTAGCAGTGATAGTAGTGGTGATATACATAGTTGTCAGAAAAAATATGACCGGAAAATCAGAGAGCGAGTATCTGATAAAGACCTACATGGAGGGCCTTGAGGAAGCGGATCTTGACAAGGTGGAGAGTGTTATGGATCCTGATACCATAGACAGCGATTCGTCAAAGGATCTGGTCACTGTGTTCCAGACTTATAAGGAAAATAATATAGAATATACAGTCAGCTATACCATGGGTGATGGGCATGTGGCAGAGTCCAGCGATCTGGCGGCAGTCAGCAGCACTGTATATGGAAAGACCCAGAAGGAAGCAGGTATATCAAAGGGTTATGTCATTCCAGTTACCGGAAAGATAATGATGACATTCCAGGGTCAGACTTCACCGTATGATCTGGACATGGATATCATTTGTTATGAGAAGGATGGAGAGTGGTATCTCGGCGGAACAGTTATGACTACGGGAGATACGACTACAGATGATACGACAGAGTAGTCACGAGAAGGACAACTGCTGGATACAGATATTGAATACAGAAACTGAATATATGGACATGGATACATGAACAGACGACAAATGGTGCGGATATTAAATGTAATATTCGCACCATTTGCTGTCTTCTGCCAGTGTGCAGCTATCTCTCTTGATGAGCTTGCACTGGAGCTCAATTCTTGCGACTCCCTTGTGACCGCCCTTGAGTCTGTCCATTAGAAGCTGCAGGGCGAAATGCCCCATGTCCGTCTTGGATATCTCCACTGTGGTCAGCATCGGAGTTGTGTACTGGGCTTCCTCGATACCGTCGCTGGATATGATGGAAGGAGTGTAATATCTGTTCTTGCATTTGGCAAGGTACTTCAGCATCCCTATGGCCGTTATGTCATTGGCACAGTATATTCCGGTTGGGCTCTTGTCGGATTTCATGAAGTGTTCCATGGCCTCAAATCCTTCAACCTCGCTGAGCTTTGTGTTGATGACGTAGTCCGTGTCGATATCAAGTCCATGATCGTGAAGAGTTTCAAGATATCCTTTGTAGCGGGCCTCGTTATTGCAGTTTCCCACATATCCGATATTCTCATGTCCAAGAGATATGAGGTATTCAACCGCTGTTCTGGCAATCTGGCTACCGTTGCAGATGACCTCATCCACCTCGCCGTTTGCAGAATCCCTGTTGACATACACTGTGCTGCGATAGCGCTGGCTGAGCTTCTTCAGGGCTGCGCGGTTGCATTTTCCGATGACAATAAGTCCGTCGTTGTGGCCATCCGCTTCCTCGCACATCCTGCGGATTACAGAATCCACGTTCTCATACCTGCATCTCCTGTCGTCGGAGAAGATGGACCGATACCATACCTTGGACAGGATGCATCCGTTCTTGTGGATCTCACTCTCTATGACATGCAGCAGTTCTGTAAAGAATGGGTCCGACGTGGCAGAGTCCATTCTGGTCATGAGCACATTTATATAGTAGGTTTTCTCCACAGTCGCGCCTTTTCCATTCTTGAGCTGGCGGGCAGACTGGTTTGGCGTGTAGTTGAGCTTCATAGCTGCGTTCCAGATCTTATCCCTGAGCCATGCGCGGAGCTCCTTTCTGACCTTTGCATCTATAGCGGCAAATGGTTCATCGAGAAGCAGGAGCTGTGGCTGGGTGGCAAGCGCTCTGGCAAATGCGACCCTCTGACGCTGGCCTCCTGACAACTGTCTTGGGTATCGTTTCTCAAGGCCCTTCAGTCCAACCAGTTCTATCAGCTCCGTCACTCTGTCGCGGATCTCTGACTTTGGGTATTTCTGTATCTTCATTCCAAATGCGATATTGTCATAAACTGTCTTGTATCTGAACAGCGCGTAATTCTGGAATACGAAGCCAATCTCCCTCTTGCTGGCGGGAATGCCATTTACTTTTTTGCCATCTATGTATATGTCCCCTGAGTCCGCGGTCTCGAGTCCTGCAAGTATGCGGAGGATAGTGGTCTTGCCGCTTCCACTTGGACCCAGAAGTCCGATGAGCTTTCCTTTCTCAATGGAGAAACTGACATCATCGGATGCCCTGTAATCTCCAAATGTTTTATTGATGTTTCTGAGCTCTACGTATGAATGTGTATCTGTAGGTGTATTCATATCATATACCTCCCTCTTTATTTCCTCTGTGTTCAAGTATGTTTCTAAGTATCAGTATGATGACTGCCATGATGACCAGTATGGACGACATGGCAAAGGCTCCTGTGAAGTCAAATGCCTGGTACAGCAGTTCGATATAGAGTGGCATGGTGTTGGTGAGTCCTCTGAGATGTCCCGAGAGAACTGACACAGCTCCAAATTCACCCATGGCCCTTGCGGAGCACAGTACAATTCCGTACAGCAGAGCCCAGCGTATGTGGGGGAGTGTGATCTGTGAGAATATCTGGAATCCGTTTGCTCCCATGAGGGCTGCAGCTTCCTCCTCATCGTTGCCCGCCGCTGTGAGAACCGGTATGATCTCCCTTGATATGAAAGGAAATGTTACAAATATAGTAGCCAGGACGATCCCCGGAACCGCGAATATGATCTGTATCCCGAGCTTTTCAAGGTATGGATACAGGAAGCTCTGCCTGCCAAATGTAAGTACGAATATAAGGCCCGCGATGATCGGGGATATGGTAAACGGCAGATCGATGAGCGTTGATATGATCTTTTTGCCCCGGAAGGTGAATTTGGTTATGAGCCACGCGGCATAAAGTCCGAAAATTGTGTTGACCACCACCGTGATGACTACGACCTTCAAGGTGAGAAGTATTGACTTCACTGCGTAGCTGGACAGAACTCTCGGTCTGGTGATGGTCTGCCAGAATTCGGATAGTGACAGTCTGGCTGAGAATACCACCAGAGAGCACAGGGGGATCACCACTATAATTCCGAGGATTGCCATTACTATTCCAAATGACAAACCGAATCCCGGTATGATGCTTTTACTTTTCTTTTTTGCGTGTGTGTGCCGATGTGTCATGTCTCAGTCATTCCTTTCCTGTATGTATTATCTGGATTTCCCGCCAGACTGCCATTTCAAATTAATTCTTTTCCTCGTATATGGAGTCAAAGAGCCCTCCGTCCGCGAAATGCTTTTTGCTGGCCTCTGTCCAGCCTCCGAAGTGTGATATGTCTGTGAGGTCAACATTTGTTATGATCCATTTGCCGTCCTGTGGCAGCTCCGATATGGTGTTGCTCTGTCCCTGATATTCGAACTGCTTCAGGATATCCTGATCTGATGGTCTGTAGTACCACTCTGCCTCAAGCTTCTGTGCCTCGTCGGAATACAGGTAGTTCAGATATTCGGTTGCGACATCCCTTGTGCCTCTCTTGTCAACCACCTCGTCGACTACTGAGACTGTAGGTTGGCACAGTATAGATACGGAAGGAACCACGATCTCGTACTCACCAGGATGCTCATCCAGTGAGAGGAACGCCTCGTTCTCCCATGCGAGAAGCACATCGGCCTGAAGCCCATTTGCCACCTCAAGCGCCTGCTTTCCTGAACCACCGTGTGACTGAACAACTGATACGTCCTGTCCCTTTTCCTCTTTCCAGTGCTTTGCAAATAAATCGTTGTACGCTGCGTATAGCTCTCTGGTTGGGTCGTAGGATACGTTCGTTATCTCAATAGCGCCCGCTGAGTCAGATGAGCTGCCGGTTGAGTTAGATGCTGCGCTCACACCGCATCCTGACAGAACTCCAATTCCAAGTGCTGTGACTGCGAGTAATGTTGCCAATTGTTTCTTCATAATCTTCTTCCTCTCTTTTTTTAATTTCCCGTTTTCATATCGGGTATGTATGCAATATATGCTTGTAAATGCTGGAAATCAAAAGAAAAGAGTGAAAACGTTGTCACATGGAAAAACATAGAAAAACAGCACGTCAGGTTGTCCTGACGTGCTGCCTTATTGAACTTTTCGGTATTATTTCTTCTTCATACCTGAAATTATGATTATCACAAACGAGACTAGAATGGTCGCAAGCACTGTTATAAGGATTATGAGCTGAAGGTTATGTACCTTACTCTTACTCTTATCAGTGGAAGCGTAGCTGCCCACGGTGAGTGTGCTCTTTTCTGTTGTGACCTCAGTGGTCGTCTCGGTTGTGGTACGCTCTATCGTGGATATCTCAGTTGTGGTCGCCTCGGTCGTCACAGGGGTAAATGTATTTCTATACTCTGTGGTGACCTCGGTCGTACTTGCCGTTGTCGCCTCGGTTGTGGCTCTGGTAGTTGTCTGTGTGGTTGTGGAAGTCTCCTTCTTGGACACTGTAAATGTTGTCACAGCATCTCCGGTCTTGGATCTGATGGTTATGGTGTGGCTTCCGACCGAGAGGGATTCAAGATAGCTCGTCTTGAGCTCGATTATGATGCTTCCCTCTTTCTTGTTGTAATATGAAGGGTCAAGTTCCTTGTCATCTATGAGGACACAGACAAAGTCAGCGTACTCAGCGTTCGATCTGAACTTGATAGTGTTCTTGCTGGCCTTGCTCCATTTGCTTCCCTTGCCGCCGATAATCTCGGGTGCTGCCTTGTCGATGACTGTGTCAGCCTTGCTTATCTCCTTTGTACAGCCCTTGTTGCTGAAATATTTCTTGCAGGCTGAGCAATACCAGTATTCTATATTGCCCTTGCTGGAGGTGGTTGCTGCTACATAATCAGTCTTCTTAAGGTCTGTGTGGTTCGTTGTGCTGAGTTTGCCGTAGCTCTTGCCGCACACAGAGCACACTGCCTTCTTCTGGCAGGTTGCGGTTCCGCCGGAGCAGTCCTGGATGACCTTATATCCACAGCCCTTGTTCTTGCACTTGCGGGAATGGGTTTTGCCGTTGCCATCACTTGTCCAGTTGCCGAGGTCGTGGCTGCTCTTGCCCTCTACGACGATCTCACCGCAGTAGCGGCATTTCTGAGGTGTCGTGCAGTCACCGTCGTCGGTTTCTGCGGTGTGTTTCTTGTTTACTGTTACAGTCAATTTGGTTTCATTTCCCGCCTTGTCGGATACGATGATGGTCTGCTCACCATCTGTGGCTTCCAGAGCAAGTGAGTGATCGTCGTCAAGGGATTTCTCCTCGCCGTTCACTGTGACCTTTGCCAGATGGGATTCCTTCACGGTCATCACGGCTGACAGGCAGTAAGTCTCTCCGTCGGCGATTCCTGTGACCTTTGGCGCGTGTGTGTCGATGATGAAGCCATCTGTGGATAAGTATGTTGTTTTGCCGTCCTCTGATGAAAGCTTTGCGTATACAACATATTTGCCCTCGTCCTTTATGGAAAATGCTTTCTTATACTCGGTAAATGTTGCTGCACCCAGATCGTCCGATGACAGAGCTGAGTCGCTTATCAGGTAGCCGACTGTGATGGAAGGGTCGGAGTTGTTGTCACAGGTGATGGTAACCTTCTGGGTCTTGTTGTAATACTGCTCAAATGATGATACATCCTGGAGACCGTTCCAGCTCTTATCGCCCATGCTGATGGTGCCTGTAGGAGCAGAGTCTGATTTCCACATCGCATAAAATACCAGGTTTCTTTTAGCCGATGAGTCATCAGTATCGGAATACTCATATCCGTTATCTGCCGCCTTCTCAAAGGAAGAGGTGTATATGATGTTCACGGTCTTGCCTGATCCGTCGGACTTCGTGTTCCAGCCCTTGAACTCATAGCCCTCACGGGTCGGTGGGTAGTCGTTCAGTGCCACGCCATATCCTGATCCTGCTACATCAAAGTCATATGTTCCGCTGTCCGCATCTCCGAGCTTGCCTCCATTTGCATTCAGTGTGAAGGTGAGCCCTGAACCGGAGAAGCTGTCCTTGGTGTACATCGCTGTCAGCTTTATACGGTTTGTAGACTGGAAGTATGATGTGTCAATGCTGGTGACCTTTGTCTTGTCGTTGTACCATCCGGTGAATGTAAAGCCGTCTTTCTCTGGCTTGTACTTTGACAGGTCAACAGTCGTAAATTCTGCTGATGGGCTGCTTATCACAGTGGAAGTCTCTCCCGATAACTGTCCTCCTGCTGCATCCAACTCCAGATAGTATGTGTCTGGAGTGTCGGTATCTTCTGCAAATGCTGTGAAGCATGTCATACAGAACATTGCCGCGAAAACCAGTAAAAATCTAAGTATTTTTTTCATAGAATCCCTCCTTGCATATGGTATTATAATAATTTTATTATACCGGGGGGAGAAAAACAACGAGACAGGGGAAAAATTAATAATATGAAAGAACGGCCTCCGCCGGGAGACCGTTCCATAGAAAATGTCATGTTTTATGCCATTGTGAATATTCTTTCTTTTACTGTCTTGGACTCGCCTGGAGCAAGCTCTGTGTAGCCTGTGATCTCCGGTGCTCCTGAGAGATTTGGAGCGTCAATATTCCAGCTCATTGGCTCAGGACAGAAGTAACCCTTGTCGCCGTGATCGTTCCACATGATCCAGAACTTCATTGTGTCGTCAACCTCATAGCAGACCTTCTTGCCTGTGGCAACATCAGTTGCGTATACTCCGTAGAAAGGCTTGCCGTCCAGCTCGTTCATCTCCGCTGTGTAGAGATCGTTGTCGATGTCCTTCAGAACAGGTACCATGGTTCCGTTCTTGTACTGGAGATCGTAATCTGTTATAGGAAGGTTCTTCTCTGTAGGGATAGCGTGCTCATCAAGCTCCCATTTGTCTCCAACAGGTACACAGAGACGTACATCCTCGCCCTTTCCTGTGCTTGTGAAAGGCCCCTTGAATGCAACGTGGTTACATACGCCGTATGGCATCTGCTTGTCGGAGAGGTTGGTGAGTGTGAACTCGTAGTGCATACCGTCCGGAGCAAGAGTGAATGTGAAGTCTGCTCTAAAGCTCACAGGGTATGTAGTGAAAAACTCATCCTTCTCATCATATACATATGAAGTCTTGCCGATGGCCTTGTCTCCATCCACTGACACGCTCTCTATGCTGTGGTTTCTGAGATGAAGGAAACCGTGGAGATGGTTGCCGAGAGGATCATTGCATGGGAAATGATACATGGCATCGGAGGTTCTTAAGTTGCCGTGTGACAGTCTGTTAGGGAGATACAGGGTAGGCATTCCGTAGATCTCTGCTGCTGCTTTGAGCTGTGCAGGAGTCAGGGAAGGATCGTTCCTGAATATATCAATATCCAGAGCTGTGTTCTCCATCTTCATAATGTTGCTCCCGTTAAATGGTGCGATCAGTGCACGGTAATCGCCTGATATAAGTTCAATACAAGTCTCGCCCTTGTAGTCTATTGTACGTGCTGTAGTGTTCATCGTGTTCTCCTCTTCTATAAATATGTTGTGTTTGAGTTGTATGCTGAAATCCGCAAAAACATTGAACTTTCCTATGTGAAATAGTAACACGGAAAAAATTGTATGGCAACAATGAGGTTCACAAAACGCGGCGTTCTTGATTATTTTATCATTAATTGCTATACTATCATAGGATATTTTGCGAAAGACATGAAAGTTAGTTAATTCGGAGGTCGAAGGTGACTAAGAATAATAACACTGATTATAGAAAAAAGATATACAGACAGCGGCATCACCGCAGAATGAAACTCGTCGAGAGCGGAATAGGAGTGGTCGTCGCAGTCATAATGATATTTGCGCTTGGACAGGGCAACCTGAAAAAGAATGTGAACGGCCAGGAGGAGTTCCAGCCTGAGAGCGGAACATCGGCAGATATAAGTGAGAGCAGCAGTCAGGATATGTCATACAGTGACACGGAGGGGGCTGCACAGCAGTATCTGGCAACTGCGGAGGATGCGGCCATTCCGGATCAGCGAAATGGTCAGTATGTACAATTTGTCAATTACACCAACCCTGATGTGAGCGGCAAGGGAGCGGACAAATATGACAGCAATATATACATGCCGGCGAATGCCACGGATGACCAGTATTTCTCGACATCTCTGCTCATAGGTGATTCCAGAGCCGAGGCGCTGGGACTGTACAGCGGTGTAGACAACTGGGATATGTGTGTGGCGAAGAATCTGGACATAGAGAAGGTCGCTAATACCAAGATGTTCACCTGCGATTCAGGAGAACAGTGTACGGTTGTCGAGATGCTTGGCATGAAGAGCTATGAGAATATATACATTTCATTTGGGCTTGAGGAGCTTTCGTGGTATAACGAGCGGTACATGTTGGCCTACAAGACTTTACTGGATCAGATCTCCCAGTTACAGCCTGCGGCAAATGTATATGTGATGTCAGTACTTCCTGTATCGGCGGAGCTTTCATCAAAAGACCAGGTGTATAACAACCCGGGTGTGGACAAGCTCAATTCTCTCATGCAGGAGATGTGTGGCAGCTACGATCAGGTGATCTATCTCGATGTGGCTCACAGCGTGTCTGTGGATGGTGTTCTGCCGGAGGATGCGGGAATAGATGGAAAACATTGTAATAAGAAATATTGTCTCAAGATGATGGACTACATCAGAAAGAACGTGTATGTCAGAAGATAGTGGAGACGGAGGCATATGATAAAAAGAATAATATATTTGTTTGCATGCTGTCTGGTGATCTGTTCGCTTGCGGGATGCGCAGGAAATGGAGACGACGAGGCAGATATGCCGGATGTGCACTCTCTGGCTGATATGCTCATGCAGAACGTGAAGTTTGAGGATTCCGTGGAGGAGGTCTCCTCTGAGACGGCGCTCAGATATTATGGTATAGACAGCGTTCAGGTGCAGGACAGTGCAGTGTACATGTCAACGGGAGCCACCGCCGAGGAGCTCGCAGTATTTCAGGCGTCGTCAACGGTCGATGCCCAGGGCATACTGGCGGACATGAAGAAAAGACGCGACTCACAGTTGCGGATGTACCTTGATTACAAATCGTCGGAGGCCGCCAGACTTGATGATGCGGTTCTGTATGTGCATGATACATTTGTGGTATACATGGTGTCCGATGACAGCGAAACGGCACAGGGAATAATAAGTGATTATCTGGAATGATCTTCCGGGTGATCATTTTTTTTGTCTGCATTTCCTTGTGTAACACCGGGACAGATCATTCATATTATAGTAATAAATCCGCTGTCAATAAAATAAGATAAATAAAGAGCGCTGTATGCGGTTGTAATTTTATGCACTGGCATGTATTATTATGTATAATGTATACAATATACAAAATACGAACAATTGACAGCTTGAGATATCAGCACTGTGGTGCGTTGCGCCACAGTGACTGAAAGTGGCTGAAAATGAGTTGAAGGTCAATAGAGAAAGAGGTATAGACATGGCAAAACAGAATTGGAAACCAGGAAATATGTTGTATCCGGTTCCGGCAGTTATGGTGAGCTGCCAGAGACCGGGAGAGAAGCCAAACATAGTGACGATAGCGTGGGCCGGTACCATATGCAGCGATCCTGCAATGGTGTCCATATCGGTGCGTCCGGAGAGATATTCCTACGACATAATCAAGGAGACAGGAGAATTTACCATAAATCTCGTCACCGAGAAACTGGCATTTGCAACTGATTATTGTGGTGTGAAATCAGGAAGAGACGTGGATAAATTCAAGGAGATGAACCTCCATGCATGTGACGGCGTGAATGTGTCATGCCCGGCTATAGAGGAGAGTCCGGTGAACGTAGAGTGCAAGGTAAAGCAGGTAGTTGAGCTTGGATCCCACCACATGTTTATCGCTGAGGTGGTCGGAGTCCAGATAAGTGATGAATACATGGATAAGACCGGCAAATTCAACCTCAACAGCACGGGACTTGTCGCATATTCACATGGAGAGTATTTTGCACTTGGCGACAAACTCGGCAAATTTGGATATTCTGTTAGAAAAAAGTGATCGCAGGCTGAAAAGCTGCAGGGGAAATGTCACGGATAGGAGAGAAAATGGAAATATCATTAAAGGCATATGGAAAGATAAACCTCGGTCTCGACGTGGTCAGGAGACGCGAGGATGGATATCATGAGGTGAAAATGATCATGCAGACGGTCGATCTGTGGGATGAACTGACATTTTGCGATGTCACCACAGACGAGATCGTTATAACATCGGATTCGGCGGAGCTGCCGGATGTGAAGGATAACATCATATACAAGGCGTGCCGGATGATGAAGGATATATATGGAATAGACAAGGGTGTTCATGTAACCGTGGATAAACACATACCGGTTGCAGCCGGAATGGCAGGGGGAAGCGCTGATGCAGCGGCAGCCCTCAAGGCGATGAATATGCTGTTTGGACTGAACCTTTCCGATGAACAGCTCATGGAACATGGAGTGAAGCTCGGCGCAGATGTGCCTTACTGTATCATGCAGGGTACGGCACTCTCGGAGGGAATAGGAGAGATCCTTACACCACTTCCACCTATGCCGGACTGCCTGATCGTCATAGCGAAGCCGGCGATCGGAGTGTCCACAAAATGGGTATACCAGAACCTGAAGGTGGATCTGCTGGAGGAGCATCCAGATATCGATGGCATGGCGGATGCACTCAAGACCGGAGATCTGAAGGGAATAACAGACAGAATGGCAAATGTGCTCGAGACGGTTACGATACCTGCAAATCCTGTGATAGATTCAGTCAAGAAGCTCATAGCGGAGAACGACTCCATGGGAGTGCTCATGAGTGGCAGTGGGCCGACAGTGTTCGGAATATATGACAACAGGGATAAAGAACTGGCACAAAGGGTAGTAGATATGCTGCGTGAAAAGGACGAGATACAGGCTGCGTATGCCGTCAGCCCGTATAACATAAGAAGAGGTATGTGATGGATCTTAGATTGAATATGGATGAGTACCTGCCCCTTCGAGAGGTAGTGTTTAAGACTTTGAGGAATGCTATAGTTCACGGTGAGTTTGAGCCGGGGGAGAGACTTATGGAGGTCACTCTTGCGAAGAGGCTTGGCGTAAGCCGTACCCCTGTCAGGGAGGCCATGAGAATGCTTGAGCTTGAAGGGCTTGTGGTCATGATCCCGAGAAGGGGAGCAGAGGTTGCCAGGATAACGGCAAAGGATCTGAGCGATGCGCTTGAGATCAGGATGGCGCTTGAGGATCTTGCGGCAGGGCTTGCCTGCAAAAGGATAGACGACGAGGGAAAAGAGCGGTTGAAGCAGTCCTATGCCGACTTTAAGAAAGCGGTAAGCTCCAAGATAATCCCGGAGATAGTAGATGCGGATGTTGCATTTCACAATACTATAATGGACATGACGAACAATCCGAGACTGATCAGCATGTCCCAGAGTCTTCGTGAGCAGGTGTACAGATACCGCGTGGAGTATGTAAAGGATTTCAGCTATCACGACAAGCTTATAGCGGAGCATGAGGCTCTCATGAATGCGATAATAGCCAGGGATGAAGAGAAAGCCAAGGAGATAACCCGTATACATATATACGATCAGGAACAGATTGTGATCGCAAATGTTGTCATAGCACAGAAATAACAATATGCATAATAATAAATACCTGTATAAGAGGCGGAATGCGTGAAAACGTGTTCCGCCTTTTTACGTGTATGTCTGAATAAAAACTCATCCGTTGGACAAGATAGATTACAGAAGATAAACGGTATGTTGGAGGTGTTTACGGCGGACGATGGCTTCAATCAGTAAAAAAATAGACGAAAACATCACACAAATTGAGACAATGTTCGGTAACTGGAGCGATATCGTGGAGCGAAGGTTTGATCTGGACCGCTGTGCCTGGGGAGATGATCCGGCAATATACGTGGTGTATATAGATGGACTGTGTGATCATGAGTTGATTGAGAACACATTAATAAAACCAATAACCTGGGAATGGCGGAATAAAGACACGGCAGATCTGTGGGAGCATATAATCTCCTGCGAGGGTCAGACGGCGGATTATACCCAGGAAAGTGACATGGACAACGTTGTCAGGGCGGTTCTCAGGGGGGATACGGCCATATTTGTATCCGGGAGCGATCAGGCAATAGTAGTGTCATCGAAACATTTCCCTGTGAGAGGTATAGAGGAAAGCTCCACCGAGGGAGGAATGAGAGGGCCGAGGGACAGCTTCAATGAGAACTTTAGGACATCCACAGCTCTGATAAGGAGAAGGATCAAGGATGTACATCTGAAGCTGGAACAGGGGACAATGGGCGTCAGATCCAGAACAGAGTACGGGATATTCTATATGGAAGATATAGCGGAGCCTGAGCTGGTACAGCAGATAAGGGACACCATCGATAAGTATGAGATAGATGCGGTGTTTGACAGCGGTATGGCTGAACATCTGATGGAGAAGAAATGGCAGGAGATATTTCCGATATACCAGGCGACCACAAGACCTGACAAGGCGGCCGCGGCTCTGGTGGAGGGCAGGGTTGTCGTTGTGTTTGACAATTCACCTGAGGTCATAATTGCTCCAGCCACCATCAACACTCTGTTTCAGACGGCGGACGATTATTATAACAGATGGCCGGTGGCGACATTTGCCAGAATGATAAGGTATGTGGCAGCGTTCATTGCGGTGGGACTGCCGGGACTTTATATTGCGATCACCTGTTATCACAGGGAGCTGATACCCGACAAGCTTCTGTATGCGATAGCCGATGCGAGAAGCCAGCTATCGTTCCCCGTTGTAGTTGAAGTGCTGATAATGGAGCTTTTGTTTGAATTGCTCCGGGAGGCCGGGATACGACTGCCGAGCCAGCTTGGAAATACGATAGGAGTGGTTGGCGGTCTGATAGTTGGTCAGTCAGCCGTGGAGGCTGGGATAGTCAGCACCATGGTTGTGATAGTTGTGGCACTCACGGCTATAGCTTCATTTGCCATTCCGAATGAGGCGTTTGCGTCTGTTTTCAGATTGCTTAAGTTCGTAATTATAATCACCAGCGCACTTTATGGAATACTTGGATTTATCCTTGCGATGCTGGTTCTCGTGTTTCATCTTGCATCCCTGGACAGCTTTGGCGTGCCGTATATGTCCCCTGTCGTGACCTGTGCATACACTGGCGAGGGATATAAGGACTTTGTTGTCCGCGCGCCTATAAAGAAAATGATCAACAGACCTAAATGGAGCAATCCTGACGAGCGGCGCAGGTTGGTCAGAAAGAGAAAATAGATATGAATGATAAATATAATGTGACGTTTTCTGCCTTTTTTAAGATGGCTTTGCTTGTTTTGCCGGGGATGATAACTTTTGTGGTTACATTAATACCCTCATATTTTGGAAGAAATTGCCTGATTTTGTCACTTTTTTTGACGCTATGCATGGCTTTTGCTTACGTGATAGCACTATATATTGTATACATGAAGATTGATGAGAGAGGGAACAGCGAAAGTGGTAAAGTCAAAAATAGGACTATTGCATTGATTTATGGGGCGAGAACTGCCGTTAGGATGGGCTTGCTGCTGTTTGTCCTTGCCGAGTGTTCCAGGCAGTTGATGTTGAAAAGATACACGGTAATTGCTATTTCAATCCCTTTGTTGCTTGCATGTCTGTATATGGGTAGCCGTGGCACAAGGGGGATGGTCAGGTTTGCGGAGTCCGTGTTCTGGTTCGCTGTCGCGGCGGGGGCTGTGGTCATTCTGTCTTCTGTGAGTAACCTTGATCTGTCAGTGCTTAAGACTGTGACTGAGATAGGAGACGAGGGCGGGGCTAATCTCACCATAAGCCGTGTCATGGCTAGGGGAGGACTGCTTTTTCTTGGATTCTCGGCTATGGAGACGGTGATGCTGGTGTATATACACGTCATTCGGAGGCGAAGAGGAATGTTGAGTGCAGCCGTAGGCACAAGTACCATAATAGGCATTATGTGTTCGATAATTGTGATATGTACACTGGGCACGGGTGCGCTCATGGCTAAGGAGAAAAATATACTATATATAGTGGGAGCCATGGAACTGCCTGGCGGAGTGAAGCTCAGGCCGCTCATGCTGGTGTGTTACCTTGTCATCGTGTTCGGTGTGATGGCACTGGTTCCAAACGTCATAGGTGGATGGGGCGCTGTGGACAGACTGGGTGTTCGGCACAGATGGCTGTGGAAGACATTGTGGGCAGTCCTTGCATTTGCCGTATGCCTGTGGGCCGGGATGCTGCCCGGACAGCAGGACCGTATAAAGATCATCTCCGGATATCTTATTCTGGTGGATGTACCCCTGTCGATAATATTGCCGGCGGCATCACTTGCCGGGAAATGGCCTGTAAAAAAATCTGCCGGACTGGCGGCGGTGTTATTGACGGCGTGTATATTGAGTGGGTGTGAATACAAGCCGGTGGAGGATGTGGACTATGTGAATGCGGTCATCATAGAGCGCAGCACGGAGGAGCCTGCCGGCGGCGGGCTGAGATACAGTCTGGTCATAACAGGACTGGACGACGATGAGGATTCCCTGACCGAGGAGGGGGTGTACCAGGTGGACGCCGGTTCATTTGCCGATGCTTGCAGAAGTTATAATGAGAGTCATGCGAAGTCCCTCGATACGAGTCATGTGGAGTATATAGTAGCGGAGGATACCCAGGTAATGAACGAGGCTGCAGCCGAACTTGAGAAGGAATTTGCTACAAGCTATGTGACTGTGGTGATAGAACAGAATATACTGGAGAAATCCGGGGATAACAATACAAATGAATATCTTAAGACACACTATGAAGGCCAGTGTCTGGCGACATACGCGAGAGATGGGATAGGTGAATAGAGACTTAGATGATCAGGAGGTATTGTTTATGTGGAGAATGTTCAGGGCGGCCATACTGGGTGTCCTCATAGGAATTGTCGGCGGTGTGATATTTGGACAGGTTTCTTATGTGAAGAAATATAAGGATAAGGTGTCGAGGGAGATAATGGCGGATGCGGTCATGTACAACAATTCACTGGATGACAGTGGAAGGGTCATAAGGCTTAAGGTCGATTATGATGGCGATATGAAGTCTGAGGATGAGAGAGATGAGCTTGAGAGCTATGTGGGCAACACAGTCATGAAGCAGATCGGCATGTGGCTTGGGGACGACTACAATGAGAATCTGAGTTATATACAGATGCGCCACAATCTTGTCATGGCGATGGAGGATATAAATGACATTGCCCAGAGCGCGGCAAATGCGTGGGGCGTGGATGCCGATGCAAACTCCGGATTTTCTTATGAGTATTTTGGTGATTCCGGGGAGGACTGTCCGCCCGGAATGTATGAGACATTATGTATAGATCTGGGGGATAAGTGACGTTGAAAAGTTGATTCCCAGGTGTTATACTTTGACCTGTGGTGTGCCCCGGGTGCACCGCGGATTAAAGTATAAGGAGCACATGTCATGGCTAAGGAAAATTTGGTTGTAATATTTGGAGGAAGATCATCAGAGCATGAGGTTTCATGTATATCGGTACAGACAGTTGCCAAGGGGGTTGATCTTGAAAAGTATAATATGACATTGGTTGGCATTACCAAGGATGGAAGATGGTTAAAGGCAGATAATATAGAGAGTATAGCGGATGGAAGCTGGTATGACAGCAAAGTCACAGCAGTGATCTCACCGGACACCAGAAGAGAGCTTATAGTTTTCTCCGATGCAGGTGTGGAGCGCCAGAAGGTGGACGTCATATTCCCTGTACTTCACGGTATGTATGGCGAGGATGGAACTATACAGGGATTGTTCGAGATGGCAGATATTCCATATGTTGGATGTGGCGTTCTGGCATCGGCAGCATCCATGGATAAATTCTATACGAAGATAATCGTTGATCACATCGGTGTTTCACAGGCGAGATTTGTACCTGTGCTTGCAGAGGATTTCAGCGACATAGACAGTGCTATGGACAGAGTTGAGGCTGAGCTTGATTACCCTGTATTTGTAAAGCCTTCAAAGGCCGGATCATCAAAGGGTGTAAATAAGGCGACTGACAGAGCTAGCCTTCTGTATGCGCTGAATGAGGCCGTAAAGCACGACAACAAGATCCTCGTTGAGGAGACGATAGTTGGACGTGAGCTTGAGTGCGGAGTCCTCGGTTACAAGGACAATACCAAGGCTTCGGGAGTTGGCGAGATACTTGCCGCTGCTGAGTTCTACGATTTCGATGCAAAGTACAACAATGCTGAGTCGAGAACGGTTATCGGCGCCGACATCCCTAAGGAAGCAGAGAACGAGATAAGGGAAGACGCTGTGAAGATATTCAAAGCACTTGACGGCTTCGGACTCTCCAGAGTGGATTTCTTCCTTGAGAATGGAACAAACAGAGTTGTATTCAATGAGATCAACACACTTCCTGGATTTACAGGAATAAGCATGTATCCAATGCTGTGGAATGCTCAGGGATACGATATAAAGACTCTCGTCACAACGCTTATTGAGATGGCAAAAGAGAGATAAATTTATAAAATTACATAGATTGGAAGTTTATATGGTAAAGAATGTTACTGTGACAGTAGTTGGAGAGCAGAGGACGAGCAGGGAAGAGAACAATGTTGAACCCATAGAGCTTGTTACCAGGGGAAGCCTTCATGAGAAGGACGGGGTATTTTACCTGAAATACGATGAGTATTATGAGGATCTTGAGAAACCGGCGAGAAATCTGCTGAAGTTTGACAAATTAGGACTTGACCTGACAAAGAAGGGCGAAGTCAGTGCTGCCATGTCGTTCAGATCGGGAGAGACCAGAGAGGCATTTTATTCTACTCCGGTTGGTATGATGAATATAAGCATACTCACTGAAGGCTATCAGCTCGTGGAGACGGAAAAGGGGCTTGGTCTGGTCGTGGTGTATGTGATGGATTATGGCAATGAATGTGTATCGTTTAACGTACTCAGGATAACCGTGGAGTGAGGATAGCTATATGGATGACGAGAAGGCGTTTGATGATTTTTTGTCTATAGATACGACGCTGTGTATAGGTGCGGAGCAGCCCACCGAGGAGAATAATATATATCAGGCGACTTACTACAGGGATCTTGTGACCCTGTTCAATGCCGTGTCCATGGAGCCGGAGGATACACTTGTTGATTTTGGCTGCGGACTGGGGCGTGTGTTGTTCTATGGCAACTCAAGGCATTACTGCCGCGCCACGGGTATAGAGGCAGATGCTGACATATACGAGAAGCTTCTGGAAAATGCCGCGGGTTATCAGAGCAGATTTTATGATCAGGAAGACAGGATGAACTTCTATAACATTCCGGCGCAAGAGTATGAGGTTGCAGATGAAGATAATTATTTCTATTTCTTCAATCCATTTTCCCCGGAGGTGTTCAAGAAGGTCATAGACAATATAATAGATTCCGTGCGCAGGGCACCGAGAAATATATATCTAATGCTGTACTACCCGACATTTGAATATCAGAGAGTCATGAGGGACAGCAGGTATTTTGTGTTGAAGAATATCATCAAGTTGTCAGGATACGAAGAGGATCCCGATGAAAAAGTGTATGTGTATCACATGTCAAGATACTTTGTGTGATTTGCCACTTCGGCGCAACAGCAGATATAGGGCGATGAAGCCTGCGGCTGACGTGATACCAGTTGCAAGTATACAGCCTGTATGTGGCAGTGCAAATGGCAGCATCCCGGTGAAATAAGAAGATACGTTGATCGTTATGTGAAGAAGGATCGATGGCAGCAGGGAAGACGTCCATGTGGCGAGCAGCGCGAGAAGGATTCCCATGGGAAGGGCGTAGCAGAACTGGACTAAATTGCCGTGATAAAGGGCGAACAGCAGCGCTGACAGTAGGATGGCGATGGCATCTGAATGTCTGCATGTAAATGCACGTCTGGAAGAACTCAGAGAGATCCCTCTGAACACAAGCTCCTCACAGACCGGTGCAAGCAGCATGACTGTTGTAACTCTGAAGATACCGTTGTTTAGAGAGAATGATGAACGAACCATGTCTCTGTAACTGCCGAGAAGCTCTGGACGATGGAGCTCAATGGCGTTCAGTATTCCGGTCGAAAAGAACTGCAGACTGAGGCCTGTTATGACAATAAGTATAAAAATACAAAAACAGAACAGGAATGAGAGTGATCTCGTTCCTGTTCTGTTTTTATTGTTACGGTTATCTCCTGTGGTGAATATCCAAGGATATATATGGTGTATACATCCGCAGAGAATAATTATTATAACACATGATACCAGAGATGATGGAATAAGCCCATGGACAAAAGTTATGCATATCGGTGCGAGTAAAGCTATTCCAAGTTCGCGGAGGTTAATATGACATTTCTTCATATTGGGAATCTCCTTTCAAGCTGTTACATCTTCTGGATCTTTTTAGCTCTCTCTTTTTCTTCCTTGGCCTTAGCCTTGGCTGCGGCCTTCTGCTCCTTGCTGAGCTTTGACTCGGCTACATCCTTATCGTACATATCCTGATACTTTCTCTGCTTTGCACGAAGCTTCTCACCAAAGGTCTTCTTGCCCTTCTTCTCCTCGATCTTACCACGAACATTCTTGACGCTCATGATATAGATACCGCTGACCATAGCCTTTACCTCTCCGCGGACAGGCATCTGATCATATATACCGTCATCACAGATAAGATTCATGATCTGAGGTCCGATCTTGGCCTTTACTATAGGCATCTTGGCCTTCTGGTAACGCTTTGGTGTCTGTTCCATTACCATCTTAGGCAATCCGGCATCCTTCATAGGGAGCATCTTCTTGTCGATGACAAGCATCGTCACAGGCTGTGCCTGTTCCTTCATCATTTCCTTCTGTGCAGACTGCTTTTTCTGAAGCTTATTGCCCACTATGTATAATGCAATAAGACCTCCGATAAGTATAACTGCAACTATTATCAACCATACCCACCATGCCATGTTTAGTTCCTCCTGATTATATTTAGTTATTGGTGTTTTGTCTTGTCGTGATCAGATTATTATAGTCTGATCACTTTTTTGTTGCAAGGGGAAGATTCTTAACCCTTGCTTTCTGAATGAGTGCCGGAATGGTTTCAAGAACCTCCTTGCGCTCCTTTGGCTTCAAGCCATTTATGTCGATAGGGTCAAGAAATTCGATGACCACCTTGTGACTTCTGATAAAGTTGTGCTTGTTGGCCTCCATGATATTGTCTGTTCCGCATATGGATACAGGTACGATAGGACATCCGGCCTTCTGTGCGATCTTGTATGCTCCGTCCTTGAAAGGAAGAAGTTCTTCGCCGTCATTTCTGTGTCCTTCAGGAAATACCATCATGGAATGTCCGGATTTTACGATATCAGCCGACTGCATGATAGTCTCCAGTCCCTTCTTCAGGTCGGACCTGTCAAGGAATGTACATCCTATGTCCTTCATATACCATGGAAGGATAGGAACCTTCAGGATTCCGTCCTTGGACATAAATCCCAGAGGCCTGTCCAGTGCGTTGTGACAGCACAGTATATCGAAGAAGCTTCTGTGGTTGCCGACAAACAGAATAGGCTGATCTTTGGGCACCCGTTCCAGACCTATGACAGTGCACTTGGCACCGCATATGAACATGACTATTCCAAAGAAGCCTTTGACCAGCTTCTGGGCATGGCGGTACGCCTTTTCCTGATCCTTCTTAGCCAGAAGGTACAGATACAGGTGATACGGAGTACACAGGATGATGCCCAGAAAGGCAAATAAATATGCAAATATTGTTCTCAATATTATAATTCTCCTTATGCTATTTTAAATGTTCCAGCATTGATTTGACTCGTCGTATGATTACTTCTCCTCAGAATCCTTCTTCTCCGGTATTGGAGTATATCTTCCATAGAGCTTTGATGTCTCAAGAAGCCTGTCTGACAACTGCTTGCCCAGGTCTGAGGCTTTGAATCTCCATGCCCAGTTGCCCTCTCCAACGCCTGGCGTGTTCATACGTGCCCATGAGTCGAGCTTTAGCACGTCCTGCATAGGAACGATGGCCATGTTGGCAACAGAAGAGAAGCATGCTCTTATCATAACCCAGCAGATATCACTTGCATCAGTGCTGTAGTATCTTCTGAGCTTATCCTTTGAAGCCTCATAAGCCTGCGTATACCATCCAAGGGTGGTGTCGTTGTCGTGTGTTCCTGTATAGCATACACAATTAGGTGTATAGTTATGTGGAAGGAAGTCGTTCTCGTTTGGATTTTCAAATGCAAACTGAAGGATCTTCATTCCAGGAAGTCCGAATTTGTCTCTGAGTTCTATGACTGAATCATCTATCTCGCCGAGATCCTCGGCGATGATAGGAAGATGGTAGCCGAGATTAGCTTCGAGCTGTGTGAAGAAGTTCAGCCCTGGAGCTGGCTTCCACTCGCCGTTGATGGCGGTCTCCTCACCGTAAGGCACTGCCCAGTAACGGTCAAATCCTCTGAAGTGATCTATCCTGAGGAAATCTGTTACTGTGAGCTGATATTTGATTCTCTCTATCCACCATGCATAGCCTGTCTCGGTATGCTTTTTCCAGTTGTACAGAGGGTTGCCCCAGAGCTGACCGGTAGCTGAGAAATAATCTGGTGGAACACCTGCAACCTCGATAGGGTATCCCTTTGAATCCAGCAGAAACAGTTCCTGATTGGACCATACGTCTGCGCTGTCCCATGCGAGGAATATAGGTGTGTCACCTACTATACTGATTCCGAGATCATTTGCATATGTCTTGAGGGCCTGCCACTGCTCTGTAAAAAGGAACTGGAGGAAGTTGTAGTAGCCGATGCCGTCTGCAAGCTTCTTCTTCCATGCGGTCTTCTGCCTTGCGGTCGGCTTCTTCAGTGAATCATCCCACATGTACCAAGGCATTCCCTCGTGTGCGTCCTTGCCTGCCATGAACAGAGAGTAGTCAGCAAGCCATGATGTATTCTTGACAAATGCATCGAACTTTGCCATGAGATCCTCGTCTCCTGACAAATCATCTGCATAGTCAGCGTCGATAAATCTCTCGTACGCTTTCTTCAGAAGGCCAGTCTTGAATTCTATAAGTGTTCCATAGTCGATCTTCTCAGGATCCCAGTCAGGCATAGCTGAGAAGTCCTCGTCCAGAAGTAACTTCTTTTTTCTGAGGTAGTCGATATCGATGATAAGTGGTTGTCCTGCAAATGCTGAAAATGGTTGATAAGGTGAATCACCAAAGCCTGTGTGACCGAGTGGAAGCACCTGCCACAGATTTAATCCTGAAGCTGCAAGAAAGTCGATAAACTGATAGGCGCCCGGACCCAGATCTCCGATTCCATAAGGACTTGGGAATGATGTCGGGTGAGCCAGAATGCCGGCGTACTTCTTAGGCTTTTTTTCGTTGTTCTGCTCTAACATAATCTATCCTCTTTTCATAATGTATACACAGAGCCATGCCACCTCACAGTCTCTTCGAGCCTGTTCAAAGTGTACGACTCTGCCGTGTTCAGAGCCATGCCACCTCACAGTCTCTTACGAGCCTGTTCGGCTGGTGTGCCCTGCGGCATTCAGAGCCATGCCACCTCACAGTCTCTTCGAGCCTGTTCGGCTGGTGTGCCCTGCGGCATTCAGAGCCATGCCACCTCACAGTCTCTTACGAGCCTGTTCGGTGCGGCGTATCCGCCGTATAGCACAATATAAGAAATGCCTTGTTCATGCAAGCATGACAAGCCACTTCTTATATTGTGCTGCATGGCTCTGAACGGTAACATTATACAATACTATGTGTGATAGTTGCAAGGTAATAGTGCTTGACAGCGGGCTGTGTGCTAACTTATTATAAGTGGAAGTATTTGAACTTGCGTATACTTCCGTATTTCCGTGATATATGGCGGTTAAGTCGTATGTGTGGAGTGGATAAAAAGAGAAAGAAGAGTATAAAAATGGAAAGAATAATCACAAGCCTGCTTGAAACGGATATGTACAAGTTTAGTATGGGACAGGCGATTTACCATCAGTTCAGTGACTATAAGACAACATGGTCATTCAAGTGCAGGAATACTGACGTGTTCTTCACAAAGGAGATGGTTGATGAAATCAAGAGACAGATACAGCTCTACTGTGATCTGAGATTTACAGAGGAGGAGCTTGAGTATCTGCACAATATCAAGTGGATAAAGGGTTCTTATGTTGATTTTCTGAGACTCTGGAAGGCAAGATATGAGGACTTTGAGATATCAGATGACGCTGAGTGTGGACTGAAGATAGAGGCGAGAGGCACTTGGCTCAATACTTCCATGTATGAGATACCTACTCTGGCTATAGTGAATGAGGTCTACTTCAGAATGAACGATGACTATGATAAGCTGCTTGCATCATTCAGGGAGAAGCTTGATGAGAAGGTCCGAAAAGTCGAGACCGGAGAGTATAACCTTGGAGCTTTCAGTGAGTTTGGACTTAGAAGAAGACTTTCGGCTGAAGCTCAGGAGCTTGCAGTCAAGGAACTTAGCAAGCGCAAGTATCCGGGTTCAACATTTGTCGGAACAAGTAATGTATATCTGGCAAGGAAGTATAATCTGGTTCCGGTTGGAACTATGGCGCATGAGTGGATCATGTGTGTTGGACAGGGTAATCATAAGCACAATCCTGCATATTCCAACTGGTATGCATTGGATGCATGGGTTAAGGAGTATGGAGTGCTGAACGGAACAGCTCTCACTGATGCCATCACAACAGATTGCTTCCTGAAGGATTTCCAGCTCACATATGCGACACTTTTCAGTGGGGTGAGACACGACAGTGGCGATCCTTATGAGTGGGGCGACAAGATGGTTCATCATTATGAGAAGCTTGGACTTGATCCAAAGACCAAGACACTTCTGTTCAGCGACAGCCTTGATTTCGAGAAAGCAGACAAACTCAACAGCTATTTTAAGGACAAGATCAAGGTTGCATTTGGAATAGGAACATATATATCCAACGATACGTGCGATGAACCGCTCAACATAGTTATGAAGACTACAGCATGTAACGGCATGGATGTTGCCAAGATATCTGATGATAAGGGCAAGGGTATGTGCAAGAACCCTGATTATGTTCATTATCTCAACAGATGTATCAAGTGGCGTATGGAGAATGATAAGTAAATTTTCGTAAGGAGGTGGCGCACTGGGTGCGCCGTCACTAAGCTGGGCTTAGTGACATCTTGCGAAGCACGCAGACGCCGCGCGCAGCGCATTTCATGCGTCTGCTCATTAGCAAAAAATGGAGTTTTGTGAATTATGGGAAAAATTATTATAATGACAGATTCTGCCAGTGATATTTCGGAGAAGGAGGAGAAGGAGCTCGGCATCAAGATCCTTCCTTTCCCGGTCGTAATAGGTGGCAAGTCTTATCTGAGCAGAGTCGATTTTGACAATGAGGGCTTCTACAAGCTCATGGCAGAGAATGATGATCTTCCAAAGACATCACAGATCACAGCGTACCAGTTCGGCGAGGTGTATAAGGAGCTGGTGGAGCAGGGTTACACGGATATTATATATGTAAGCATCAACAAGGATGGTTCTGCCTCATATGCAAATGCGCAGATGGCCGCAGATCAGTTCGAGGAGGAATATCCTGAGTGCGCCGGAAAGTGCAATATATATATATTTGACGGAATAGGCTACAGTGGACAGTATGGCTATCCGGTGGTTGTGGCAGCTAGAATGGTTCAGGAGGGCAGGGATGCCAAGGATATCGTGTGGTATCTGAAGGAAGAGCTTCCAAAGAGAAGGATATACTTCGGAATATATGGCCTCAAGTATGCAGCCAAGTCAGGAAGAATTCCAAGTGCGGCAGCTCTGGTTGGTGACGCACTCGGCGTGAAGCCTATCATGAAGATCTGGGCAAATGAGATCGTGACAGCTATCAAGTGCCGCGGTGAGAAGAAACTCATGGCAAAGATGGTGGATGTCACAGTGGAAGAGATGGAGCCAGGTTCAGAGTACCAGGTAGTATACGGAAATGATGAGACCGTAAGAGACGAGCTGACAGCCCGTATGACGGAGAAGGTTGGCTATGGCCCTTCAGATTACTTCCAGATCGGGGCAGCAGTTGCATCAAATGCGGGCCCGAAGGTCGTTGGAACTATCTTCAATGTGAAGAAAGAGCTTATGTAAGGATTCGTGTAGGAATTATTTCTTATGGCACGATGGCGGATAAAAGTCTTCGTGCTGTTTATCGTGGAATTTAATAATATGTGCATAAAATTATCCCTTTTCAAGGAAATTTTGTTGAAAAGATACAAAATCTCAGATTTTGTGCCTTTTTCAAGATCTTTTCCTCAAAAAGGGATAATTTAGTGTCGTGAAATAAATATAATTGCCATTTAGAGAAAATATTTCCAAACCATTCAAGAAATCAAATCATCAAGCTCGTGATAGACTCTGGCAAGCGGCAATCCAACAACATTGTTGTAGTCGCCCTCAATTCCCTTGACGAACAGACCGCCCTTGCCCTGAATTCCATAGCTTCCGGCTTTGTCAAACGGCTCATTTGTGGCGAGGTACTGGATTATCTCGTCGTGGGATACAGGATAGAAGGTGACATCCGTCTTCTCATAGAATGAGCTGGATGACTTGGCTCTTCCGTTCACATATATCAGACACACGCCGGTGTACACCTGATGCGTCTGGTCGGACAGACTGTTCAAGGTGTTGTATGCATCGTCGTAGTCGTAAGGCTTACCAAGAATCCTTCCGTTCAGCGATACAACAGTGTCTGCGCCGAGGACAACGAAGCGTTCAGGAAGCTTTTTAACCCGTCTTACAACATCCTGGGCGATGATCCTGTTGCACACTTCATCTGCCTTCTTCTTAGCCAGAAGCATTACATATTCAGATGGAGCCATAGGTTCAAGATCTTCATCAGAAAGACTTGGACACACATCGAAGTCGTATCCCGCCTGGGCCAGAAGTTCCTTTCTTCTAGGCGATCCCGAGGCGAGAATTATCTTTATGTTAGTCATATGCTATATCTCTATACTTTCCTAAAATAATTTTGTACAAACAAGATCTGTTATTGTCGTACACACAGATCATTATTTACACATCTTAATAGCCTTCTCAAACAGTGGCAGAGAGCGCTCAACCATATCTGTTGTAGTACAGTAAGCCAGTCTCATATGTCCCGGACACATAAAGCTGTCGCCAGGAACAAGGATCAGATCAAGCTCATGGGCAGTCATGTTACAGAACTCATTTGCATCTGCGATAGGAGTCTTAGGGAACATATAGAAGGTTCCGCCTGGCTCAACACACTCATATCCCATAGCTGTGAGCTCCTTGTACAGGATGTTCTTGTTCTTCTCGTAGATAGACAGATCAGAGGTCTCGTCAAGAACCCTTGCAACTCCGAGCTGTATCAGAGATGAAGGACAGTTGTGTCCTGTGAAACGTGATACCTGTCCGCACATATTGATGATGAGTTCAGCGTCCTTGCACTTAGGATTTACAGCCACATATCCGATACGCTCTCCAGGCAGTGACAGTGACTTGCTGAATGAGTAGCAGCAGATGGTGTTGTCGTAGAACTTAGAGATGAACGGCGAATCAGTTCCCTCAAATACGATCTCTCTGTAAGGCTCGTCTGATATAAGGTAAATGTCATGTCCGTACTCCTCCTGTTTCTCTGTGAGGATCTGGGCAAGATGTGTTATAGTCTCGGTTGAGTAGACGATTCCGGATGGGTTGTTTGGCGAGTTGATGAGGATCGCCTGAACATTTGGGTTCATCATTTCGAGAAATGCGTCAAAGTTGATCTGGAATGAAGTTATGTCCGCGGGAACGACCTTGAGAACAGCACCGGTTCCGTCAACGTATGGTACATACTCAGGGAAGTAAGGGGCAAATGTGATAACCTCGTCGCCCGGCTCTGTGACACATCTGATGGCGTGGGCCAGGGCTCCGGCAGCACCTGATGTCATGAAAATGTCCTCAGGAACATACTCCATGCCGAAACGGCGGTTCAGTGATTCTGCGACAGCCTTTCTTACAGAGTAGATGGTAAGTGTAGGGCTGTAGCCGTGAAGTGCCAGTGAATCCTCATTCTGGATAAGGTCGATAAGTCCCTTGTTGAAGTCATCCGTGGTAGGCACAGATGGATTGCCTATAGTATAGTTGAACACATTCTCAGCACCGATCTCAGCGGCACGCTTTGAAGCATACTGTGCAAATTCCCTGATGATGGAAGTGTTGTTTAACATTGATGAATATTTCTTTGAAATCATGAAAGTCCTCCTGTTATGTAAAATGTTATGATAAATATACATATAAAATCAATGCAATATGACACATGTAATGTGGACACATATTATACGTTGATGTAATCTATGTGTACATCTATACATCACAATAAATATACAGTTTTGGACACAAAAAAACAAGAGGTAACAGAACGGGGAAGATCTGCTGCCTCTTGCAAAAAAATGAGGGGAGAGAGGATTCAAATAAATGAAAAACTCTTTACGATTGTTAGTATATTCAGGATTTGTGAAAAAAATGTGTTTAAAGATTAATCTATTTATAAAGATTAATAACTAATCATAAACAAATAATTAAACGTTCACAAAGTGCGGGTATTTCTGTATAATACAGCGTGACGGATACGATATTGCGGTACTATAAACAATGCATTAGTACCATAAGAGAGGTTTGAGATATGATATTTGAGACACATGGTCATTATGACGATACTCAGTTTGATGAGGACAGAGAACAGTTAATTGCAGAATTCCTTGAGAAGGATATAGACAAGGTCATGAACGTCGGAGCGGATATGCAGTCGTCGAGGAATTCGGTGGAGCTTGCCGCAAAATATCCGCATTTTTATGCGGCAGTCGGCGTACATCCGAGTGAGGTAGGAGAGCTGACGGAGGCGGATATACAGGAACTTAAGAGCATGGTGCAGGATAATCCAAAGGTTAGAGCCATAGGTGAGATAGGCCTTGATTATCATTTTGATGATGATCCCCCGAGGGATGTGCAGAAGAAATGGTTCGTCAGACAGCTTGAGCTTGCACAGGAGCTTGCCATGCCGATCATCATACACAGCAGGGACGCCGCGTCAGACACCATGGAGATATTGAAAAGAATGGATGGCGGCAGAAATGGCGGTGTGATACACTGTTATTCATACAGCGTAGAACAGGCAAGAGAATATATTAAGATGGGATTTAACATAGGGGTTGGCGGAGTAGTCACCTTCAAGAACAGCCGGAAGCTTCAGGAGGTCGTGGAGGACATCCCTCTGGAAAAGATAGTTCTCGAAACAGACTCCCCATACATGGCTCCGGTTCCATTCCGGGGAACAAGGAACTCTGCCCTCAACATACCTTATATAGCTGAGAAGATAACCGAGATCAAGGGCGTTCCGGTTCAGAAAGTGTATGACCAGACATACGCGAATGCCCTGAAAATGTACAAGATGTAATAAAAACGTAGATTACAGGCAATGGAAAGGACAAAGCATGGAGAAGTTAAGTAATCCACAGGTCACGATAGAGACGATAAAGAAATACGAATTTGCATTTCAGAAGAAGTTCGGTCAGAATTTCCTCATAGATGCCCATGTCATAAACAAGATAATCAGCGCGGCGGACATCACGAAGGACGACTGCGTTCTGGAGATAGGCCCGGGAATAGGAACCATGACCCAGTATCTTGCGGAGAGTGCCGGACAGGTTGTGGCGGTGGAGATAGACAAGAATCTTCTCCCTATTCTGGACGAGACCCTTGCGGAGTACGACAATGTGACCATCATCAACGATGACATACTGAAGGTGGATATCAACAAGATCGTGGAGGAGAGAAATGGCGGCAGGCCTATCAAGGTGGTTGCGAATCTTCCATACTATATAACCACACCGATCATCATGGGACTTTTCGAGAAGCATGTGCCGCTTCTCTCGGTGACGGTCATGGTGCAGAAGGAGGTTGCGGACCGCATGCAGGTGGGCCCGGGAACCAAGGATTACGGAGCACTGTCCCTGGCAGTTCAGTATTATGCCGAGCCGTATATAGTGGCAAATGTTCCGCCAAACTGCTTTATACCGAGACCGGGTGTGGGCTCAGCGGTCATCAGACTGAACAGATACCAGGAACCGCCGGTCAAGGTGAAGGACGAGCAGCTCATGTTCAGGCTGATAAGAGCATCATTTAACCAGAGAAGAAAGACTCTCCAGAATGGTATAGCCAACAGCGGAGAGCTGTCATTTGCCAAGGAGCAGATCGCAAAGGCTTTGGAATCCCTTGGAATATCAGCAAATATCCGTGGAGAAAGTTTGAGTCTGGCGGAATTTGCAGCTTTGAGCGACATTCTCACGGACAAATAATGTCATAGGTGGTGAGACAGAATCATAGATAATTGATAAAGCCCCCGGAAAAGGACGCAGAATTCCGGAAGGGAGAGGAGGATTATCTATGGTGTACTGGAACCGATTTATATCGTATATTTACAGGTATCACGACGGACACAAATGTGAAAATTCAGGATTTGCCAAGGTGGCAAAGGTGGGGAGAACGGGAAGACTCACGGTTGGACTGAGAAACGGAATGAACAGCAGAGAGGAAATCTATGGCGTGTTCATTTACAGGGAGACGCTGGCCGACGAAGGCGCAGTGGGCGGTGAACAGACAAATGAACCCGTGATGATCCCTCTGCCGGTGCTCGTCGGTAAGATGAGACTCAGAAATGGACACGGTGAGGAGTGCTTCTCATTCTGTTGGGATGATGTCATGGAGAGTGGACGGCCTGTGACTGCATTTGCCGGTATCGTCATAAGGCGTATACAGCCGGATGGAAATATGGGGCAGGAGTATTACGACAGCGATATATTCTGTTCGTCCTGGACGGACAGTGTGATAGATTATTCCAGAATGTGGGATGCGAAACGTGCGGGCCGCGATGCTGAGGAACTGAGCGAGGCGGTGAGAGAGGCCTCCATAACAGATACGGTCACGGCAGAGTTGGAGCTTGAGAGCTGTGCTGCACCGGCGGAGCCTGTATGTTCTGATGAGGTCGAGACCTCCGAGACCGGAACGGCGATAGACAAAATGTTTGAGAACTATGAACGTCTGCCACTTCTTCCGGGAAGCTCCCTGGATGACGGGCTGGACAGCGTCATAGAGAGCGTGAAGATATCCCCGAATGACATAGGTCTGCTGGACATGTGCAACTGGAAGCTCGGGGTGAACAGCTTCCTGACACACGGGTATTACAGCTACAAATACCTGATGTTTGGCAAAGTCATATTTTCCCCAGATGATGACCGCGTCAGTTACATACTTGGAGTTCCGGGGGTGTATTCCTCGAGGGAGAAATACCTTGCCGGGATATTTGGATTTGACAGATTCGTGCCGGAGAAGGAGACACATATCAAGACCGGCAGCTTCGGCTACTGGATAGTGGATATAAGATAGGAAGAAGAGGATAAAGAGAATGGAAGATACCAATATAGATGAGCTGACGCCGGAGGAGCGGCGTATCCATGAGAAGTATATGGATAAAGCCATAGCCCAGGCAAAGAGGGCTTATGCAAATGGCGATGTTCCGATAGGCTGTGTCATAGTCCACGATGACAGGATAATCGCAAGGGGCTTCAACAAGAGAAATCTGAAAAAGACCACACTTGCACATGCGGAGATACTGGCCATAGAACAGGCGTCAAAGAAGCTCGGCGACTGGCGGCTGGAGGAGTGCACAATGTATGTGACCCTTGAACCGTGCCAGATGTGTGCCGGGGCCATAGTGCAGGCCCGTATCCCAAATGTGGTGATAGGATGCATGAATCCCAAGGCCGGATGTGCGGGCTCCATAATAAACCTGCTGGACATGAAACAGTTCAATCATCAGGTTGAGGTTATACGTGGTGTGCGGCAGGATGAATGCAGTGAGATGATGAAGAGCTTTTTTCGCGACCTGAGACAGGGAAAAGCGAAGAATGCTTGACGGCGGGCGGCATGTCAGATATAATGTAGCCTGCGGTGCATCTTGTGCACAGCCAATTAAATATGTTTTAAAGTTTCCATGCAACCGGGGAGGTAGCGGCGCCCTGTACCTGCAATCCGCTATAGCAGGGGTGATGGTCTTCCGGAGGGGTGGCCGCTGTAGGGCTGCCCTCAGTAAGTGATGTTGATGTCTGGGTCTCGCGCAACAGGAATCTTCGAACCGTGTCAGGTCGGAGACGAAGCAGCACTAAGGGGAATCTCCTGTGTGCCGTGAGGGTGCCTGGGCTGAGTTAACTGCTGAGGTAACGTCTATGGTGACGCTTCGAAGGAAGATCGCATGGATTTTTTTATTTTTAACATTATTTATTAAAAATTTAAAAAAATATAGCAAAATCCCACAAAAGATGTTATCATCAAGTATGATACTTTTGCAGTGTTATTATGCGCTGCAGAATAGTGATTTCCAAGGGGCGAAACGGATATGAATTACGCTGAAGTAATTGATTTTGTAAAGGAACAGACAGCCGTTAACGGCAGGCCGCCTAATTATCCATTCAGGAGCAGATTTGAACATACTATGCGGGTGTATAGATGGGCGATAAAGCTTCAGTCGAAGTTAGGTGGAGATCTGGATATAATAGTTCTCGCGGCACTTCTTCATGATGTGGGCTGGGATGACGAGAGACCACATGGGGAGGTAGGAGCAGAGATAGCTGTCAATTATCTTGACAGTCTGGGAGTCGATCCACAGAAGATAGCCAAGATAGGCGAGATAATCATGATCCATGAGGAGAAGGATACTGATGCAGATTTGTCACTTGAGTGCAGGATAGTTATGGATGCAGACCTGCTGGATGAAGTTGGAGCGATCAGTGTTCTGTGGGATTCCATGGCTACGGCTATAGAGGACGAGGCAAGCTATAAGCGCGCATATTACAGAATCAAGAATTTTTATAAGATCAATAAACCAAAGATCAAGAGATGTAAGACGGAGGCTGGACGACTTGAGTACAGCAAACGCATGCAGCTCCTTGAGGATTTCATATTCCAGCTTGAGAAAGAACTGTTCTAGTATCGATTGATGAATTTGATTGTGGATAGGAGAGATAATTATGAAGACATTTGTTAAGATCCTTGTAGCCATTATTGTGGTAGCAGCTATCTGTGGCGGTGTGTATCTGGTTCTTCCTGAGACAGCTCAGATATTTGTAAAGGGTAATATTCAGTATCGTACTAACGATGAAGCAAAGGACAAGATAGACAGCCTTAAGAAGAATGAGATCGTCTATACAGATGTACAGAGCAACGGAACAGAGAAGAAGGTTCCTACAGGTGTTACATATGGAGACGCTCTTGATAAGAAGGCCAAGACAACAGTATGGTATTATGAGGACACAACAAACGGTGGATTCAGAATCACATATTATGGAACAAAGGTCAGCATGGATCTTGCAAAGTATGGTTCAGATGGAACATATATAGACAAGACACTGAAGGCAGTATTTGATTTCCCTGCAGGCGGAAAGAGTACAGTTACATTGTACATAGGAGATGAGCAGTGTGACGATGCGATGAAGGCTGCTGTACTTCAGGCTCTGGCTAACTAATAATAGTTAATATACAATAAAACTCCACACCGACTATGATTTAGACGGTGTGGAGTTTTATTTTGCCTTTTTATAATTGCTTTTGCAGATCTTATGCAGATCAGTCGTGGCCGTTTACGAGATCCTCTATCATGTTGATGATGATTCCCGTTGAGTCGGTCAGGTTGCTGGACTCCATAGCCTGGATATATTTCTCTTTGTTGTTGTACACTTCATTTATTCCGGCGAACAGGGAATCTGTGTTCAGCTCTTCCTCCTGGATCACATAGCTGTATCCGCTCTTCTCAAATGACTGGGCGTTGAGAATCTGATCACCTCTTGATGCAGCCTTTGACAGAGGAATGAGGATGTTCGGTTTTCTGAGTGCGAGAAGCTCACAGATGGCATTGGCTCCTGCACGTGAGATGATGATATCGCACAGTGCAAGCATGCTTGCAAGTTCCTTCTTTACATATTCGTACTGGACATAGCCCTTCTTATCCTTGAGGGATTCATCCAGATTGTCCTTGCCGCACAGGTGGATGACGTTGAAGGTCTCCAGAAGACGGTCGATATTGTCTCTTATTGCGTTGTTGATTATGACGCTTCCTGAACTTCCGCCCACGATAAGGAGAACAGGCTTGTTGTCAGTGAAACCGCAGTAGTTATATGCAAATGCGGAATCGCCGCGGAAAAGTTCCTCTCTGATAGGGGTTCCGGTTACGACTGCCTTGCCCTCAGGGAAGAGATCCTTTGTCTCAGGAAAGTTACAGCATACCTTTGTCGCCTTTGGAAGGGCGAGCTTATTTGCAAGGCCGGGAGTCATATCTGATTCGTGTATCACCACAGGGATACCTGCTGAGTGTGCGGCAAATACCACAGGGACTGTGACAAATCCTCCCTTTGAGAATACTACATCAGGCTTGAGCTCTTTCATGAGCTTCTTTGCTTCAGATATTCCTTTAAGTACCTTGAACGGATCTGAGAAGTTCTTCATTGAGAAGTATCTTCTGAGTTTTCCTGAAGCTATGCCGTGATAAGGGATGCCCATATCTTCTATAAGTTTTTTCTCCATGCCGTCATATGAACCGATGTACTGGATGTCATATCCGTGCTTCTTCAGCTCCGGCATAAGTGCCATGTTTGGTGTGACATGACCTGCTGTACCGCCGCCTGTCAATATAATTCTCTTCATAATGATTGTTAATCCTCCTGTTACTGTGCTGAAGCCAGATACTGCTTGAGTGCCTGAGCCAGTTGATCCGGGCATGAAGTCGGCTTGAAACCGCAGGTTGTGCCCTCGAGTCTGGCGATGACGTCCTCTGGCTTCATGCCTTCTACGAGAGCTCCGATACCCTTGAGGTTACCATTGCATCCTCCGGTGAACTTTACATCATGCAGCCTGCCATCGATGACGTCAAAGTTGATCTCGACAGAGCAGGTTCCTTTAGTCTTATAAACCATAACAATACCTCTTTTCTATTGTACTTAACCAATCATTTTAATATTCGCTGATACATTCTAAGATGTATGTATCCTGCTTTTTTCATCTTGAAGTATATCAAAAGAGCATGCAAAAGACAAACATTTGTCGAGCGAAAATAATTGTATACCCCGGAATGTCGCTCATATAATACTACCATCCGGACCGGCCAAACGGATGTGGGGTTAAGCCCTGACAGGATATGATCGAATAATTGAAAAGAGAGGGAAAACTATGTTTGAAATTTTGTTGAATCAGAATGTGTGTATGTATGTGATGATAGTGTGTGGGTGTATAGGGCTGACAGGACGGGCTGTGATGAGCAGTTATCTTGCAAGACTGGCAAAGGCGGCTGAGCGCATGGGAACGACGCGGAAAAAACCATTGATGGAGATGCGCAGGCGGTATGAGGATATAACATCGCTGGATGTGAACATACATGACACTGCCGCATTTGTGGACAAGTACATAGACAGGCTGAAGATAGGTTTTATACCGATAAATGTGTGGAATGGATTTGTGAAAAATATGGGAGTGGCCGCAGCTGGGACAGGCATATTTGCAGCGGCGTATCAATATTATGTAGTAGGCGATGGCGTGGAGACATTGAAGATGCTGGGGTGTGGACTGGCAGCCTGCATAGTGCTGGTGGCTGCTCATAACCAGTGGAATTGTGAATGGCATATGAGGACTCTGCGTGACAGCGCCAGAAATTATCTGGGCAACAGCCTGGCAAACAGATTGAAAAAGGAAGAAGAGAAACAGACGACGAAGCAGGATACTGTTGAGGCCATGGCAGCATGCAGTGAGACAGATGAAAATGACAGGATAAAAAGAAAGGCGAAGCCTGCGCGGAAAGCACAGCGGAGTGATAAGTCAGATTATGATGCTCTGCTTGACGGAATAATGAAGAAAATGCTTGCGGACGGATAGCAGGGGTGTTGATGAGCAGGTGCGTGGCAGATGAAATGTAGGTGAAAGCCGCCTGCAGAAGCCAATAAATTCAGGATGGTAGATGGTGAGAAAGCTGTACTTGATAGCAGGACTGTATGCGGTCTGCGTGATCGGGGCTGTGCTGAGTGGATGTTCCATATATGACAAGGAAGATATGTCCAAAATGATAGCAACTCCGGGTGATGCAGAGTGTCAGGCGGACGGTGCGAAGAATGGGGAAGGTGATGCGGAAGGAAAAGAAAAATCGGGAGACAAGACGGAAGATGCGGAGAGTAACACGGACACAGACGGGGAGAGTCAGGGTGAGGATATGACCAGACTAAGGGATTACAGCCAGATATCGACAAAGAAATATTCATGGTACATAGTGCGGGACAAAAATCATGGAATGAGTGGCTGTGACAACAGCTTTCCGCTGGAGCAGTACGATGCGTTCTACGTGGACAGAGTGTGTGCTGAGAAGAATGAAAAGGTGATGTATCTGACATTTGACTGTGGGTACGAGAACGGATATACAGAGCAGATGCTGGATGTGCTCAAAAAGCACAATGCAAAGGGCTGCTTCTTCGTGACGATGACTTACATAAGGGACAATCCGGATATAGTAAAGAGGATGAAGGAGGAGGGACATCAGGTGGGAAACCACACGGTGCATCATCCGTGCATGCCGGAGAAGAGTGTGGAGGAGCAGAAAAGTGAGTTAAAGGAGTGCTCAGACTTTATGAGGAATGAAACTGGGTATGAAATGGATATGTATTTCAGACCGCCGTGCGGTGAGTACAGTGAACAGGTTCTGCAGCTGGCTAAGGATATGGGGTATAAGACCATATTCTGGAGTATGGCTTACCTTGATTATGATGTGAACAATCAGCCGGGGACGGACTATGTCATTGATCATTTTGCGAAATATCATCATCCGGGAGCCATTCCTCTCATACACAATGTGTCGTCGTCCAATGCGCAGGCACTTGATACGGTTCTCACAAACCTGGAGAAGGAGGGATATGAGTTCAGGTCTTTGAATGAGAAGAAAATTGAATAGTGGTATCAGAAACAGAAGCTCTCTGTGCGGATCATGCCGATCCGAACGGAGAGCTTTTGTGTATTGGCAGTGCGATCTGTGTGATATAAGCATCTTTATTTGCTCCGTGGGTTGGAGGACCCTCCATAAATGAATTGCGAAAATAACCACAAGTAGCAAGATTGTTTTCTTTTGCATAGTCCAATAGTTTCTTCTGGACAGTGTCGAAATTTTCATATGGACCACGGTGGTATATACAGATAGCTGCAGTCTGTGGAAGTTTTTTTATGTGTTCGTCATTGGTGTCAGGATCTGCTGCGACAGGTATGACATATCTTCCTTCGGATGTTGATTCGACAAAAACCTCTGTACACATTTTGCCTGTGGTGTCCAGTTGGTATTTTTTTGTTGCCTCGATAAAGGTCTTGCGCAGATCTTCAGTTTTTCTGGCCAGATCAGAGTCTTTGAACTCCTGACAAAATGCAGTGAATGAGGGAAGAGTGATAAAACGGATCTCCGGTTCTGATGTCTGGGACTGACGCAGCTGAAGCTGGGCTATGCACAGATCCAGCTGGGAACGGAGCGTAGTCATACGTTCAATGACATCCTCAAGCTTTTCGGTATTATTGAAGTACTTGTTAATCTCGGATAGCGATAATCCTAGTCCCTGAAGAACTTTTATAATTCGTATATGTACGATGTTATCGGCAGAGTAGTAGCGGAAACCGCTGCTCTCATTTTTGTATGCGGGTGTCAGAAGCCCCAGGTCTTCGTAGTTTAACAGCATTCTTCTTGTCACTCCAAGCATTTTGGTGACTTCGCCAATTTGATATAGATTTTTATTTGCGTGATTCATATGATTCCCCTTCCCTTAAAAATAGACAAAAAAAATTGTGAATATTGCATAAATACCGCAAAAATATTGTTGACTTGAACATTGATGTACGAATTATAATTATCATAAATTGTTAAAGGAAAAGAGTCAAGAATTAACAGGAGGTAATGGTTGCAGAGAGAAAACATTAACGGACACACGAAAAAGAGGTTTTATTGAGAAAGAGAGGGAAGTGTATGAAAGAAAGAATTCTATGCAGAAAAGTTATGGCATGGCTCATGACAGCTTTCATGGTCATAACGTGTTTGATTTCGATAGGTGGTAAGAATACTGCCTACGCAGCGGCTATGGAGAATATCAAGGTAACAGACGTGGATATAAGCACAGATGGACATATGAGAGGTCTCAAGTGGGGGTGGACAACCAGCGGTTATGCCAGCGCGAGCTGCAAGCTTGGCATTCAGTCTGAGAAGTTCACGACAGGAGATCTCACAAACTTTGGTGATTATCTGAGCAGCCATAGGTACAGTGGATGGGCGAGTGCCGAGTCACCTGAAGGCTGCGGATTTAAAGGCTGGATAACAGAGAACTCGTTCTCAAGGAGTTCAGGTACATATGACAGAACGGATACCATTTCCGGAGAGGGAATAGATATGGGTACCACGGGTGTGTATTATCTGTATACGTGGACATATTATAATGGTTATGTATTCCCTGATATTTACATAGGAAGTATTGATCTGAATGCTGGCAAGATCGTGGACGCCAGCGGCAATGAAATAACATTTCAGATCGGTGGCTTTTCAGGCGGAGGCAATACAGATCCTTCGGAGGAAGAAGTTGTATTCATGAACAATGGATATCCATATGGCAAGAATATGACGAATAGTTCAATCACTCTCGTTATGGACGTGACAGGGGAAGCTGCAACATATCAGTGGCAGAGCGCAACCAGTAAGCGTGGACCATTTACAGATATTGAAGGTGCAAATGGAAGTACATATACGTTCACCCCGACTCATGGATACTGGTACAGGTGCGTGGTGGATGGTACAGCCAGCAGAGCGGTAAAGGCAGTTATCCCTACCAGTGACAATGGAAATACGTGGACAAAGCCAAATACTTGCTGGTATATAAGCAATGGAGTTATGGCTTACATGGCCAATGACAAAGGGGTTGATATTGTTGGCTTGTATACCAAGGACGGAAAGAACTATATGCTTGGAACAAGCTACGACAAAGTATGGAGATTGTACAGCAGAAGCGATTCAGAGCCTTCAGCTGAAACGGCTACATCACAAGTATCTGTGGCTTCGCTTGCAGCTCTAAGATTGTCGTTTGATCCTATGAATACTCACGATCTGATTTTTGATGCTGAACTTGGTGAGGGACAGCACTCATTTGCAATAGGAGCGGATGCGAACATTGGAAATAGTATTACAAGCTCTGACAGTGCAGATGAAGCGGTGCTTGCTGCCACTGTCAAGAATGGTGAATTACAGCAGATAGCGATGATGGGAGTTGCTAAAGCGGCGGATGCGGCAGATGATACTCCATCATTTGTTCTTGCCCCTATAACACAGGCAAGTTATTACTGGATCGGGGACTATGATTCCAGAAGAATATTTGAGTACAATACAGGTTCATCAAGTTACATAAAGGAAACTGCTGAAATAAATGGTCAGAATGCTGCATCCCTGGTTGAAGGAATAGATTCGGGATTGACAATGTCATGGACAAATGTTGAAGATGGCGGACATATAGGTTTCAAATTTAGCGTTGGAGCGGTGGCTGATGTAGGAGCAGTTACAGGACAGGTTGATTATATAACAGAAAATCTGACAGATCTTGATGGCGATACTTCATATATCATCACTGTCGATGGCGAGTCATATGAAATTGTGAGTGATATGTATGGTGATATAGCTCTTGAGGGAACAGATGATAACGACGTATCATATAGTTTGTTTGGTAAAAATATAAGTATCAGCAAGAAGAACAGTCAGGATACACCTGCTGATATAACTGTTGCAGCAAGACCGGAGGCGCCATCTGCACCGAAGACTCTTGCAGACATACAGAATCCAACACCAGCTGATATGGAAAGTGCTGCAGACGGCGAAGGCATTGAGATAGTAAGCGTGACTGGCGATTCTGTGACAGTAAGCCCGCTTGGCGGACAGCAGTATCAGTATTCGATGGATGGAGCGACATGGACAGTTCTCGATGATCTGAATGTGTCAGATAATTATGTTATCTCAGGACTTGAAGAGAATCAGAGGGTATATGTTCGCACAAGATACGTGGCTAATACGACAAAACCAGCTTCATTGTGGTCAGATGCCAAGGCAGTCTCACGTGATCTGATCGCCGGAGTAACTGCGGAAGATACAACCTGCACTTACGATGGATTGATACATAGCCCATCTGTTACAATTGCAGATGGCCTGGATGGAGCTTCTATCCGTTATTCATTGGCAGCAGATGAGCCGTACACACAGACGGTTCCAGAACTTAAAAATGCCGGAACATATAAGGTGTATTACCTTGTTACAGCAGATGAGTGTTCACCGGTATTTGGCGATGTGACTGTGACTATCGAAAAGAAAACGATCACAGCGGATAAGGTAATCGTTGATGAAAATGCATATATACAGGGAATCCAGTTCTCAGGATTGCTGGATGGAGAAGAACTGGTATATGACGAGGATTATACTGTGGTACTGTGGGACGTTACACCAGGAATAGAGAAGGTTGTAACTACATACAGATTTGGGCTTGCAACTACGGGAAATGCAGCCAATTACATACTTCAGAACAAGTCATGGGATATGGTTCATTATCATGACTGGACGTATGAGATAAAAGAAGGCCACAGTAACAAGATAATTGCATATTGCAATGAAACTGAGAATCCGGCACACTGCGCATATCAGGGCAGAAACGAGGCGGTCAGCTGTACTGTGACAGCAGAAAGCAGAGCGTATGACGGCACAGAATATGCAGGTGCAGTTGTTAATAACTGGATAACAGAGAAGACCGGAGAGGCAGCTGTTACATATTATGAGGGAACAGGTGATACCGATTATCCGGAAAATGAGAATGCGCCGGTAAATGCAGGTACTTATAAGTTTGTTGTGAAGATAGCTGATGTTACGGCATATGCAGAATTTGAAATACAGAGACTTGATCAGAATGTTGAATTTGATGTAAGCGATTACACATTTGGCGACAGTGTAGAGGCTCCAGAGGTTACAGGAGCACAAGAGGATCCTGTTATAGAGTATTACTACACAACAGAGAACAGCAACACAGATGGTACATTGTGGGAGAACTCCAGATCAGCAGATCCGGGCACATATTATATGTATGCCAAGGTTTGTGCTACAACCAATTACAATGAGTATGTAACACAACCGGTTCAGTTCACAGTTGCAAAGAGAGAGATAATTCCAGCAGCAACAACTCTCAAAGTAGGCAAGGTGGCAGCAAAGACATATGGAGGTGCAAAGTTTGCCCTCAATGTGAAGTGCAGTAGAAATGACAAGAAAACATTTACAAGCAGCAATACAAAGGTTGTCAAGGTGGATGGCACAGGCAAGGTAACTATAGTTGGTGCAGGCAAGGCGGTTGTGACAGTATCCGTTGCGGCAAATCAGAACTATAAGGCAGCAGCTGCAAAGGTTGCGATCACGGTAAATCCAAAAGCCATCAGAGTAACTGCAAATGACGCATCTAAGTATGAAGGCAAGGCGGATCCGAAGTTTACATTTACAGCGGAGGGACTTGTTGGCAAGGATAAGCTTACAGGAATTGTTCTCAAGAGAGCTGCTGGTGAGAAGTCCGGAACATACACGATCACAGCAAGCCAGAAGAAGGGTGCAAATCCAAACTACAATATAACATTTGCCATTGGCCGTCTTGTTATAAAGAAATCTCCAAATGTTGAACCTAGTGGAACAGAACTCTATAAGAAGACACTTCCGTTCTTCCTTATGAAAGGAAAGGGAACAGGAACAAGAATAGATCTGACATGGGATAAGGTCAAAGGTGCAACAGGATATGATGTATACTGGTCATATTGTAATGGAAAGAACAACTTCAATAAGCTTGCTAATGTACCGAAGTCCCAGAAATATGCCGATAAGAACCTCAATAATAAGAGAGAATACAAGTATTTTACAGTCGCATACAAGATGTCGGGTGGCAAGAAGGTATATCTCGGCAGGACAAATACAGTCCATGTTGCAATGCCTCAAGCATCAAAGACAAATGTCCTGAAAGTTACTGTGAACAAGACCAAGGTTAACCTTGCAAAAGGTAAAACATTTAAGATCATCAAGAAGGTTAAGCTTGAGAATCCAAAGAAGAAGGCGTTAAACCATCTTACGAAGAAGGAAAGGTTCATAACATCCAATGCAAAGGTGGCAACTGTTTCATCTGCAGGAGTTATAAAGGCAGTGCGTAAGGGCACATGTACGGTTTATGTAATGTCTGAAAATGGTGTTTGTGCAAAGATCAAAGTGACGGTTAAGTAGTGCTTTAGACATGGTTATAATTGAAAACTCCTCCAAACCGGTTGTGGCTTTGGGGGAGTTTTTTGAGATTAATAGTTGATTATGGTATACCTATTTGCTAAAATTGATTCAATGTGAAAAATTTAATACAAGTAAGGAGAGAAAACAAATGGCACAGACAGTAAGTTTCGATTTTAAGAATGCAAAAGCCATGGCTACAGACGCTGATATCGCAGCAATCAAGGATCAGGTAGTAGCTGCAAAGGCAACACTTGTAAACAAGACCGGTGAGGGAAATGATTTCCTTGGATGGATCGACCTTCCAGTAGACTATGACAAGGAAGAGTTTGCGAGAATCAAGAAGGCAGCAGCTAAGATCCAGGCAGATTCAGACGTGCTTGTAGTAATCGGTATCGGTGGTTCTTACCTGGGTGCAAGAGCAGCCATCGAAGCTTTAAGACACAGCTTTTATAATTCAGTTGACAAGTCAATCCGTAAGACTCCTGAGATCTACTATGCAGGATCAAATATCAGCAGCACATACATGGCTCATCTGCTTCAGGTGATCGGTGACAGGGATTTCTCTATCAACATCATCTCCAAGTCGGGTACAACAACAGAGCCTGGTATCGCTTCAAGAATCTTCAAGAAGAAGCTTGTTGAGAAGTATGGCAAGGAGGGCGCAGCAAAGAGAATCTACGCCACAACGGACAAGGCAAAGGGCGCTCTCAAGACACTTGCAACAGAGGAAGGCTATGAGACATTTGTAGTTCCTGATGATGTAGGAGGACGTTTCTCAGTTCTCACAGCAGTTGGTCTTCTGCCAATAGCAGTAAGCGGTGCTGATATAGATAAGCTTATGGAAGGCGCAGCTTCAGCAAGAAAGGATTGTCTTGCACAGGACTTCGACGATTCAGATGCTATGAAGTACGCAGCAGTAAGAAATGTACTGTACAACAAGGGTAAGTCAATCGAGATCCTTGCTAACTTTGAGCCGGCACTCCACTATGTATCAGAGTGGTGGAAACAGCTCTACGGCGAGAGCGAGGGTAAGGATGGCAAGGGACTCTTCCCAACAGCCACAGACTTTACAACAGACCTTCATTCACTTGGACAGTTCATCCAGCAGGGTTCACAGAACCACTTTGAGACAGTGATCAATGTTGTTAATCCAACATGTGAGATCGTTATGGAGGCTGAGGACTCAGATCTTGACGGACTTAACTATCTTGCAGGCAAGACAGTTGATTTCGCCAACAAGAGTGCTATGAACGGAACTATCCTTGCACACGCAGATGGTGGAATTCCTATCATCCAGATCAACATCGACAAGATTGATGAGTTCACTCTCGGTGAGCTATTCTACACATTTGAGTTTGCATGTGGTGTGAGTGGATACACACTTGGTGTAAATCCATTCAATCAGCCAGGTGTTGAGAGCTACAAGAAGAACATGTTCGCTCTTCTCGGCAAGCCGGGCAACGAGGAGCTTGGCAAGGAGCTTCTTGCAAGAATCAACGGTTAATAGATCTTTACAGATTAATATATAAGAGATGCAGGTGTGTTTTGCCACACCTGCATTTTTTTGCAATTCTATATTTCTTGTAATCAGAATCGCACAATGTTATACTTATGAAGTGTATAGGCTCAGAATTGAGCCTGATCATTTGCATTGTGAATGGAAGGATAAGAAGGGCAGTGACATATGAATGAAAAGAGAGATGTAGAGGGGCTGTACAACCGATATAGACAGGTTCCATTGTATCTGATAGGAATGTTCTGTCTGATGACAGTGTTCATGTATTTTGTCGGAATAGGAGCCGGCGTTATAGCCACCATTTTTACGGCAGTATACGGAGCGGTGAGCATTGTTGTTTTCCTGAGGATGAATGCTTTGTCCCGCGACAGATATGTGGAATTTGCCATGGAGCACGGCAAGATGCAGAAGGAGCTCATAAAGGAGTTTCCGGTTCCGTACGCATTGCTTGACGAGGATGGAAAAGTTGTGTGGGTGAACGACGAGTTCTCAGGTATAACGGAGACCAGTAAGAGAAAGCTCATGAAGCTGAATATAGTTCAGGTATTTGAGGAGGTTACCGAGGAGAGTCTTCCTTATCAGGAGGAGGTTACCGAGGGAGAGATAGCATTTAACGGAAGAGAATACCGTTATGAGATCAGACGTGTACAGGTGAACAAGGTTGAGCCTGTTATGGAAGAGACTGATGCCCAGCCGGATGAGGCCGGCACAGACGGAGACGGGTCTGCTGAGCAGAAGAAAGAGACGAAGGCTTCGCACGGTGGTTCAAGACACCACGGCAAGACGGACACCTTCCTTGCGTTCTACATGTTTGATGTGACAGTGGTAAATCAGCTCACTCAGGAGAACCACGATCAGAAGCTGGTTGCGGGTCTCATATATATTGATAACTACGATGAGATATTTGAGTCGCTTGAGGAAGTACGACACTCTCTTCTTGTTGCCCTGGTCGACAGAAAGATCAACAAATACATGGCAAATGTCGACGCCATAGTCAAGAGCCTTGAGAAGGACAAGTACATGTTCGTGATGCCACAGAAGTATCTGGATCAGCTCAAGGAGAACAAATTTGCCCTGCTCGATGAGGTCAAGGCTATAAATATCGGAAATGATCTTCCGCTTACACTCAGTATAAGTCTTGGTACTGATTACAAGAGCTTTATAGAAAACTTTGAGGCAGCGCGTTCCGCCATGGAGCTTGCTCTGGGCCGAGGCGGCGATCAGGCGGTTATCAAGTCCGCCGACAGGATCACCTACTTTGGCGGTAAGAGTCAGGGAACGGAGAAGTCCACGAGAGTTAAGGCGAGGGTTAAGACTCTTGCGTTCAAGGAGCTTCTTGAGACCAAGGAGAAGGTTATAATCATGGCCCACAAGAATCCGGACATGGATGCTTTTGGTTCAGGTATAGGAATATACAAGATGGTGACTGCGCTGGGCAAGACGGCGCATATAGTTGTAAATGAGGTGTCATCGGCCATAAGTCCGATATACGGCAATTTCACTTCGAGCAATTCCTACCCGGCAGATATGATAATCAACAACGATCAGGCGCTCAGTCTGGTCGATGACGACACGGTCGTAGTTGTGACGGATGTGAATAATCCTACGCTCACGGAGTGTGAGGAACTGCTGGCATATGCGAAGAGCATAGTGGTGTTCGATCACCACAGGCAGACAAAGGATGTCATTGCAAATGCGACACTGTCGTATATAGAGCCATTTGCGTCATCTGCATGTGAGATGATCGCAGAGATGCTCCAGTACATGGATGAGAAGATAAAGCTCAGGCCTACAGAGGCGGACGCCATGTATGCCGGAATACTCATTGACACCGACAACTTCCTGAGCAAGACCGGTGTCAGAACCTTTGAGGCAGCCGCGTTCCTGAAGAGAAGCGGTGCGGATGTCATGCGAGTAAGGAAGATGTTCAGAACTGACATAGAGACCTACAGACAGAAGGCGGAGGGTGTCAGCCACGCAGAGATGGTGCTTGATGCATTTGCTATATCAATCATTACACCTGGGGATGGCCCTGAGTCGCCGGTGGTACTCACCGCCAAGATTGCAAATGAGATGCTGAACATCGCAGGTGTCAGAGCTTCGTTTGTAATAGCGCAGATGGGTGCGGATGTCAAGATAAGTGCAAGAGCCATTGACGATGTCAATGTCCAGATAATCATGGAGAGAATGGGTGGCGGCGGTCATGCAAATATCGCGGCAGCTCAGTTTGAAAATGCGAAAGCAGAGGATATAAAGAAGGAGCTTGTTGGGCTCCTGAATGAGATGTATAAGGAAGGAGATATTTAGGATATGAAGGTCATATTATTACAGGATGTTAAAAGCCTTGGAAAGAAAGGCGCAATGGTAGAGGTAAATGAGGGCTACGCAAGAAATTTCATAATTCCTAAGAAGCTCGGCATGGAGGCAACTCCAAAGAATATGAATGATTTCAAGCTCCGCAAGGCTCATGAGGAGAAGGTGGCAGCAGAGAATCTTGCTGATGCCAAGGCACTTGCGGCAGAGCTTGAGAAGGCTTCAGTAACTGTTAAGATCAAGGTTGGAGAGGGCGGAAGAACATTTGGCTCAGTATCCACAAAGGAGATCTCAGATGCCATCAAGAGCCAGCTCGGCAAGGATATAGACAAGAAGAAGATCGTTATGAAGGACTCCATCAAGGCGTTAGGAAGCTTTTCAGTGAAGGTCAAGCTTCACCCTGAGGTTCAGGCAGAGCTTGCTGTAAAGGTCGAGGAAGCATAAGGAGTATAGATAAAACATGGAAGATGCATTTGCAAGAAAAAAGCTTCCCTACAATCTGGATGCCGAGAAGTCTGTTATAGGTTCCATGCTCATGGACAGAGACGCCATAGTGGAGGCGTCCGATATGCTGACCAAGGAGGATTTCTACTACGGTCAGTACGGAATATTGTTCGAGAATATGGTAGAGCTGTTCAAGGAGGGTAAGGCGGTCGATCTGGTAACCCTGAAGAACAAGCTTGAGGAGAACAATGTACCTGATGAGGTCATAAGCACCAAATCCATAGCGGAGATATTGGAGACGGTTCCGACATCGGTGAATGCCAAGCATTACGCAGAGATCGTGGCGGACAAATCCATACTCAGGAAGATGATAAAGCTGTGCGAGGAAGTGGAGAAGGACTGTTATCTTGATTCTGAGGGAGTTGAACAGCTTCTTGAACAGGCCGAGAGCGGTGTGTTCAATCTGATAAAGGAGAGGAACGGCTCCAGCAAATTTGTGGGGATCGACAGGATCGTCATGAACGTTATCGAGCAGATAGAGGAGGCTTCCAGAAAGAACACAAGAGTAACAGGTATCCCTACGGGATTCATAGATCTGGACAATATGCTCACCGGTCTCCATGGATCGGAGTTTATACTGGTGGCTGCTAGACCTGCCATGGGTAAGACGGCATTTGTTCTTAATATTGCCCACCATGTTGCCGTGCGCAAGGGAATTGCCACTGCGATATTCAACCTGGAGATGAGCAAGGAGCAGCTTGTAACGCGTATGATAGCCATGGATTCCCTGGTTGATTCCCAGAAGGTACAGACGGGACAATTGGCTGAGGACGACTGGGATCAGGTGCTTGCCAGTGCGGAGAGTATAGCTGCCGCACCGCTGTACATAGAGGATAGTTCAGCACTCACCATATCCGAGCTGAGATCAAAATGCAGACAGCTCAAGAGCAAGAACAATCTTGGACTCATCATCATCGACTACCTGCAGCTTATGAGCACGACGGGACGAGTTGAGTCGCGACAGCAGTTCGTATCTGATATGTCGAGATCGTTGAAGATGCTTGCCAGGGAGCTGGATGTGCCTATCATAGCGCTGTCACAGCTTAACCGAGAGGTTGATAAGAGACCGGATCACAAGCCTGTGCTTGCGGATCTCCGAGAGTCGGGATCTATCGAGCAGGATGCCGATGTGGTTATGTTCATATACAGAGATGATTATTACAATCCTGATACCGACAAGAAGGGTATCTCGGAGATAATCATAGCTAAACAGAGAAAAGGTGCCACCGGATCTGTGGATCTGGTATGGCTGCAGGAATACACGAAGTTTGCCAACAAAGAGCACTAAATATATTATGTTTTATAAGGAGAATTGAAAATGGTAGTTGAACCAAGAGTTAAAGATTTTATTTGTACAACAGCTCACCCGGTGGGATGCGCACAGAATGTAAAGAATCAGATCGAGTATGTCAAGTCAAAGGGAGCAGTTAAGAGCGATAACGCACCTAAGAAGGTTCTGGTGATCGGAGCGTCAACAGGATACGGACTTGCATCACGTATCGCAGTTGCATTTGGCTATGGCGCAGATACCCTCGGCGTTATGTTTGAGAAGGAGTCAAATGGACGCCGTACAGCAACCGCTGGCTTCTACAACAACAGAGCATTTGAGGAGGAGGCTCACAAGGCCGGACTCTATGCAAAGTCCATCAATGGCGACGCGTTCTCAGTCGAGATCAAGGAGCAGGTCATCGAGACCATCAAGGCAGACATGGGCAAGATAGACATGATCGTATACAGCCTGGCTGCCCCTAGAAGAACAACTCCAGATGGAACAAAGTACACATCAGTACTCAAGACGGTTGGTGAGGAGTACACCAACAAGACACTTGTACTCAAGGACAACACCATCACAGATGCACATATAACAGCGGCAAATGATGACGAGATCAATGCCACCATCAAGGTAATGGGCGGTGAGGACTGGATCGACTGGATGCAGGCACTCTCAGATGCCGGAGTTCTGGCAGATAACGTGATCACAGTTGCATACTCATACATAGGACCAAAGATCACATTCCCTATCTACGCTGAGGGATCGATCGGACAGGCAAAGAAGGATCTGTACAAGTCAGCAGACATTATAAATGAAAAGTTCCCTAACATAAAGGCGAAGATAGCCATCAACAAGGCTCTTGTCACACAGTCAAGTGCAGCTATCCCTATCGTACCTCTGTATATCACACTTCTCTACAAAGTTATGAAAGAGAAGGGACTCCACGAGGGATGCATAGAGCAGATGCAGAGACTGTTCATGGATAAGATCCTGGATGACAGCCAGGTGGACGACAACGGATTCATCCGTATGGACGACTGGGAGATGAGAGATGATGTTCAGGAAGTTGTTGCTGAGCACTGGGATACAGTCAACAATGACAATGTCAAGGATATAGCAGACATCGATGGATACTGGGAGGATTTCTACAACATGTTCGGTTTCAAGATCGACGGTGTGGATTACTCAGCAGATGTTGATATCATGTAATATTCATGGGTAGTTTCAATATATAAATACTACAAATGCCCCACAGATTCATAGAATTTGCGGGGCATTTCGGTAAGCGCTTTTTTGGCGTGCCTGACCCATTATTTTCGCAAGGAGGAAGACGGTATATGTACAAATATTTATTATTTGATCTTGATGGAACCATCACCAAGTCTGAGAAAGGAATATTCAACTGTATAAAATACGCTCTTGACTGGGCTGGAATTCCATATCCTGAATACAGTGTATTCAGAAGCTTTATAGGACCATCACTTTATGATTCTTTCGTGAGGGAATTCGGCATGGACGACGCAAAAGCGAAAGAGATGGTTGCGAAGTACAGAGAGAGATACAACGTGGTAGGTCTCTTCGAGGCTGAGGTGTACGACGGAGTGGCAGACACCCTGCGTGCCCTTAAGGAGAAGGGCTGCATACTCTCAGTTGCAACCAGCAAGCCGACAGAGCCGACACTCCGTATCCTTGAGAAGTTCGGTGTGGGAAAATATTTTGACGTTGTAGTTGGAAGTAATCCCGACGGAACAGGATCAGACAAGAAGCACATCATATCCCAGGTCCTTGAAAGCCTCAAGAAAGATCACGGACTGACAGAAGATATGATAAAATCAAACCAGGTTGTGATGATAGGCGACAGACGCTACGACATAGAAGGTGGCAAAGCCTGTGGCCTCCAGACCATAGGAGTCCTCTACGGCTACGGCAGCAGAGAAGAATTCGAAGCAGTCGGCGCAGACAACATAGTAGAAAGCCCAGAGGAAATCCTGAATCTGTAGATAGAAAGGTAGCTTATAGTTTATAGATGTCTGTGTTGATATATATTTTTTATTAAATATCTATGATTATTTTTGTGGGATGACACTCTGGGGAACTGAATAAAAGAAAAACAGGTAAGAGTCGATATCTATAATATAGTGTGGTGTATAAAATATATTTTTCAGCGAAATATGTCAGGAGAATGATCTGAAAAGTATATATCCAATAAGATCAGGATGACATACTCTCCAGGGATATAAAAATTGGGTCTCTATATATGTAATCGATAGCGAAGACGCCTGAACTTTGCTGCTTATTGCTAAGGCGGAGCTCGCAACGCCCTTATAGCGAGCGGGAGCCGCGTGCAGATATAAGCAAAGCAAAGTGAGGTAAGTCGAGCGTGATTACATATATAGAGACCCAATTTCTGTCCCTGGAGAGTATGTCATCCGTCCGTTCGTCAGATCATCTCCTGACATTTGAGATATACCCGAAGAACGCTCCGATGATCCCCCCGATAATGTGGGTGAGATTAGACACATTGTCCTTCACAAACACTCCGTCAGCCACCTGTCCGCCGATATAAAGCACTGCAACAAGTATGAAGGTGAGCGGTATGGAGCCGTCCTTTATACATGCAAAAGAAGACAGAAGAATGTATGCGAATACCACTCCGCTGGCGCCGAGCAATGCTGTACCAGGGAAGAATATAAAATGCACGATTCCTGTCACCAGTGCGGTGGTGATGGTTACGATGAGCAGATCCTTTGAGCCGTATTTTTCCTCAAGTAGTGGGCCGATCACAAGCAGCAGCGTCATGTTGTTGATAAGGTGACTCCAGCTTGCGTGACCAAACACATGGGCAAACATGCGGATGTAGGTTAAAGGATCGGTGAGAGGGGCTCTGTATACTTCAAATAGAAGAAAGTTACTTTTGCCGCCTGTGAGGATATTCAGGAGGTAAGCTCCCAGACAAATGAGTGCAAATGTAAGTACCACAGGTGAGTTAAAGGATATTCTTAATATGGTTTTGGATTTTGTCTTTGACATGGATCGGTTCCCCTCTTATTCATATAGTATAGAAAAATATTACCAGCGGTCATCCGCTGGTAATATTTTTTAAGCGTCATAATCTGGCATATCGTTAAAGTACATCTTGTAGAAGTTGGTACTCTGTTCGAGAACCCTCATGGTTGATGGAAGCGGTACGGCGATGAGGTCGTTGAACTCATACTCTCCGGCTGCTGAATCAATCACATGTCCCATCTGAGTCTCATTATGTGTGTAATCGGCGTTGAAACCGCCGTATTTATTGCCACGGGCATCAAGACGTATCCACTTCTTGAGATCCGGGTGATATACCGCATTAAGTGCATGCATAGCCATAAGTCCGCCCTTGTGCTTGATACGGATATAGCAGAATCCTGTATATAAGTTGTTGGCACGAAGCAGTGCTGCCAGCAAATTGGCCTTTGAATAGCTGATGCCCGTGCTGGCTTCCAGTACATCGGAAGCGCTGATAGTTATTACTGAAAAGTTGCTGTCATATGTGTGAGAAATCCTATCCCGGACAAAATAGTAACATGCCTGTATGATCTCATCACTGCTCTTGCAATCTGCAGCAAGTTCCTTTGCCTTTGCAGCAACGATAGGATTGTCATAATTTACATACTTGTCGTATTGCAAATATGCTGAATCCTTATTTCTCTGAATTAGTTGCATTGTGTCATCTCTCCTTTATTACTTGGAATATGTAGAACTTCAGATAATAAGATTCATCTGCAGCCCATAATATTGGGTGATCAGGAGCCTGTGTGCGGAACTCTACCTGGCGAAGTCTTACATGTGAATTCATGGCGGCCTGTTTTATGGTCTTGGTAAATAACTCGAAATCCATAAAATGTGAACATGAACAAGTCGCAAGGAATCCACCATCCCTTACGAGTTTCATAGCACGCAGATTAATCTCGCGATAGCCTTTGACTGCGTTCTTTATTGAATTTCTTGATTTTGTGAATGCCGGCGGGTCAAGTATGACAACGTCAAACTGTTCGCCTTTTGATTCCAGTTCAGGAAGAAGATCAAATACATCTCTGCACTCAAAAGAGACAGTGCTCTCCAATCCGTTGAGCGCTGCATTCTCTCTGGCCTGGGCAATAGCAAGTTCTGAAGCGTCTACTCCCAAAACGCTGGAAGCACCGGCTATGCCTGCGTTGAGAGCAAAGGAGCCTGTGTGTGTAAAGCAATCAAGAACCTTTGCATCTTTACATATTCTCTGAATAGCAAGACGATTATACTTCTGATCCAGAAAGAATCCGGTCTTCTGACCGTCTTTCACATCAACAATATATCGAACGCCATTTTCATTTATATGAACCTTTGTGTTAAATTCGTCACCAATAAACCCTTTATAGGTATCCATCCCCTCGTGTTTTCTGACTTTTGCATCGCTTCGTTCATAAACACCCTCGATTATTATACCATCATTTTTAAGTATATTTTTTAAAATATTTATTAACAAATTTTTAACTTTGTCGATGCCGAGTGCCAGTGATTCGACAACAAGCACGTTTTCAAACTTGTCAATGACGATTCCCGGCAGAAAATCAGCCTCGCCAAATACGACATGGCAGCTACTGGTGTCGACGGTTTTCTTGCGGTAATCCCATGCATCCTGAAGTCTCTTTGTGAAGAATGCCTCGTCGATCTCGGTGTCCACATGTCTTGTGAGCATGCGGATGAAGATCTTGGAGTTGGTATTTATGAATCCTTTGCCGAGTGGATAACCGTCGAAGTCCTTTACTATGACGATGTCGCCGTTCTCAAAGCTGCCGACTATGGTGTCGACCTCATTGTCAAATATCCATGCTCCGCCGGACTTCAGAAGTCGTCCCTCTCCCTTTTTTAATGTAACAATAGCTCCCATAATATATGTATCCTTTCTCTGTACTGCCGTTGGCAGACATTTTTCGTTGTCTGTTTTTGAATTTTGCGGATTTATTTTACCATATGTAGACAAATAATCCAAGATGGGGCAACTTAACACATTTGTAACAAAAAACTTGTAAAAAAGTTATACTTGTAAAAAATATGTAACACGTGTATACTACGAACGTAGCAGAATGCACACAAACGTCAGATTCCCTGCGGAAACTGATGTTTAATAAAAAGGAGGACAGTAAAGATGTCTACAATGAAGACTAATATTGCAAAGAGAGAAAAGAGCCTGATGGCGGCAAAAGCTATAGGCAGTCTTATGGCGATTGCTGTATTGGCTATTGTGATTTTTTCTACAAATGTGGTGACACAGGCAGATGAGATGGGAGCTGACGGCACGGCAGTTCTGGCCACAGCATCAGATGCAGTTCAGAGTGGAGTGATACAGGATGAGGATGGTTACTTCAGATATTATGTTAATGGTGAAGTGCAGAAAACTGCAGGCTGGATAGATGCCGATGATGGCACCAGATATCTTATAGATGAAAATGGCGTGGCAGCTATGAAGTTTACACGTTCTGGCGATACCATCAAGATATACAGATTCAGCGCTGATTCAAAGGACTGGACGATCTGCAAGAACGAGTGGCAGACAGTGGATAACGTTCTCTATTATCTGAACAATTCCGGACTGTGTGAAAAGATATACGATAATAGCAGCAAGAAGGCAAAGTCACTGAGCAGCGGCAAGCTTGTCCAGGTGAAGAACCAGATGCTTATTCTCAACGATGGCAGAACATATTATTTCAATTCAAATGGTGACAAGGTCACAAAGGGCGGTTGGTATCATATAAATTATGACAATATGGTATTTGTAACAGGCGGTGGATCCCACTATGTAAAGGAGAGGATCTACAAGGCATCAGGCATTTTCAGAAAGTATTCATTTAACGATTCAAAGAAGAGCTGGGATATGAACAAGAACCTGTGGAAGAATACAGGCAGAAAGCTGATGTATTTTGATGGATCAGGCACATGTACCATTCTGTATGATCAGGCATCGAATATATTGTACAGATACATATCAAGCAGCAAGTCATACAAGAGAGTCTCAAATGTGATCGACAAGCTCAACGGAAACAGATACTATTTCTATGATGCAAATGGAAATAGACGTACATCATCAGGATGGAAGAAGGTAAATGGAAGTACCGCTTACTACGTATGTGACGGCGGATATGTTACCTCAAGATATACAGATCAGAAGGGTACAAAGAAGGTATACGACTTTGATTACTCGAAGAACACATGGGTGCAGAAGAAAAATATGTGGAAGACTGTCTACCGCAGCAGATATTATTTCGGCTCTAAAGGCGTAGCCACAATCAGCTATAACAACAGCACCAAGAAGGCATACAAGTTTACAGGCAGAAAGTGGAAGCCTGCAAAGAAGCTCATAATGAAGATCGGAAATGCCAATTACTATTTCAACAGCGCTGCAAAGCGAGTTGTAAAGGCTGGAAAGTATAAGACAGCCGATGGCTACATAGCATATGTCAACAGAAGAGGCGTTGTATATAAGAGAGAGTACGATCTCTCGGTCAAGAGATATTACACTATCGATCTTGGTAAGGGCAGAAAGACAAGAGTATATGGATATTATGATATAGGCGCGGCAAACAGACTGAGTAAGATGGTCAACCAGCATCGTGCAGAAAATGGACTTTCAAGCCTTAAGGTGTCAACATCTCTGACAGAGACCGCTACCACAAGAGCAAAGGAGATAAGCAACAAGTACAGCCATTACAGACCAAATGGAACACTGTGTCTCAACTCCATGTACGAGTTGTACGGAGAGAATCTTGCATGTGGTTTCAGTGGTGGAGATCTCGTGTTCAGAGCATGGTCCAAGTCGACCGCACATGACAGCAATATGCTGAATACTACATACAAGACCATGGGCGTTGCAGTATTTGTGGCTCTCAAAAATGACAAACAGGGATATAAGAGATATTATGTCCTTACATTTGGCAAGTAATTTTAATTAGGAAATTAGTGGAAAATAAGACTGTTAAATCCCTCAAATTAAATTGAATTATATGGAGAAATAGAGTACCATACATAGTATAAGGCAAATAGTCGGATATAGAATTTTGGCTAGTTTGGGAATGGAGATTGTGTGTGGGTTTCATATATTCGTCTTTAAATAGAGGTGCCGGCGAGAGTGTGGCACTATTTGACAATAGAATAGCCAGGATGCTTCCTTTTGTCACGGGAAAGGCATATTTTGACCTCAGGAATTATGATGCCCAGACTGGAGAATTCGGAGTATATATTGAATGGGATGGTGAGCTTGATGCAGTGCTTGGATATTCACTGCCGGCGGGAGGATATTTCGTCAAAGCAACCACACCGCAGGCGTACAGATTCCACAGGCTCGACAAGGGACTCCCGGTATATATGAAGTTGATAGCGCAGAATGGCAGACTGTATCCTTATAGGACATATGTCATGATGGACGGCAGGCCTTTCAGTGTGGAATTCGGCGGTGGAGTTATGATCCCTTTTGAGGACAGATACGAAGAGCTTGGATGCGAAGCTGCGAAACAGACTGTGGATACTGGAAGCCAGAAGCTTTTGATGGGAAGTCAGAGTGGAATGACAGGAAGTCAGAGGTTCCGGTGGAATGGCAGTCAGATGAGACTGCTGTTTGGAAGTCAGGGAGGCTTCAGATACCTGGCGGGAAGCCAGTATAGAATGATAGGAAGTCAGCGGTTCCGGTGGAATGGCAGTCAGATGAGACAGTTATTCGGTAGTCAGGGAGGCTTCAGATACCTGGCGGGAAGCCAGTACAGAGTGTTTGGAAGTCAGCGGATAAAAAATATGCCGATGGTGCTTGAAAGTGACACACAGTGGCCACAGGACAGTATGGATTCAATCAGAACAAGCCAGGAGCTGATGGTTGAGTTCCCTAAGGAGTGGCAGCTTATCAACAGAAGCAGAAGACCGGCCAGCCGGATTGGTGGCAATGCTAAGTTTGGATATGGACTGGATCTGATCTAGTACATGACCGGATCTTGGAGGATATATGAAGGATATAGAGGGATTCCACACATTGTGGACTGCTCCTTATTTTGAGAAAAGTAAAGATGACACTTACAGCATGCAGGATTATGAGCTTTTGACCATGATCCTGTCTGCTCTTATGTGGAGAAAAATGAATGGCCCTATCACACTTTACGGTGATGCAAGGGCCATTGATTATGTTGAGGGACAGGGATTGTCGCATATATGGAATGGCGGCATAAAAGAGATACAGGTTCCTGACAGCATATCCCCGGGAGTGTTCTGGGCTGCGGGCAAGCTGTATGCGCTTAAGGCGGCGCATATGCCGGCGGTCATGGTGGATCTGGACCTTATAGTGTGGAAGAATATAGGGGAATACATAGCGGGGACGGATATTTGTGCAATACACAGAGAAGGAATATATCCGGATGTATATCCCGGCAGGGACTTCTTCAATATGGACAGTTCGTACAGCTTTGATCCCCTGTGGAGCTGGGATGTTCCGCCGGTAAATACCTGTATGCTATATATGGCTAAGGAGCAATTTAAGAACTATTATGTGGACAGTTCCATACAGTTTATGGAGAATTGTAGGGAGACTGAGGAAAATCTGTGCCACATGGTATTTGCGGAGCAGAGACTGCTTGCGATGTGTGCTGCGAGAAAGGGAAAGATCATTGCTTCATTTTTTCCTGAGGCGGCGGATATAGAGAGACAGGATGTGTTCACACATTTGTGGGGATATAAGAATATTCTGAAGTTTAACTATGGGAAAAGGGTTGAGTTTAACGGGCGTCTCTGCGAGCGGATAGAGCGGGAGTTTCCGGAAGAGGCGGATGTTATAAGGGAGTTACATGTTTGTAGATAAAGTGCTGAAGAAGATACCCAGGGAGATATACATATATATACTGTGGGGAATTGTCGTGGGAGCGGTAAATCTTGGCTCCGCCTGGATATTTATGTACAAATGCGGGATAGAACCTGTCAGGGCCAACTTCCTAGCATGGATACTGTACAATTTTGTGTCATTCATAACAAATAGAAAATCGGTGTTCCACACTGCCGCAGAGACTGCATGGGAGTTCATAAAAGAACTGGTGTCATTCTACGTGAGCAGGGTGTTCACACTGGTGGTGGAGGAGGGCCTGATCTATATACTGGTTGACAGGCTTCACCTGTGGGCGATGGGCATAAAGACGTTCACATCAGTGCTGGTGATATTCCTCAATTATTATATAAGCAAGAAGTTTATATTCAGAAAGATAAAGGAAAAACTGTAAGAGATATGTATAAATGCGAATGTTTATCGAAATTTTATAGAAAAACATGGACACAATTACTTCCAAACATTTGACAGTTGGAGTATAATTGAGTAGTTAAATATGTAAAAAAAGCAGAATAAGTAATGCAAGGAGATAAGTATGAAGAAGAGAGTAGTAATAACAGGTATAGGAGCCATAACTCCAGTCGGCAATACAGTTGACGAGTATTGGGATTCACTTAAGGAAGGAAAGCATGGCTTCGGACCTATTACACAGTTTGACGCTTCAGCATACAAGTGCAAGCTTGTCGGCGAGGTTAAGAACTTTGTAGCAAAGGACTACATTGATCCAAAGTCTGCAAGACGTATGGCTAGATTCACACAGTTTGCTGTGAAGGCAACCCAGGAGGCTATGGCAGATTCAGGACTTGATATGACAAAGGAAGATGCTTACAGAGTTGGTACATGTATTGGTTCAGGTGTTGGTTCACTTCAGGAGCTTGAGAACGCATATGGAACCATACTTACAAAGGGACCACTTCGTGTAAGTCCATTCGTAGTTCCTATGATGATCAGCAACATCGCAGCAGGTAACGTTGCGATCCAGTTTGGTCTCAAGGGCAAGAGTATAGATGTTGTAACAGCATGTGCTTCAGGAACAAACAGTATCGGTGAGGCATTCAGAACGATCCAGTACGGAGACGCTGATGTCATGGTAGCCGGCGGATGTGAGGCAGCAGTTACACCTATCGGTATATCAACATTTGATTCACTTACAGCACTTACATCATCAACAGATCCAGACAGATGTTCTATTCCATTTGATAAGGACAGAAGCGGATTCGTTCTCGGTGAGGGTGCAGGTATTGTTATTCTTGAGGAGCTTGAGCACGCAAAGGCAAGAGGTGCAAAGATCTACGCAGAGCTTTCAGGTTACGGATGTTCAAGTGATGCACACCACATCACAGCACCTGAGGAGTCAGGTGAGGGACCAGCAGTTGCCATGACCAATGCGGTTAAGGATGCAGGACTTCCACTTGATGCGGTTCAGTACATCAATGCTCATGGTACAAGCACACATCTGAACGATCTTGTTGAGACACGTGCTATCAAGAAGGCATTTGGCGATCACGCAAAGGACATCAAGATCAATTCAACAAAGTCTATGACAGGACATCTTCTCGGTGCAGCAGGAGCCATCGAGTGTATTGCCTGTGTCAAGAGTATAGAGGAAGGTTATATCCACAGAACAAGAGGCCTTGTGGAGAGCGAGGAGGAGCTTGATCTGGATTATTGTAAGGAGCCATGCGAGATGGACGTTGATGTTGCGATCAGCAACTCACTTGGATTTGGCGGACACAATGCATGTATCGTCTTACAGAAGTATAAGGAGCAGTAAATATCATGTTATTTATCAAAAAAAAGGCAAAGGATGCCGAGATAATTGCAGCAAAGGCTGCAGAGGAGGCAAAGGCTGCTGAGGGAATTCAGGAAGCACCAAAGGTGGAGCTTGTAAAGTGCCCTAAGTGCGGAAGAGAAGTTGAGAAGGAAAGAGTGAAGAACGCAAAGTACATTTGTTATGAGTGCGGTTCTTACTTCAGAGTTAAGACCAAGAACAGAATAAGAATGGTCACAGATCCAAAGTCATTTGAGCCATGGTTTGAGGATATGCCAAGCTCAAATCCTCTTGGAACAGAGGGCTATGAGGATAAGGTTGCGGCTGCACAGGCCAAGACAAACCTCAAGGAGGCTGTTACTATAGGAAAGGCAACCATCAATGGTGAGCCTGCTGTAGTTGGTGTATGTGATGCAAGATTCCTCATGAGCAGCATGGGATATGTTGTGGGTGAGAAGATTGCCAGAGCTGTCGAGAAGGCTACAGAGGAGAAGCTTCCGGTATTCATGTTCTGCTGTTCAGGCGGTGCACGTATGCAGGAGGGAATCATTTCTCTGATGCAGATGGCCAAGACATCCGCTGCATTCAAGAAACATTCTGATGCAGGACTTCTGTATGTATCTATTCTTACAGATCCTACAACAGGTGGTGTTACAGCCAGCTTTGCAATGCTTGGAGATATTATCCTTGGAGAGCCAGGTGCGCTCGTAGGATTTGCAGGACCACGAGTTATCAAGCAGACTATTGGTCAGGAGCTTCCAGAGGGCTTCCAGAGATCAGAGTTCCTTGTTGAGCATGGTATCATAGATGGCATAATCACAAGAGACAAGATGAAGGACACAATGTATGATCTCATCGTCACACATAAGCAGAGACAGGGCTATGCTAACTTTGACAGTGCTGTTGAAGATGAGAAATTTGACATAAGCGAGATCCTCAAGGAGAGACTCAAGGATGACGAGCCTAAGACTCCGTGGGAGAAGCTCAGAGGTGCTCGTCAGATGAGCAGACCTTCAGGTTTCGACTATGTGAAGTATATATGCGATGATTTCCGTGAGATCCACGGAGATAGAACCATGAATGATGACAGAGCCATTGTGGGTGGTATCGGTCATATAGATGGACAGCCTGTAACAGTTATATCACAGGTCAAGGGAGCTTCCATGGCAGAGTGCATGGAGAGAAACTTTGGTATGCCTCTTCCTGATGGCTACAGAAAGGCTCTTCGTCTGATGAAGCAGGCTGAGAAGTTCGGCAGACCTATCATTACATTTGTAAATACACCGGGTGCGTTCTGTGGACTTGAGGCTGAGGAGCGAGGAATGGGTGAAGCCATAGCGAGAAATCTCTATGAGATGTCATCACTCAAGGTTCCTGTACTCTGTATCCTTATCGGAGAAGGCGGAAGCGGTGGAGCACTTGCCCTTGCAGTCGGCAATGAGGTATGGATGCTTGAGAATGCGACATACTCAATCCTTTCACCTGAGGGATATGCGTCTATCCTCTGGAAGGACAGCAACAGAGCTGAGGAGGCTGCAGAAGTTATGCAGATTACAGCGCAGGATCTCAAGAGACTGAACGTTATCGAGCAGGTCGTACCTGAGTACGGCGGAGCAGATGAGCAGTCAGTTCCATATATAGGCAAGTACCTTAAGATGAACATTAAGGAATTCCTCAAGAAGTATTCAGACAAGACTCCTGAGGAGATCGCACAGGACAGATACGACAGATTCAGAAATCTGTAGATCACAGATATACTATAGATGAAAGGCATTTCTCAAGTGAGAAATTTATCTCACGGGGAATGCCTTTTATTCATGCATATGTTGAAGTGATGGTGTTTTTTTGGTAAACTTTATGTATATGGCTGAAGATACAGCTTGAATTGGAGGAGCGTTTATGAAGAAACAGATAAAGGTTACTTTGATAGTTATCGTGGCCGCCATCATTGCGGCAGCAATCATATGGTACGTGATGTACCTGCGGGGCAAGGAGCAGGATCTGCTGACACCTGTGGGAACACGTGCAGAATTTATCGGTGATACAGACAAATATCCTACCATGCTTACAGCGAAGGGGACTCAGATCCTGAATGCAGACGGAGAACAGGTTGTTCTCAAGGGTGTGATGGTTCCAGAGTCGCGCAGTCTGTATGAGGAGAAGAAGTTTAATGAGGATTTCTACAAGGATGTATTTGCCAAGGGTGGTAATGCCATAAGGGTGCCAATAAGCCCTGTGGAGTACAAGAATGACGATTACTATATGTGGAGATATCTTGACCGCATAGTTACCTGGGCCGGAGAGAACGATAACTATGTTATTCTCGACTGGGATTATACAGGTAACCCGATAGATGGTTCCGGGGATGAGATGCCGGATCTCGACGAGAATCCGCTGGATTATTCTGCTGAATTCTGGAAGAACATTGCGGATTATTTCAAGAACACTCCAAATGTTATATTTGAGATATACAATGAGCCGGTTGGCATGAGTGATTCAGAGTGGAAGAGATGCGCGGAGAGCCTTATAGGAGTTATAAGGGATGCCGGCGCAAAGCAGCTTATAATCGTTGGAAGTCCGGATTACTGTTATGATCTCGGATGGCTTGACGAGCTTGGCGTGAAGAATGACAATACTGCGTTCTCTGTTCATGTTTACCCAGACAAGGTGTTCTGGCAGAAGTTCCTGTCGGGCTATGTGACAAGTTATCCTCTTATAGTGACAGAGTGGGGATATGCAGACGATGATGTCGAGGTCAAGAATGAGAAGCTGAAGGGCACCAGAAATGTATTTGGAATAAAATTTACCAGATATCTGGAAAAGCATAATATAGGATGGATCGCAGTTGGATATGACGATACGGTGGAGCCATCCATGTTTACTAAGGGATATAAGAAACTCACAAAATGGGGTGAGTATGTGACTGAGCTGCTTGGAGACAAGGAAGAATAAAGAGAATAACGGATAAAAGGGAGAAAATATATAATGGCAATCAGAATATTAGGAACAGGAAGCTGCCTTGCGGAGAAAGAGGTATCAAATGATGAGCTTGCAAAGTATGTTGATACATCTGATGAGTGGATATCTTCAAGAACAGGTATAAAGAACAGAAGAATAGCTGTTAAGGAGACGACGACGAGCATGGCTGTTGAGGCTGCTGAGAGGGCACTTGAGATGGCAGGGAAGTCCGCAGAGAATGTGGAGCTTATAGTGCTTGCCACAGTCACTCCGGATTATTACACACCAAGCGGGGCGTGTCAGGTTCAGGCGGCTATAGGTGCGGATAAGGCGATTGCGTTTGATGTGAATGCGGCATGCTCGGGCTTTGTATTTGCCCTCAATGTTGCAAAGATGTATATAGAGACAGGGTTTGTGAAGAATGCTCTTGTAATAGGTTCGGAGACGCTGTCAAAGATACTTGACTGGAATGACAGAGGTACATGCGTATTGTTTGGAGATGGCGCAGGTGCCGCTTATATAGAGGAGTCTGACAAGGGAATCATAAGCATTGTCCAGGGTTCAATCGGCAAGAAGGGTATGGTGCTCAACTGCGAGAGCAGAAAGACCAACAATATATTTGTAAAAGATGAGATCAATCATGACTATCTGTATATGGATGGACAGGAGGTGTACAAGTTTGCGGTGAGACAGTGTCCTAAGTGCCTCCAGGAGGCTCTTGACAAGGCTGGAATGACCGTTGACGATGTGGATTACTTCGTACTCCACCAGGCAAATGTAAGAATTATTGAATCTGTTGCCAAGAGACTTAAGGCACCGCTTGAGAAGTTCCCTACGACTCTCGACTACACAGGAAATATGTCTGCGGCGAGTGTACCTGTACTTCTCGACCAGCTCGTGAGGGAGCACGGCCTGAAGCGCGGCGACAAGATCGCCATGTCGGCATTCGGCGCAGGGCTCACATACGGCGCTGTGGTTATGGAGTGGTAGAGGCTTTAACACCTGTAATTTTTGAGGGCGGAACGGAGCTCCTTGTAGTTTGGGAGTACTTTTTCTACCTCGGCCCAGAAAAGTGCGGAGTGGTTCATCTGCTTTCTGTGACACAGCTCGTGGACTACCACGTAGTCTATGATTTCGGGAGTGGTGTTCATCAGTGCACAGTTGAAATTCAGGTTACCGGAGGAGCTGCAGCTTCCCCAGCGGGTCTTCTGATGCCTGATGGTGATCCTTCCGTAAGTCACGTCTATTATCTGAGCAAAATGTTCTACACGTGAAGGAATATATATCCGAGCCTGTTCTGACAGTGCCTTTATATCGGCATCTGTCAGGGCAGTGCTTGGATTTTTTTCGTCTGACATATTGGAAATTCTTTTCTGCATGATTTCCAGATGGCTACGGATCCAGTTTTGTCTGGAATCCACAAAGCTTTGGATCTGACTGTCGGTCATTCTGAGGGGCGCACGAACCTTTATGTTGAGGTCTCTGTCTATCTCGATACAGATAGATTTGCGCCTGCTCCTGACGACAGAATATTCGAATTTATCAGAATTGTTCATGGCATATTACCTGTCTTTGATAGGTACATAGTCCTTAGGCTCTACAAGACTTGGATAAGCCGGACGCATTATCTTGTAGCTGTTGATCAGCTCCTCCATACGATGCGCACTCCATCCAACCACTCGGCCAATGGCAAATAGTGGTGTGTAGAGGGCGTAAGGGATCTTGAGCATCTTGTATAACAATCCGCAATAGTAATCTATGTTGATGCACACACCCTTGTAGATCTTGCGCTCCTCGGCAATGACCTCAGGTGCGATGCGCTCTATGAGCTCGTATAATTTGAATTCGTCCTTCTCGTGCTTCTCCTCGGCGAGCTTTTCTACATACTCCTTGATAATGACAGCTCTTGGATCTGACAGAGAGTATACAGGCTGGCCCATTCCGTATACCACGCCCGATTTGTCAAATGCTTCGCCGCGCACGATCTTCCTGATGTACTCACGGATCTGCTCCTCGTCCGTAACATCCTCGACATTGCAGTGTATGTTCTTCATCATCTCCATGACCTTGAGGTCTCCACCGCCGTTGAGCGGTCCCTTGAGTGAGCAGAGTGCTGCTGCGACTGTGGCGTATGTATCTGAGCCGGATGATGTGACAACACGTGTTGTAAACGTAGAGTTGCTTCCGCCTCCGTGTTCCATGTGGAGAACAAGGGCAAGATCGAGAACCTTTGCCTCAAGCTGTGTGTACTTTCTGTCTGAACGGAGCATGCTCAGGATATTCTCTGCAAATGAAAGCTCAGGATCCGGCTTGTGTATATAACAGCTCTTGCCAAGCTCATAATGTCTGTATCCCTGGAAAGAATATACAGCGAGTCTTGGGAATACACTTATTATCATAAGACACTGCTGAAGAACGTTGTCCAGAGATATATCCGTCTCAGACTTATCGTATGATCCGAGGGCAAGGATACTCTTGGTCATATTTGAAATGATATCCTTGGTAGGGTTCTTCATTATGACATCTTGTATAAAGTTGTGTGGAAGGTCGTATGCAAGGTTGAGGACCTGTTTGAACTTGGCAAGCTCATTCTCGTCCGGAAGCTTTCCAAACAGTAACAGATATGTACACTCCTCGAAACCGAATCGTCCTTCCTTTGTAAATCCGTCTATCAACTGGCGGATCTCGTAACCTCTATAATATAATTCACCGTCAGTAGGAGTATGCTTTCCGTCCTCCATTGTATACGCCCGGCTTAGTGAAATGTTGGTGATGCCGGCATTTATTCCTATTCCATTCAGATCGCGAAGTCCACGCTTTACGCCGTATTCCTCGTAGAGGTTGTTATCTATGGTATCGTTCTCAATACAGAGACCAAGACGCTCCTTCGTAAATGAACTAAGATTATTGATTGACATATATAATACTCCTTTCAGGTAAGTCTTCATTGAATTATCTCACTTATTTACAACTATTGCAATCCGAAATGATTGTATGGGTGTAAAATATTATGTATAATGTACTGAGAATAAAGTTAAGACAAATGTTTTAGGAGGTAATATAAATTGGCAGACAGACAGGATATGGGGCAGAATAAAGGGAGCGCAGGAGCTCATAAGGGAACTGTGAGCCGTGCAACAACGAGCAGTGTGAAAAAGACACAGCCGGGCAAGGGAGTAGCGTCAGGCAGTCGGTCAGCATCAGGCAGCCGTCCTGTGTCGGGAAATCGTCCGGCATCGGGCAGCCACTTATCATCGGCGAGTCGTCCGAAAAGTGCAACTGCGCAGGACAAAAGGCGCACAAGTACGGGACGTCCACTTGAAAAGTCGGTGAAGTCCGTGTCTTCAGGAAGCAAGACCAGGAGACCGGCGAATAGCAGATCGTCAACAGGTTCCGGTAAAAAATCCGCGCAGAGCAGAAATAAAAAGAAGCGATATGAGCTGAATACGAAAATGATGGTCGTGGCGGCTCTGGTGGTTGGAATAGTGCTTGCACTTGTGATCACGATGATCATGAGATCCAGCATGCTCAGGGTCAAGCAGATCCAGACGGATTATAATATGGGTGATATATTTGATATAACAAACTATATTGAGCCGGACAGCAATGATGCCAGGCTGGAATATGACAACTCAGAATTTGCACCGGATAAGCTTGGTAAGTACACCATCAAATATAAGATCAGACGTGGAAAGTTAAGCAAGACAAAAAAGGCTGTGATAAATGTTGTTGACGAGGTAAATCCATACATAGACGGCCCAGACGAGATAGACGTTTCTATGGGAACGGATATAAACTGGAGTGATTATTACAATGTCACAGATGAGGATCCAGATGTGCAGGATTCGCTTAAAGCGTCTCAGGATGTGGACACAAGCAAGGAGAGAACCGTAACAGTGACTCTCACATCGGAGGACTGGGCAGGCAACAAGGCGTCCAGACAGATCACCGTAAATGTACTCAAGAGTAACTTTGATGAGTAGGGTGTGAACGAAATAAAATATCTTGAAAAATGACAGAAAAAAGCTCAATGCTGACGGGGATGAAATCCGAAAGCATTGAGCTTTTTGATTTTAGTATTTTATGAGATAGGCGGCTTTCTCAGCTCTGCATCCAGCTCTGAGTTGTCAACCACTGTTGTTTTGGTCTTTTTAACCTTTTCCTTTTTCTTCTTCGATCTGCTCTTGTGTATGTTCTTGATGAACATTACCACCAGAAGCAGGATAAGACCTATGCTTATGAGGACTACGGATAAACCGTATTTGTCCAGTATCTTGTCGATTATGTTGTAGCTTGACTTCTCCCACAGTCCATCCGCTTCAAGATCTGCCTGAACCTTTGAGAGGCAGTACTTTGTTCCGGTACACTTTGGTATACCCGGAAGTCTTGATGTGATGGCTGTAAGGTTGCTTGCCTGTTCGTCGGTTACATTGAAGTATGTATATGACAACGCCTCCTTACCTGTTGTGGTTATAGGATCGTCCAGACCGAGATTGATGAGATACCACTCTCCGCCGAGATAAACGGCATTCCATGCACAGTTGTTGATGTAACTCTCTTCTTTGAGCTGCTTCTGTGTGTCCATCGAGTCGTCCAGAAGATCTGAATTCTGTCCCTCAATGTACAGACATGGCACACCGACGTAATCCATAATGGCCTTGAAAGCCTTTGCGTATCCGTAGGTGACTGCCGACTGATACTTGGAGTTGAACACGCCGTCTGCGGTGTATGCGTATATGTTGTCCTTGCTCTTAGATGTTGCATCTGAGGCATAATAAACTTTGTTGATGATCGAATTATGTATAAGATATACCTTCTCGTAATCCTTTGCGCTCTCATCCAGAGAAGCTGCATAATTCTTGACGGTCAGGTCAAAGTTGTTCTTGTATATGGAACGTGTATCTCCGTTGGCATACAGTGAATAGCACTCGATGGTGAGAGCTGTATATCTGAGTTCTCCCGAGGATTCCTGCTTGCACTGATAGCTGTCGGACATCCAGAAATACTCAGGATGATCGGCGAGTACAGCGTTGACGATCTGATCCATTCCATCGTTTCCGATAACTTCCCAGTCTTTGTTGCTGACCGACAATGTAAATGCTGTGTAATATCCGCCGTCCTGATAAGAAGCATTGGATGTCGACTCGTTGAATTTCTGAGCTGCATCGTTGATCTGTTTGTAGACGGTTCTGTACGCACTGTTGTCAAACTGGTCATAGAAATAAGTTCTGCCATCTATGGTATCGGTTTTGTTACTGCTGTCCGTATCATCTGTATCCGCCGCCTTTGCGACATATGGAGAAAATGATAATATCATGGTAAGCGTAAGCAGCAGTACAAGAAATTTTTTCTTCATAACTGGAACACACTCCTTCTTTTGCTTATGCAAAGCCCCTTTATATACTTCCTTCAATAATAACACATTATGGTTATTATTGCCAGAGAAAATGGGTTAAAGCGGTTGGATTTTGCTTCGCATATGTGTATAATAGTAAAAACCTGATGGTTAACGGATGGAAGGAGGAAACACATGGCTTCCAGTTGCGATATGTGTGCACACTATGTGTACGATGACGAAGATGATTTTTATGAGTGCCTGGTGAATATGGATGAGGATGACTTTGCCAGATTTGTGGCAAGAGGCTACGACAATTGTCCGTATTTTCAGTTGGATGATGAATACAGGATAGTGAGACATCAGATGTGACGATTGAAGAAAAACGGGAGATGTGCAGCAGCGCGTCTCCCGTTTTTCTGGCAAATGATCAATGTGATCAGTTCTTTTCAAATGACTCCGCCAGCTCCGTGAGATACACATACCTCTCCAGAAGCTGATCCAGCTCTGATTCAAGCTGTTCCTTTTTCTGCGTGAGTTCGTTAAGCTTCACGAAATCTGACACAGAGTTGTTGATATCGGTCTCCGTCTGCTCTATCTCAGCTTCTTTCTGGGCGATGGTGTCCTCTATGGTGTCATATTCCCTCTGCTCATTGAAGGAGAACTTTTTCTTCACGGATGGATTCTGCGTTTTCTTTTTCTGGGCAGGTTCCTTGTCCGCTGTGCTGACACGCTCCGGCTTTGTCTGGGTATTTGCCCCTGCCGATGTGCTGTTGGCAAATGAACCGTGGGTCAGATAATAATCGGTATAACCGCCCTCAAACTGTGAGATTCCGCCGCAGCCGTCAAACACCAGAAGCTTTCTTATGACTCTGTCCAGAAAATATCTGTCGTGTGATACGACTATCAATATGCCCTGGAAGGAATCGAGATAGTCCTCAAGTATACACAGTGTGGAAATGTCCAGATCGTTGGTCGGCTCGTCAAGGATCAGTACATTTGGAGATGATACGAGAACCTTCAACAAATACAGTCTTCGCTTCTCGCCTCCTGAGAGCTTCTCTATGCGCTGGTGCTGCAGAGTGCCGTCAAATAAAAATCTCTCACACATTGTGGATGCTGACATGAGACCTTCGGTGGTCTGGATATACTCTGCGGTTTCTTTGACGTAGTCGAGTACCTTCATGTTGGGATCCAAGGCTTCATTTTCCTGAGAGAAATATCCTATCCTTACGGTGTCTCCGATCTCTATGGTTCCGCTGTCCGGCTTGGTGACACCGGTTATGAGCTTCATGAGCGTTGTCTTGCCACAGCCGTTTGGGCCAACAACACCTATCCTGTCAGTCCTCAGGAAGTTGTATGAGAAGTCCGTTATGACCGGACTTGGTCTGCCCGGCCAGGTCTTGGCTATATGGGAGAGCTCTATTGTTTTGTTTCCCAGCCGGCTCGCGATTGAGCTCATGGTAACAGACTGAGTTTCCTTTATAAGCTCCTCACTTGCAAGCTTCTCATATCTCTGGATATGGGCTTTCTGCTTTGTGCTTCTGGCTCTAGCACCTCTCTGCATCCATGCGATCTCCTTGCGCAGGATATTCTGATGTTTGTTCTGAGTGGCAAGTGCGATGTTCTCACGCTCTGCCTTCAGCATGAGATAGCCTTCGTAGTTGGTATTGTAGCTGTAGGTTTTGCCTTTGTCGATCTCTACTATGCGGTTGCACACCTTGTCAAGAAAGTATCTGTCGTGGGTGACCATGACCAGAGCGCCCTTGTAGTTGTTAAGGTAATCCTCCAGATATTCTGTCATATCGTTGTCGAGGTGGTTGGTGGGCTCGTCCAGAACAAGAATGTCACATCTTGACAGCAGTGCCGCAGCCAGAGCGACCTTTTTTCGCTGACCTCCTGAAAGTGTGCTCACCATGAGGCTGGTGTCGTCAAATCCGAGACGGTGAAGAAATGCCTTGGCATCACCCTCTATGCTCCATTTGTTCTCCTCGTCGACATTTGCAGTGATGACATAGTCGTATATGCTGACCTTCTCTGCGAAGTCGGGGGTCTGTGGAAGATATTTTATGACCACGTTGTTTCCCTTTGACAACTGTCCTGAATCACATTCGTCTATGCCGGCTATGATCTTGAGGAGTGTTGATTTACCCGTGCCGTTTACGCCTATGACACCGATCTTTTCTCCTGAATTTACTGAAAAGTCTGCGTCATCGAACAGAATCTTGTCAGTGTATGCTTTTGAAAATCCTTTTATTGTAAGTAGGTTCATATATGTTCTTATGGGGCTTTGTGCCCGCCCTTTCGTCAAAATGAGCCGTGAAAACGGCTTTGCATGTAAGTATTATTGTAATTGGGGAGAATTGACGAGTCAAGAAGCATATCATAATAGAAATACCATTTGAGAATAATTAAAAATAGACGAAAATATATAAGACAATGATCTCCACCCGACAGTATATTTGTAAAAAAACATTCCTGAATTTATACAACATGACTAAAAAATAACCTGAAAAGGCGCTTTAGGTTAATAAAAACAAGCCATTTGCACAAATTGGTTTACAAAATTACAATTTTGTAATTTGCAAATTATTCCAAAAAGTAGTATAAATTGAACATTGATTACGGACAGGAATGGAGGTAATTATCATGGAATCAACAAATATCAGGGTTAAGCTCAATTCAGTAGAGCAGGTAAGACAGTTTGTAGAGACAATGAGAAAATATGATGGAGACGTTGATGTATATTCATCCAACAGGAATTATCTTGTAGATGGCAAATCAATACTGGGAGTTTTTAGTCTTGGACTTGATCAGGAACTCACAGTAAAGTTCTATAACGGAGCGACAGAGTCGTTTATAAATACATTACAGCCATTTATGCTGGCTGCATAAGGAGTATTTATTACAATAATTTTCATAGCTAATTCGTGGTCTGTATGCATTGACACATTCGTTGATGGAGTGTTAGAATGTCCTTATAAATATTAAGAGATATTAGGGGGCGCAGCCAATGCAGATTACAGAGATGAAAGCTAAAGTTAACACTATGGATGACATCAAGAAGTTTGTTGCATACCTGAATCAGTTTCCAAATGATGTTGACGTTTCATCAGCTCAGTACGTCGTAGATGGAAAGTCAATCTTAGGTGTGTTCAGTTTAAATCTTGAGAAGCCACTTACAGTGAAATTTCATGGAGAAGTTGCACCAGAGCTTCAGGCAAAGCTTGATGAGTTTAAGTGCTAATTCTATAGGATACATAAGAAAGCTTAGAAAAGCAGGCTGCAGATTTTCTGCAAGCCTGCTTTTCCTATGCTGTGAGACAAGTGTCAGGAGGGATGATTATGATATACGAAGCGGATCAGGGGTTGGAATACCATATAAAGGTAAATGAGGATATGATAGGCCAGTATGTTATCATGCCGGGGGATCCTAAGAGATGTAAGGCGATAGCAGCGTATCTCGAAGATGCGGAGCTGGTGGCGGACAGCAGGGAATTTGTCACGTATACAGGCTATCTGGATGGAGAGAAGGTCAGTGTCACGTCCACAGGTATAGGCGGCCCGTCGGCGGCCATAGCCATGCAGGAGCTGGTGCACGCCGGTGCCCACACTTTTATCAGGGTTGGAACCTGTGGCGGTATGCAGACTGAGATCGTCGGCGGAGACGTGGTGATCGCCACGGGAGCTGTCAGGATGGAGGGCACGTCAAGAGAGTATGCGCCTATAGAGTACCCTGCGGTTGCGGATATAGATGTGGTGAATGCGCTCAGAGAGTCAGCAGGAGCACTTGGAGTGACGGCACACACAGGTGTGGTTCAGAGCAAGGACTCATTTTATGGACAGCATTCGCCGGGAATCATGCCGGTTGGATATGAGCTTATGAACAAATGGGAAGCGTGGAAGAAGATGGGCTGCAAGGCCTCTGAGATGGAATCTGCTGCATTGTTCATAGTTGGAGCGTTCCTGCGGGTCAGGGTCGGTGCGTGCTTCCTTGTGGTGGCGAATCAGGAGAGGGCTGCAGCCGGTCTCCCGAATCCTGAGGTACACGACACCGATAAAGCCATACGTGTGGCTATTGAAGCTGTGAAGAAGCTTATCAGAACTTGAATACACGACCTATGTCTGTCTTGTAGCTTTCAAGATAGTCAAGGATCTCATCTGAATTATCCATGACGGTATATATCTCGTTGGTCGCAGGCGTCATAAAGCCTTTGTCCGACGTCTCTTTGAGCATGGACAGAAGATGATCGTAGAATCCGTTCTGATTGAAAATTACGATTGCTTTGCCGTGGCGTCCGAGCTGCTTGAGCGTGAGGATCTCAAAGAATTCCTCGAGAGTGCCAATTCCGCCGGGCGTTACGATGAAAGCGTCTGCCTTATCTTCCATGATCTGTTTGCGCTCTCTCATGGTCTCAGTGGTTATCAGCTCGGAGACATTCTCAAACAGTATTCCGTCAACATTAAAGAATGAAGGAGTGACGCCTATTATGGTGCCATTTTCCTCGTATACACCCCTTGCCACTGCGCCCATGAGCCCATTTGCTCCAGCGCCGTACACAAGAGTGTGGCCTCTTTTGGCGATTTCCCTTCCTAAATATTCTGTTTCTTCTATATAAGATCTGTCAATGTCGTTGCTTGACGCGCCGTATACACATATATTCATAAAAACCTCCAATGTGACAATGCCAGGTATTCCTGAACTGCCGAAAAACCATTTATTAAACAGTATATAGAAGTAAATGATAATTTGGAAGAAATTATTTATAAAATAATGTAAAATCGCAAAAAAATGCGGAGCAGCCATAGGACTGCCCCGCAAAGGGAAAACATGAAAAGAATGATATGAGATTACAGAAGCTCAACAACTTTGCCCAGAACTGCGATCTCTTTTTCTTTTGCACCCATAAGGTACTTCTCAAATCTGTCCATACAGTCAACCTTGCCTGTGATGGAAGTCTTGATGAGAAGGTTTCTGGCGGTGAGCATGGTGTTCTCAACCTCCATATAATCATTCAGGATATCACCGTTGAATTCGATATATCCGTGATCCATCATGTACTTGAGTCTCTCCATCATGAGAACCTTGTGGTCATACAGGATGTGAAGAGCACGTATATCAAAGTCTGGATCCTCTGCTGAAAGCTGCTTGCCGATCTGCTTCAGAACCGCATCGTAGACATCAACCCCAAATACTGTGTCCTTAAAACGATTCCTCATCATACGGAAGTGATTCTTGGTATCCTTTGACTCAAGGTACTCGATGATGGTATCCTTGATATACTGTGTGTCGAGTTCGTAGTATGTATCAGCCAGATTCTTCTGGATCACGTATATTCCACGGCGTCCCTTGTAGTCGTCCTTGAAAATATGATCCTCCTGGGCTGTGATTGTGTCGTAGCCGTTTCTCACATCTGAGTATGATACTTTTGAGTAGGAATAATGCTCGCCAAATGTGAAATCTCCAACATAGAACTGCTGCTCCTCGTCGTCATATCCGTAGATGAAGAGCTCGTGTGGGAATTTGTAGTCGGCACCGGAATCGCAGAGGATCTTAGCCTCGTCAAATACTCCGTATACATATCCGCCCAGATTGATGGTCTTCTTGATGAAAGTGAGAATATCTCCGCAGTAGCTCTCCACCTGCTCCTTTGTCATGAGAGAGAAGAGAAGATAAGGACATTCCTTAAGTGAACTGCTTCCCGGCATCATATCTGCAAGAAGCATCTCATCTCCTGTGAAGATCTCTTCGATGTTGTAACATCTTAACTGTATATAATTGCTGAATATCCAATTCTTGGCTTTCTCGTCGTCCCCTATGATCGAGAAAAGTGTGGCATGCCACTGCCAGGATGTTATCATTGGATAGCTTATTGGCAAAATCTTTTTGCTCATGTGCTTATTACCTCCATTTCATATTAAGATTACGTGATGTTAGCTGACCTTGGCTGCTACAGCCTTGACTACATCGTTCATGTCATAGTAGAGGCCAAGTGCAAGCTCAGAATCATCAAATTCAATGTTAAAAGCCTGCTCAAGTCCGACGATGAACTGAATGATGGAAACGGAATTCACGCCATATTCGGTGGTGAGTTCTGCAGTCATGTCCAGCTTGCCCGCATCTATGTCTGGAAGAATATCAGAAAAAACCTCCAATACTTTTTTTGTTAATGTGTCTTTGTCCATTTCAAACCTCCCATTCGTTTTGATATGTTACCAATGCACGTTACTTATATTTTAATGTGTTTGACAGTATTTTTCAATAAAATTATTCAATCCGTACAGAAATATTTGTGCATTTTTGTGTTAAATGTTAAAATTACCGTGAAGTATATGGTGTAAAATATGGTATAGTTGAATAAAATATTATAATTTTTTTAAAAAAATCAGACAGTTGATGTAAAATATAGAACAACAATATACGATAAGGCAGGGTGATGGACATGAAGATAGTTGTTCTGGATGGATGTGCGGCGAATTCCGGCGATATTAGCTGGGACAGCATTGGCAAGTATGGCGAGCTGACGGTGTATGACAGAACCGACAGGTCAGAGGTGGTCTCAAGGATAGGCGATGCGGAGATCATAACAACGAACAAGACGGTGATAGACAGGGTTGTGATCGAGGCCTGTCCGAACCTCAGATATATAGGTGTGCTTGCCACCGGCTACAATGTGGTCGATGTGGAGGCGGCACATGAGCATGGCATAGTGGTTACAAATGTTCCGGCATACAGTACGGATGCTGTGGCGCAGTTTACATTTGCACTGCTTCTGGAACTGGCAAACAGGGTCGGGGCGCATGATGCGTCAGTGAAGGACGGTGGCTGGGTTAGAAGTAAGGATTTCTCCTACAGTGTGATGCCGACCATGGAGCTTGCGGGCAAGACTATGGGTATCATAGGCTATGGCAGTATAGGTATGAAGGTGGCAGAGATCGCACATGCATTTGGCATGAGGGTGCTGGTGAACAGCCGGACGAGGAAAGCCCTGCCGGATGGCGATTGGATAAGCTGGGCTGAGAGGGATGAACTGTTCGCACAGTCGGATGTGATAAGCATACACTGTCCTCTGTTCCCTGAGACGGAGGGAATGATAGACAGGAGTGCGATAGGCCGGATGAAGAAGACTACATTCATCATAAACACTGCCAGAGGCGGCTGCATAGTGGAGAAGGATCTGGCAGATGCCCTGAACGAGGAACGTATAGCTGGAGCCGCGGTGGATGTCATAGCACAGGAGCCTATGGCGGCGGACAATCCGCTTCTCACGGCAAAGAATGTGATCATAACACCACATATCGCCTGGGCACCGAAGGAGGTCAGGGAGAGACTTCTCAATATAGCGGGTGGCAATATAGAGGCGTTTCTCAATGGAAAGCCTGTAAATACAGTATAAAAAGAATAAGATTAGCCATTGAGCAGAAATTTAGCTGTAAGAAGAAAGGATAGATCAGGAAGATGGAGAGCAGTTCTTTTGAGGATGTGAACAGACTGGTTAGGTCTGAACTGTATGAGCACATGGATCCGGAATTTGGCAAATATCTGGCCATGAACCTTCCGGGCTGTGGCAATATAATAGGTGTGAGGCTGGATGATCTGAAGGAGATAGCCAGACAGATAGCCGACATAAACTGGAAGGAGTATCTGAAGCATGCGCCGGATGATACGCTGGAGGATGTGGTCATTCAGGGGCTTGTCCTTGGATTCGCACAGGGCAAGCTGGAGGAGATACTTGCATATGCCGATGAATTTGTTCCCAAGATAGACAACTGGTGGGTGTGTGACTCGTTCTGCAGTACATTTGTGGCGGCATCCATGTACCCGGAGATAGTGTGGGAATTCATCATGAAGTATATGGGAGATTCCGAGCTGAATCCTGCGTGGAGAAAGAAGGAGGAGGCAGAGATTCCAGAGGGACAGGGAGGCATCGCAGTAGGAACCTGGCAGGATATGTCCGATGACTTCAGACTCAGGTTCGTGGCTATCATGCTGAAGTGCTACTTTGTGAATGACAAGTATATCGACAAATGCCTTTATGCATTTGAACATATGCAGGATGGCGGCTACTATGCAAAGGACGGTGTAGCCTTTGGCCTGGCGGAGAGCTATTTCGTGTTCCCGGACAAGACGATTGAGTACATAAAAGGTGCACAGTTTGACAGGCAGATTCTGGAGATGACTAAGAACAAGATAGAGAAGATATACAGGCTGCCGGAAGCGGATGTGAACAGGTTTGCGGAAGTTATAAATGAATATTAAAATTAAGAGAAGGACATTATATTTGCAGGAGGAATTCTTATGAGAAATTTGAATGCGGATATGGATGTCCTTTTTGCTTTGACTGGGATCAATAATATTGAAAATGAGTTTATGGTGGCAATGGTGCTGGTGATTGTCTGTTTGGCGGCTGCGGTATGTCTGACCGTATGGATAAGAAAATACGTCAGGGGAAATGCCTCAGGCAGTCTGGAAGATAGTCAGGATGAGCGGGAGGACAGGGAGTATTCATCGGAGGATAACTACATCGATGGTGATGCTGTAGCCATTGCCATTGCTGGAGCTTTGGGAGGAACAGCAAATATTTACAGTCTGAGGAGCAGTGATACAAGACTTAGAGTTACGGTGAACAACGGGGCGCTGGTGGACAGGAGAAAACTGAAAGCCACAGGAGCTCTGGGAATACTGGCAAAGGGCAGGCAGGTGCAGGTATTCTATGAGGATCAGGTGGAAAGGATATGCCGAGAGCTTGGAAGATATATAGATGGACACAGGAAAGATAATATTGAACAGGAGGCTGAGATCGATTATGAAAGAGTGCTTAAGAAGGTGTATGTGCCTGTTGAAGGTGATGTTGTGCGCGTATCTGATATACATTGCCTACAGAACCTGGGAGACGGGAGTGTCGGCTTGTGTGCGATTCGAGCCACACGGGGAGAAATCAGAGCGCCGTTTGACTGCAAGGCTGGATATAGTAAAGCCGGAGAAGGTCAGATAGAGTGTACATCTGAGGAAGGATACGTGGTCAGGATATATCTGATATCAGAGATCGACACCGGATGGCAGAGGACACAGAGCTATGTAGATATAAGACTTACATGTGGTGATGGTGAGAAGGTGCGGAAAGGAAGGCTGCTTGCAGAGTATCCATATGAGACGCTTGCTGGCAGAGGCGAAACTGTATATGCTGTGCTGGAGGTACATTCCGATGAAAATGCTGATACAGGTCATTCTGGTGGCATAGATAAAGGATATCAGCTTAAGATAAACCGGAGAGAGAAAGTGAATTATGAATATGTGGCATGCGAGCTTGTCGTCTGAAAAGCTCACATGCCATTTATTTACGCTCTGGTTGCCCTGTCTATGATCCCAGCAAGGGTATCTATGACCATAGCGGCATCCTGATCTTTGTATTTCAGAAAAGTATAAGCACAGCCTTGTACGAACATTGACACCTCAACATTCTTGGCAAGGTCATCCCTGAATTCTGGACGGACGTCATATATCTTCTCCTTGATGAGGGCGTCGAGCTTGTTGGTCAGGACTCCGTAGCTTCTATTGTCATCAGGAAAGAGTATGGAGAACAAATGTCCCTGATTGATAAATGCATTGCACAACTGTCTGCTTGCTTCTGCCGGATTAGTAAGCATATATTCGGGATTTGGAATGTCACCGATGAGGGACAGAAGAGCATCATTTTCGAGGTATTCCGACAGATCATATATATCCTGAAAATGCAGATAGAAGGTCTGCTTGCTGATATTGGCCTTTTCTGTGAGTTCCTTCACTGTGATCTTCTCCACAGGTTTGGTGGCACGCAGTTCGATAAATGCGCTGAATAAGCTGTTGCGTGTACGCTGAATCCTTCTGTCCATAAAAGCTCCTTTCTGATCATACAAAAGCTGTACGCGGGTAATGATTATAAATGGCTGTAAGCGCCCTGATGACGCTCTATGCATTATAATATAGAATACAACAAAAGAAAGATATAGTCAAAAAAACGTATATACATATTAAATCTAATTGTCAATAATTGTCTGGAGTAAATTATTTTACTTTTATCAAAAAACGAATATTCATATAGCGGATATGCAACGGTATACTGAAGGTAATTTACTACAGTCAAGAAATGACTGAGAGGGCTTGGATGATGGAACTTGAATACTAACTTTGTATGGAGGAAAAGTTATGGATTTGTATGAGTTTTATTCGGGAAGGTGCTTTGATGCCTACAATGAGCTCGGCGCACACGTTGTGAAGGAGAACGTGGGCAAGAGCAGGAGGAAAGCAGTGACAGGAGTGGACTTTGTGACGTATGCACCGAATGCGGAGTCGGTGACGGTTACAGGTGAGTTCAATTCATGGGGAGAGACTGCCATGGAGAGGTGTTACGATGGCAGCTTTTTCAAGTGTTTTGTGCCAGGGGCAAAGGCCGGACAGATGTATAAATATAAGATATACCAGAGAGATGGATATTGTGTGGATCACTGTGATCCGTATGGATTCGGCATGGAGCTGAGACCGGCATTTGCATCTATAATAAGAGATATGGATGAGTATACATTTGGCGATGCAAGATGGATGAGGACACGGAATGAGTGCAAGGGTGGTCCGCTCAATGTGTATGAGATGCACATGGGCTCATGGCACTGCAAGCCGGTGTATGATGAGAATGGAAAACAGCTGACACCGGAAGAAGTCATTGAGACTGACCGAGTTGCTGAGGGCTGGTATACATACAGAGAGATAGCACCGATGCTTGTGGAATATCTGAAAGAGCAGGGCTACAATTATGTGGAGTTTATGCCGCTTTCGGAGCATCCATGTGATGAGTCATGGGGCTACCAGAATACCGGATTCTTCAGTCCGACGGCTAGATACGGAACGGCGGATGACCTGAAGTTCCTCATCGACACGCTTCACAAGAACGGCATAGGTGCCATCATGGACTATGTGCCTGTGCATTTTGCACTGGATGGATATGGACTTGCAAAGTATGACGGAACCAATCTGTATGAGCATCCGACCGATGATGTGGGCTACAGCGAGTGGGGTAGTAAGAATTTCATCCATTCCAAGGGAGAAGTTCAGACATTTCTCAAGAGTGCGGCGAATTACTGGCTCACAGAGTATCATTTTGATGGCCTAAGAATGGATGCCATCAGCAGGATAATCTACTGGATGGGCGACGAGTCTAGAGGTGTAAATGACAGGGCGGTCGAGTTTATAAAGGGGCTTAACCAGGGACTTAAGGACAGACACCCGTCATGTATTCTCTGCGCCGAGGATTCCACGGACTACAAGGGAACCACCAAGGAAGTCGGATACGGCGGACTGGGATTTGACTACAAATGGGATATGGGTTGGATGAATGACACATTGAATTTCTTCAGAACTCTGCCGTTTTGCAGAGGCGACCAGTATCACAAGCTGACATTCTCCATGATGTATTTTTATAATGAGAGATACATGCTGCCACTCTCGCATGACGAGGTTGTACATGGCAAGGCAACCATAGCCCAGAAGATGGCGGGATCATATGAAGAGAAATTCCCAAATGCAAAGGCGCTCTACGCCTACATGTATGCGCATCCGGGCAAGAAGCTTAACTTCATGGGTAACGAGATAGCCCAGCTAAGAGAGTGGGACGAGAAGCGTGAGCAGGACTGGGATATACTGAAATACCCGAACCACGATTCATTTAACAGATTTATAAAAGATTTGAATAAGCTCTATCTGAAAGAGCCTGCGCTGTCAGGGTGGGACGACGACCCACACGGCTTTGACTGGATACTCTGTGGCAAAGAGCAGGATGTTGTATATATATTCCAGAGAGTTATTGAGGAAAATAAGATAGTAGTAGTCATGAACCTATCAGGAAATACATACAGGGATTATCATTTCAGATACGGCGAGGGCAATTCCATGAAAGTTCTCATGAACACGGACTGGAATAAATACGGTGGAAACACTAAAGACACCGTGAAGAGTATCAAGGGCGTATGCGGTGACTTCGGCTTTGATCTTCCGGCTCTGTCTGTAATGTATTTAAAGCCGGTGGATTAGTAAAAAGGAGAGATTATGATATTAGATGTAAGCAACCTTAGCCATGGATTTGGTGACAGGGCAATATTTGAAAATGTGTCATTCAGACTTCTGGCAGGTGAGCATATAGGGCTTGTCGGCGCAAATGGTGAAGGTAAATCAACCTTCATGAATATAGTGACGGGCAGTCTCATGCCGGATGAGGGTACAGTGACCTGGGCGAAGAATGTGAAGGTCGGATATCTGGATCAGCACACGGTCCTTGAGCCGGGCATGACCATAGGCGGAGTGCTGAGGGATGCGTTCTCCAGACTTTTCGATATGGAGAAGAGGATAAATGAGATATGTGACAAGCTGGCGGAGGTCACTGACGAGGATGAGATGAACACTCTTCTTGAGGAGATGGGACTTCTTCAGGATCTTCTGGACAGCCATGACTTCTATATAATAGATTCGAAGGTTGAGGAGGTTGCCAGAGCATTTGACCTGTTGCAGCTTGGACTGGACAAGGATGTAACTGAGCTGTCGGGCGGACAGAGAACCAAGGTTCTGCTGGCGAAGCTTCTGCTTGAAAAGCCGGAGATACTTCTGCTCGACGAGCCTACAAATTATCTTGATGCACACCATATAGAGTGGCTCAAGAGATACCTTCAGGAATACGAGAATGCGTTTATTCTTATATCCCATGACATTCCGTTCCTGAATTCAGTTGTAAATATCATATACCATATGGAGAATTGTCAGCTCAACAGATATGTCGGCGATTATGACAAGTTCCAGGAGGTGTATGCGGTGAAGAAATCCCAGCTTGAGGCTGCGTACAGAAAGCAGCAGCAGGAGATATCTGAGCTGAAGGATTTTGTGGCGAGAAATAAAGCCCGGGTTGCCACAAGAAATATGGCTATGTCCAGACAGAAGAAACTTGACAAGATGGATGTCATTCAGCTTGAGCGTGAGAAACCGAAGCCTGAGTTCAACTTCAAGGAAGCGAGAACCTCTGGTAAGGTCATATTCGAGACTGATGATCTGGTGATAGGTTACAGCAAGGACAAGCCGCTTTCCAAACCGATGAATCTCCGCATGGAGCGCGGTGACAAGATAGCCATCACAGGAACGAATGGTATAGGAAAGACGACATTCCTGAAGAGTGTGCTTGGACTTATCCCGGCTATATCCGGCAAGGCGCAGCTTGGCGACTATCTGCACATTGGATACTTTGAGCAGGAGGTCAAGCCGAGTGAGAATACATGCCTGCAGGAAATCTGGGAGGAATTCCCGGGATATACCCAGTATGAGGTACGTGCGGCTCTTGCCAAATGCGGACTTACCACCAAGCATATCGAGAGCAAGGTGAAGGTCCTCTCGGGTGGCGAGCAGGCGAAGGTGAGACTTTGCAAGTTAATCAACACTGATACAAATGTGCTTCTGCTTGACGAGCCGACAAACCATCTTGACGTTGATGCCAAGGATGAATTGAAGCGTGCTCTTTCCGAGTATAAGGGGTCTATACTTCTGGTATGTCATGAGCCTGAATTTTATGATGGTCTTGTGACAGACGTGTGGAATCTGGAGCAGTACACGCTGCTCCAGTGATCAGATATTATAAAATTGTCAGGTTCAAATAGATTTTTTGAACCTGGCAATTTTTTAGCGTAAATTTGACTAATCGCAATTCCTATATTATTCTATATAGGACAGTTTAATATGGTAAAGTGCTAAAGATAAATGCGCACTCAGCGCAGAAATAGATACATCTGCTCAAAAAGTACTGTGTAATCGTACGGATATAGACGCAGGTGAAAAATAATATTAGGATGGAGTTGTTAGATGAATATACTTGAAAGCTTAAAGGATAAATTACTTGTCGCAGACGGGGCATTTGGAACCTGTTATGTGGGAATGTACGGAGAGCAGGGAACTGTCGCTCCTGAGCTTGCAAACATGCGCCACCCGGAGCGGGTACTTGAAATCCATAAAGAGTATGTGAAGGCGGGAGCCGGGCTTATAAGGACAAATACATTTGCGGCAAATACAGCGAGCCTTGATGCTGACACGGATTATGTCATTTCAAATGTGCGTGCGGCGGTAAAGCTTGCGAAGCAGGCTGCGGACGGCGAAGCTGGAACGGATCACAAAAAGGTATACATTGCCGGAGATATAGGCCCAATACCTGCGGATGCCGGTCTTACACTGAATGAAAGGGTGTCACAGTACAAGCTGCTGGGTGAGGCGATGCAGGACATGGGAGTGGATATCATCTGGTTTGAGACATTTCCTGAGTTCAATGTGCTCGAGCCTGTGGTGAAGCACCTGAAGGCAAGAAAGGACACGCCGGTCATGGTGTCGTTCTGCGTGAACCAGTTTGGGTACAGCAACTGTGGATTTTCGGCAAGGGCATTGCTCTCCCAGGTGGCAGGAAATCAGGACGTGGACTGTGTTGGATTCAACTGCGGAGTTGGTCCGTACCATATGCTTCAGCTTCTGAAAAAGCTGGATATAGACTGCGGAAAGCCTGTATCAGTCATGCCGAATGCGGGATACCCGAAGTTTACACAGAGCAGACTGGTGTTCAATGACAACAAAGAGGGATTCATAGATAAGATCCAGGACATAGCGGCGCTTGGTGCAGATATCATAGGAGGATGCTGCGGAACAAATCCTGAATACATACATCAGATCATGGAGCGGGTGAAAACCGGAGATATTGCAAAGGCTGCCAAGGTTCATGTTGAAAAGGTACAGGCTGACAGTGCTGTAAAGGACAATTTCCTCAAAGGACGTCTGGAGCGTGGCGGGGCAGCCACAAAAAATGCCGACGGACACAAGCACAAGCTGATTGCTGTGGAGCTGGCACCTCCGGTGGATGTCAATGATCAGAAGCTGCTTGATGCAGCCCATATACTTAAGCAGTCACATGTGGATGTGGTGACATTCCCTGATTCGCCATCGGGAAGAACCAGAGCGGATTCCATACTCATGGCGGAGAAAGTGCATAAGGAGACAGGACTCAGGGTCATGCCGCATCTGTGCTGCCGTGATAAGAATGCCATAGCCATAAGGGGAAGCGTGCTCGGTGCACAGCTTAATGGCATAAAGGATTTCCTTGTCATAACAGGTGATCCGGTTCCGGTCATGTTCAGACAGACGACCAGGAGCGTGTTCAACTTTGATTCAGTCGGAATGATGAAGCTGCTGCAGTCTATGAACGAAGAGGTGTTCAGCGGGGATAAGATCACCTACGGCGGAGCGATCAACCAGAACAGACTTAACACAAAGTTTGAGATAGACAGAATAAAGAGAAAGATGGAAGCCGGGGCTGAATTCTTTCTGACACAGCCGGTGTTCTCCAGAGAGCAGGCACAGATCCTCAGAGACATGAAGGCTGAGACCGGCGCGACAATACTTGTGGGAATCATGCCGCTTGTCAGCAGGAGAAATGCCTTGTTCATGAAAAATGAGATGGCGGGCATAGAGATCCCGGACGAGATTATAGAGAGATACAGTGGAAATGCCACAAGGCAGGAAGGCGAGGAGTGCGGCATACAGATCGCCAGAGATATACTTGAGTACACTTCGGATTTTGCAGATGGATATTACTTCTCGTTCCCATTCAACAGAGTACATATGCTGGCACATATCGTTGACTAAAATGTGAGTCAAGGTTATTATGGAATAAGCGGTGTTGCCGGGGAAAACAGGGATTCTGGAGCAGCGCTATATAGGAGAGGCGCTGTTATATATACAGTAGATAAAATACAGGATGCGCGGGTGCGCAGAAAGGAACAGACATGGATTACAATAGTTTAAGTCTTAAGATGCATGAGGAGCACAAGGGTAAGGTAGAGGTAGTGTCCAAGGTGGCAGTGAAGAACAGAGACGATCTGAGCACAGCTTACACACCGGGCGTTGCAGAGCCTTGCAGAAAGATCCGTGACAATAAGGCTGACGTATACAAATATACATGCAAGGGCAACATGGTTGCCGTGGTATCAGACGGAACAGCGGTTCTCGGCCTGGGAGATATAGGACCTGAGGCAGCTATACCTGTAATGGAAGGAAAGTCCATACTCTTCAAGGAGTTCGGCGGAGTTGACGCATTCCCTATCTGCCTTGACACAAAGGATGTGGATGAGATTGTTGAGACAGTAAAGCGCATTGCACCTGTATTTGGCGGAATCAATCTGGAGGATATATCAGCTCCAAGATGCTTCGAGATAGAGAAAAGACTTAAGGAAGAACTTGACATTCCTGTATTCCATGACGATCAGCATGGTACAGCTATCGTTGTGTCAGCAGGACTCATCAATGCGTTAAAGCTTGTCGGCAAGCCGTTTGACGAGGCAAATGTGGTTATCAACGGAGCGGGTTCTGCAGGTATATCAATATGTAAGCTTCTGCTTCAGCTCGGTATAGGCAATGTGGTTCTTGTGGACAGGCAGGGTGCTCTGTGTCCTGGACAGGACTGGATGAATCCGGCACAGGCAGAGATGGCAGAGATTACAAACAAGGACAGACAGACAGGTTCTCTTGCTGAGATAATGAAGGGTAAGGATGTATTTGTCGGAGTTTCAGCTCCAAATATCGTGACAGCAGAGATGGTTGCATCTATGGCAGCAGATCCTATAGTATTTGCCATGGCAAACCCTACACCTGAGATCATGCCTGAGGAAGCGGCAAAGGGCGGAGTAAGAGTAATGGCGACGGGCCGTTCGGATTATCCAAACCAGATTAATAACGTTCTAGTATTCCCGGGAATATTCAGAGGTGCCTTGGACGCCAAGGCAACAGGCATAACTGAAGAGATGAAGATGGCAGCAGCCAAGGCTATCGCATCCATTGTAACAGATGATGAGCTCAAGGAGGATTACATCATTCCTGGAGCATTTGACGAGAGAGTTGCTAAGGTGGTTGCCAAGGCTGTAGCTGACGAGGCAATAAAGCTTGGAATTACAAAATAAGAATAAAAATAAAGTTTTTCAAAATATTTAGTAAATAAGTGTACTAAAAATCGCATCTTATGTGGAAAGTCCGCATGGGATGCGGTTTTTTATTTTGCGATTTTATTGTAAAGTAATATTGTTGTCCGCGGGGACGGATAGGGAGGAGAAAAAATTGAACAGTGTTATTATTGGGCAGAGAATAAAGGATGCCCGCAAGTCTATGAACCTCACACAGAAGGAGCTGGGGTATCTTATCTATGCAGATGGCAAATATATAAGCCGTCTTGAAAATGGCGGAAGTCTGCCGAGCCTGAAGCGGCTGGTGCTGTTGTCGAGGGTGCTTAACCGCACATGTGATTATTTCATATGGGATATCGATGTGATGGAGGAGGATGTGACTCCGAGGGAGGAAATCGTTATCCGGGATGAACAGGAGCGGAAGCTTCTGCAGCTTTGGAGGGAGATATGCTGAAGATTGCTGTGTACAGTGAGGAGAAAGTAATGAGCCCGTTGTTGCAGGAGTACATGGGTATATGGCAGAGAGATGCGGGATGTGTGTGCGCTGTGAGATATTATGACAATGTGCATGCGATCATGGTCGACATGGATCTTGAAGGAATTTACGATGTAGTGGTGGTGTATCGTTCCTGGGATGTGGCCGATGTCTTGAAAAAAGACCGCAGGGTAGGTAGTCTCGTGATGATAGCAGCAGGAATAAACCGGAGATTGTATGATATCCAACCGTGTTATATTCTGTATGAACCTGTTAATGCGGCAAATTTCAAAAAGGTGATGACGATGGCGGTTGAGGGGAGCCGGGATGAGAGAAGATTCACATTTGTATCCGGAAGGGTGAGATACAGTGTAGATACCCGGAGCATAATGTATTTTGAAAGCGAACTGCGTCGCATAAATCTGGTCACAACGGAACAAAAATATGTTTTTTATGGAAGTATTGGCGAGATGGAAAAACGCATGAAGGTGGGCTACGGGGGATTTATCAGACCACATGAATCCTATCTTGTAAATCCGGATCATGTGAGCAGATGCACGGCTCATGAAATGATACTGACAAATGGTAAAAGTATACACATCAGCGCAACAAGACGCGCTGATGTGAAAAGATACTACAGTGAACTGATCAATTGCTAGTTGTTAGAAGATCAAATATATCTGAGTAATTCTATGTTCAGTCTGCCCTTCCGGGTTGCGCTGCCTGTCTCGACAAATTCATATTTGCCATATCCACGTATTGAAAATACGTCGCCCGGTTTTAACTGGTAGCTGCTGTTTTCGTACAACCTGTTGTTTAGTGAAAATTTCTTTTCCCTGAACAACAGGGATGTGCTGCTTCTTGAAAGGCCTGTTATTGTGGCGGTCACTGCGTCCGCTCTTGCAGATGCTGCGATTATGTGCAGAGGTTCCTTTTTTATCTGTATCTCATAAGTATCCTGGGTGCTGCAAAAAGTACATTTTACATTTGTGTGCCTTATCTTTGTCAGATTTTCTGCGATATAATCGGCAACAGTGTCCACACAGAATATATAGGCATTGTTGTGCTTGCCAGAATGAGTGGATTCGGTGACCAGTATATCGCCCACCATCTCCCTCTCAATGCCAAGATTCATAAGTGCCCCAAGGAAATCCCTGTGGTTCAGATCGTCTGAGAATTTGTCCGAAACAGCGGAAACCTTCATGGTGCAGATGGGAAAAGCCGGTGCGTAGCCGCAGTCGGCTTCATTTCCAAAGGCGATCATAACGCGGTCGCAGGATTCCCTGCCTCCAAAGATGGTATATCCTGCAAATGACAACTGTTCAAGATTACTGTAAAATACTTCCATGTCTGCAGCACTCAGAAAATTAGTATATGTATATCTGTTCTGGCGGAAGGCGGCATTTGCCAGATCCTTTAACCGCCCCTTTAGAATATCGTTTTCATTCATAGCATGTCCTCCGAGATGATTGACTTCTTACTATTATATTACAACACTCCGATCTTCGCCAACAGTCAAACGAATTTGACAGCTTTGCACGATAATCTGAAATTTATTGTTGCGAAAAGTGATCATAATGAACAATAAACCGTTCAAACGTGAAAAAAACAATCATTTTGCATTCAAAAATCTTCTAAAAACTATTGAAATGCGCAACTGTTGATAAATTACCACAAAAAAAAGCCTTCGTTTTATAAATTTTTGCGTATTTACAATTTCAAAGTGTTTTGATAGTATATGGGCATAACAAGGAGATGAGTTGTGATCAACAAGCCTTCTGGTTATAAAAAAGACAATCACTTATATTTTGATAGACGGAGGGTTCCCTTAGCACGAAATTCGTAGAAATCCCTTTATACGATGTAATGTAACCCCATAACCCCAAACCCCAAAACATAGGAATCCTCCACTCCCCCCTTCTTAACAGCCTGTCGCATAAGCGACGGGCTGTTTTTATGTTCTGAAAAACAGGGGGGATTTAGAGTTTCATATTGGATGCGCTTATGGCGTTACCGAGTTCTGTGAGACTTTCCACGAAGGCTGCGTATTTGCATATGTCAGTCATCTTAGATTTTCTTTTGCTATTTCCGAGAATGCTATAGATATAATCTCTTGACTGTTCGATTATATATGTTGGCGTTGTGTCGTGCTCGTTGTTGAATAACATGGATTTGAAGTTCTGAAAAAAAGAATAAATTTCATAATCTATAGAATTGTCATTCCGCTGCATGTATTCGAGAAGCATATCGATATAGCGCAAAGCTGAGTGTACGTACAGGATAGAGTTTTCGTTTATGTACAGTACGGTTTCCGGCACAAAGAAAGATGGATGTGCGAAACCTTTTATGCTGTGCAGGGCTTCCATTTTCTGGGTGGCTGACTGGTTGAACGAGTAACGGTTTTTGTATTGTTCAATGATAGAGAGCGTGTCCGCTGAATTATTTTTTGCTATTACGCGCCGTCTCTCGTTGATGTACAGTTTTAACTCCAATAGAAGAAAATATATATCCGGGGATGAAAAACGCTGCGAGTTTTTGATATACGGAAATGAACCTGTCATTCTTCTGAAAAATGAGTCTGCTGTGGCATAATTGTTTATTATGCTGATGGCTGCATCTACATTGAAATTCTTGACAAATTCCCTGGTTGCGGGCTGATACACTGTCTCGTTGTCAATGCGGGATACATAGGAACTAAGAAAGATTATCTTCTCTTCTGCGGTGAGTTCGTATCCGTTGAGGTTACAATAATTGATGGCGGAACAGGGGGCATCGGTTTGTGTTTCGGCATTGTTTAAGTCTGTCATAATGATCTCCTTTGTTTTTGTATGGATAAAAATGTAGCACTTTAACGCGATAAGTGGTAGGATATTTATGGATACAAAATTGTACAATATGTATAAATGTATACAATGGAGGAGAGAGATGAATAGAAGGAGAACAAAAAAGGGGGCGTCGGATTCTACAGAAATGGTAGATACGATAGGCTTCAATATGCGGGATATCCGCAAAAACAGCAGATCTTCGAAGTATACGGTAAAGTATATGGTTGCGGAGATAAATGAGCTCCTGCCGGAGAATCATAAGATAACAGAAGGGATATATTACAAGTGGGAGAATGAGGAGAGGCTTCCGACAGCGCGGCACATTCCGGCTATAGCTAGTGTTCTCGGTGTGTCTGAGACTGCACTTTTTCACTGGCAGGGTATGAAGAATGGAACTGTCAACAGTAAATATAGTCAACTGGTTGAGAGCGTTAAAGCACTTGGAGATGACAAGACGGCTGATATAGCCTGGCTTGCATCGGGTTGGTCAGGTGACCTTAAAGCTCTGGTTGAATTTGACATGCTGTATGCAAGTCTGCCTGCGGAGGACAGACGGGATGTGGCATCTCTTGGAATAAGATTATATGATGTGTGCAGGAAAGAGGGCAGACTGAATCCGGATGTGCCATCTGTGGATTTCTCTTATTTGCAGCAGGCTCTCAGGGATCTGTGGGCATCAAAGTAAGATATAATTGCACAAATAAAAAAAATATCTTTGTCCTTTTTGACAAAATATCCAACTTGACATGGTAAAAATCAAAAAAATCTTGACTTGTGCACAAAAAAAGCTATGATAATATCAAGGGCAACCGATTGCGCATGGAGTGTTGCGCAAATGCGGTGATATGTGCTGAACAAAAGGAGACTTGAACATGGAGACAAAAGAGTCAGGCCAGAAGATGACCATTTCTGATGTGGCTGAGGCGTTAAATATATCTAAGACTACAGTATCGAGAGCGATTTCCGGAAAGGGAAGGATCGGTGCCGAGACAAGGCGGAGAGTTCTCGAGTATATAGAGGAGCATAATTATAAGCCAAGCGTTATAGCGAAGGGGCTGGCACAGTCAAAATCCTATAATATAGGATGGGTCATGCCGAGCGACTACAGCGTGGTGGATCTGCCGTTCTTTCAGAAGTGCCTGATGGGATTGCTGGAGATGGCTGCGCCAGTGGATTATGATGTGCTTGTGTGTACAGTGTCACCGGATGATATGAGCCAGCTGGAGAGAATTGTTGAGAATCATAAGGTGGATGGGGTTGTACTTGGAAGAACTCTTGTGAATGATGCCCCGGCAGAATATCTCAAGGAAAAAAAGATACCATTTGTTGTGGTTGGAAGTATGGATGATGACAATGTTGTCCAGGTTGATCATGATCACAGAAGTGCATGCCGTGAGCTTACATCTATACTGCTTGCCAAAGGAATGACTAAGGTAGCCCTCATGGGTGGCAATAAGAATCATGTGGTAACCCTCAACAGGTATAGAGGATATCTTGATGCGATGGAGGATATGGAGGTACCGGTAGATAACAGCCTGGTATACTTTGATATAGATAATTCCGTATTATGTGAACATGCCATTGAAGAGATAATGAAGCAGAAAGCAGAATGCATACTGTGTATGGATGATGGAATATGCCAGAATGTACTTAATATACTGGATAAGAAGGGCATAAAGGTGCCAACTGATGTGAGAGTTGCGTCATTCTACAACAGCTCACTTCTGAACAATTACCAGCCTGCGATCACATCGCTCCAGTTTGATCCGCGTGAGCTTGGAATGGTGGCATGTAAACTGCTGGTGGATTTTATAGAGGGCAACGAAGTTAAGAAGAAGACACATCTGGGTTATGAACTCAGATTAAAAGAGTCAACGAAGTAATTCATAGTTATATATCCTTCCTAGAGGGGCGTCAGTGTTTGGCTGACGCCCTGTTTTTATGTGAAAAGGGCCAGAATATGCGCAATATGCGCAAAAAATGATGCGCGACGGGCATGAAAATACACCATAGAATATTGCTGTTATAGCAATATTCTATGGTGTAACAAAGAGGAAAGTAATGAAAAAACGGCCTAAATGAGTGTAATAATGGCTAGAAAAGGAAATGAAACATGAAAATCTCACATATGGGATTGCGGATGATTAACAAATATTACCATATATAGTGTGCAACGCAAACGGGTGCGCAAAATATAACGAACATGGAAACGTTTCCGAATGAAGCGGCTTGTGCAAAATGTATATTTTTTTATTTTAAAAGTTATATGAATTAGTAGTTGACAACAATAAACAGAACTGATAATATATAACCATAAAGAACAACCGATTGCGCACGGGAAACAATAAGGGCAACTAATTTTCTTATTATTTATTTAAAGAGGAGGACATAAGAATGAGAAAGAAAGTTTTATCATTAACACTTGTTGCTGCGATGATGGCAGGATGCCTTGCGGGATGTGGCAACGCAGATTCAAAGGACGAAGGAACAACAGCAGCTGCTGGCGACAGCACAACACAGGCTGCAGCATCAGATGATGCGATTCAGAACTTAATTGATGCAACAACAGGAACTGTAGATCTTTCGGTATGGGCTTCTGAGGAAGATCAGGATCTCACAACACAGGTTATTGAAGAATTCAAGAAAAAGTATTCAGATGTTGACTTCAACATCACACTCGGAGCCGAGTCAGAGTCAAAGACAAAGGATGATATCCTGGTAGACGTTGAGGCTGCTCCTGATGTATTCGCATTTGCTGATGATCAGATCAATGAGCTGGTTAAGGCTGGAGCACTTCAGCCGGTACAGGCTACATATACTTTTGATGTTGCAAACGAGAATGTGGCAGCTTCTGTTGAGGCAGCTTCTGTTGATGGAACATTATATGCATATCCAATGACAGCAGATAACGGATACTTCATGTTCTATGATTCATCAGTATTCACAGAGGATGATGTTCAGTCACTGGATGCTATGATCGAGGCAGCAAAGAAGGCAAACAAGAAGATCGCTATGAACGTATCAGATGCCTGGTATGTATACTCATTCTTCCAGGGAGCAGGTCTTGACCTTACTCTTAACGATGACGGACTTACAAATACATGTACTTGGAATCAGGCAGGCGGTACAGACGTAGCTCAGGCAATCCTTGATCTCTTCAAGACTGGCGTATTTGTAGATATGGATGATCCTACACAGGCAACAGCAATCGCTGAGGGTACGATCTGTGCAGCAGTTAACGGAACATGGAGAGCAGCAGACGCTCAGGCAGCATGGGGCGAGAACTATGCAGCAGCTAAGCTCCCTACATACACAGTTGCAGGCAAGCAGGTTCAGATGGCTTCATTCTCAGGATGCAAGCTTGTAGGTGTAAACCCACATTCAAAGAACGTAGGCTGGTCAATGCTTCTTGCTGAGTATCTTACATCAGAGGATACACAGGTTACAAGATTTAAGCAGAGAGGCCTTGGTCCTTCAAACATCAACGCTTCAGAGTCAGAAGAAGTTAAGGCTGATCCAGCTATATCAGCTCTTGCAGCTCAGGCAGCATATGCAACACCACAGCGTGTAGGCGGCAACTACTGGACACCAGCTGAGACACTTGGTTCAATCCTTGCCCAGGGCAATCCAGACGGAACAGATCTTCAGAAGCTTCTCGACAACGCTGTAGAAGGAATTGAGGCACCTGTATCACAGGAGTAATTTTAAATAAGAAGTACTTTGAATAATATTTATAAGTTATAATGAGAATGCCTCATATGTCATTCGTGGCATATGGGGCATTTAAAAAAGAGAGGAGCTTTTTCATGAAGAAAATATCAGGATTCTTTAAAGCCATAGGAAGATATTTCAAGAATTTTGGTGTTGCTTTTGCAAAAGGTGATATATGGGTTAAGCTCTCAGCGGTTATCATGGGTGCAGGTTACTTCGCAAGAAAGCAGATCGTCAATGGTTTGATCATGCTCATCGTTGAGGCTGCGTTTGTGTTGATGTGCGTAGGCTATGCGGCACCAAACCTTGCCAAATTTGGAACTCTTGGAACTGTAAAGTTTGAGCAGGTATTTGATCCACTCACCATGCAGACAACCACTAATAATTACGACAATTCTTTCCAGATCCTTCTCAATTCGGTGGTTGCGTTGTTCATCATTCTTATATTCGTGCTTTTCTACATTCACAATATCAAGACAGTGTACAAGCTTCAGCAGATGAAGGAAAAAGGAAAACATATAAATACATTCAAGGAAGATATGAAGGCACTCTTCAACGAGAAGTTCCACATAACACTTCTCACACTTCCGACGATTGGTGTAGTCATAATGAATATTCTGCCGATACTTATTCTTATAGCGGTGGCATTTACCAATTATGACCAGCAGCACCTTCCACCAAACTCACTGTTTACATGGGTGGGCTTCAAGAACTTCGCAAGCCTGTTCTCAAACAGCATGACAGTCACATTTGGATATTCATTCAGAAAGGTTCTTGGCTGGACACTTGTATGGGCGGTCATGGCAACATTTACCACATTCATAGGCGGTATCCTTCTTGCCAAGGCGATCAATTCCAAGACAACCAAGCTGCCAAAGATGTGGAGAACACTTTTCATCATATCAATAGCAGTTCCGCAGTTCGTAACACTGCTTTTGGTTAGAAACTTCTTCGCTGATTCCGGTATTGTGAACACTATCTGCTCAAATATTGGTATCACAGACATGCTTAAGCATGTAGGACTTGTCGGTGAACATCTTACATATATACCGTTCCTGACTGATCCTCACTGGGCAAAGGTAATGATCATTCTCATCAATATCTGGGTCGGTGTTCCATACCAGATGCTGATCGCAACAGGTGTTCTGATGAATATACCTACAGATCAGATCGAGAGTGCAAAGATTGATGGAGCAACAAATTTCCAGGTGTTCTGGAAGATCACAATGCCATATATCCTGTTCATTCAGGGCCCGGCACTTATAACAGACTTTGTAAAGAATATCAACAACTTCAACGTAATCTACCTGCTCACACAGGATGTATTCGTCACACAGAATCAGGCGCTTGCCAATTCGCATGCAAAGGAAGTTGACCTTCTTGTTACATGGTTGTTCAGACTTACAAATGAATACTACGACTACAAGATGGCATCTGTTATCGGTATCATAGTATTTATCATATGTGCAGCATTTACACTTATATCATTCTCAAGAATGATCTCAGGAGATAAAGAGGAGGAGTACCAGTAATGAAGAAAACAATAGGTTCAATCGTTAAACATATCGTATTACTTGTCCTCGCAGTTATCTGGCTGGTTCCGATCATCTGGCTGGTTGTCACCTCATTCAGCGGATATAAGGGAATCAACACAGCGCATTTCTTCCCAACTAGCTGGTCTATGGACAACTTTGTTCAGCTGCTCACAAGACCTGACTCGGTTGTGCAGTATGTGTCATGGTTCAAGAATACACTTATCATTGCAGTATTTACATGTATCATCTCTACTATATTTGTAATTATGGTCAGCTATGCGATGAGTTGTATGAGATTCAACGGCAGAAAACAGATCATGAGTGCGTCGCTGATACTCAACATGTTCCCTGGCCCACTTCTCATGATAGCAATTTACTTTATCCTGAAGATGCTGGGACTTACAAACAGCCATTTCGGTATGATCATAGTTTACTCAGCGGGATCGGGACTTGGATTCCTCATCATGAAGGGATTCATGGACACAATACCAATGTCACTTAAGGAGGCTGCCAGACTTGAGGGCGCTTCGGAGGCAAAGATATTTACGAAGGTAATTCTTCCTCTGTGTAAGCCAATAGTAGTGTATCAGGTAATCAGTTCTTTCCTTATACCTTGGGGCGATTTTGTATTCGCAAAGCTTATGCTCAACTCAGGAGTTTCGAAGGACTGGACAGTAGCTATAGGTCTTTACAATATGCTTGAAAAATCACTGGTCAACAAATACTTCTCAGTATTCTGCGCCGGCGGTATCGTGGTAGCTATCCCTATCTCAATACTGTTCGTCATCATGCAGAAGTACTATGTAGAGGGTGTAACTGGCGGTTCTGTAAAGGGTTAAGGCGGACGGTCTGAGAGAAATGAGAAAATTTATTTTGGGCAGGTGTCTGCGTACCGGATGGACCACATATGGATGGTGGTGTGGATGCCTGCTATAATTAGCCCTAAAATAGGGCAGACAGGATGAAAAATGAGGATATTGTCGCTTATTTGGGGACAATTATCTTTAGATCAAAAGGTTACAACATATACGAAATAGGAGATTTAAGATATGGAGAATACATTTATTGTAAACATTATCCATCGTCCTGAGATGGTTCCTGAGTATGCCGAGAAGGTTACAGGCCATGGTCAGGCAGAGGATATCGGAAGAAAAGCTCTCCTCACAGAGTCACTGGACATATTCAAGTTCCAGCAGGAGACAGCTCACAAGAACGGACTCAAGACTACTATTCAGATGACATATGCCAGTCTTTTCAATGAGGAGGCTGTATCACTCGCCAAGGAGCATCATGAGAAGTATGGAGATGAGATAGCGCTCTCACTTCTCGGACTTCCTTGCACAGAGTTCAGAGAGAAGTACAAGACCAAGGACTTCTGTATCTGGATGTTCTCAATGGAGGACAAGAAGAATATCGTCGATGACGTATTTGGAAAGTTCCATGATATATTTGGCTTTTATCCAGTGTCTACAGGTTCATACTACATGGACGCAGAGCTCACAAACTACATTAAGGAGAAGTACCCATCAGTTAAGTGTGCAGTTGCAACATGCTGGGAGGAGGGCCCTAAGGCTTACCACACATGTAACAACTCATGGTACACACTGTTTGATGGCGGCCCATGGAATCCATGGATACCTTCAAAGCAGAACACACATGCACCTGCAGCAAATGAGGCTGAGGACAGCGGAATCGTCGCTATCCCTCATCTTTCAAGAGATCTGCTGGCATGTTACGATGGAAATGGTTCTAACTTTGGTACACATCCACAGAACGTTCTCCGTGGAATGATCTATGACAGCAAGACATGGGAGTACCCATATCTGTACAACCTTATCGACCAGTATCGTCATCTGGCTAAGTTCAACAATGGATATTCATACAACATGATGTTCGTTGGACCGGGCTGGCTGAATAAGATGGGACGCTGGGAGGCTCCATACGAGCTGCTCAAGAAGAGCTACGAGGATGGAATGAAGTATTATGGCGACCTGAAGAAGGAAGGCAAATGTATCGACATGACAATGGCTGAATTTGCTGACTTCTACAGAGAGAACAAGACATACGAGGAGCCTGAGTGTGCTCTTTGGAAGGATATACTGTACGGATCAGACAAGCAGATATTCTGGTACTGCGATCCATACATGAGAGCCCAGATCAACATGGATCAGGGCGGTGCGATCGTTGACCTCAGACCATACGCTGCAAAGCTCAACTGGCCTGTAGGTATCGGAACTCCACATGTTCAGGATGCTTCATATCCATTCCTGATCCAGGAGAAGTACAGAGCAGGATATTTCACACACTATGCTGGAGAGGGTACTGTAAGAAGTGCCAAGATCAGCTACAAGGGTGAGGAGGTCGACCTCTGTCTGTGCAGAACAAAGGCAACATTCTCGCAGGAGGGAAGCACAAGAATCCTTACACTTGACCCGGTTGACATCGAGTTCTACGATCTGACAGTTAAACTTCAGACAAAGATATATTTTGAGGAGGGTTCATCCAAGATAAGACATGAGAGAACTATCCTCGAGATGAGCAACCCTGATGCAGAGGTTGAGATCAATGAGTACATGGTGGCATGCTACGGTACAACAGAGTACCCAGAGGACATGACAGGAATCACTCTCACAGCAAAGAATGCTTCAGAGAGCAAGTCACTCACATATGAGTACAAGTGCAGAGAAGAGGATCTCGCAAGCGCCGATGAGGTGTCAGCAGTTATACCTGCGATCGAGACAAAGGCTGCCATGGGAGCATCTGGCAGCGATGCAACAGGATATTTCAAAGAGGGATATGCGTTCTCGCCAATGTTCACTCTTGGTTATACAAAGACACTTAAGGATAAGGAGGTATTTTCAACATGGCTCAGTCTGGAAAAGGCAAATTAAATTACAGATGTCCAATGTGTTTTATGAGAGATCTGGATATAGATATGTTCTATGATAAGGACAAGAAGGAATACTACTGTATCCGTTGTCAGTATGTTGGACCAGAGGAGGACGTTCTGGCAAAGAACGAGCTCATCAGAATAAAATATGGAAGAATGTATGACAGGATTACATTTGACGACTAGGTGACAGATGTCATCTTGATAGAAGGCCGCCGACAGATGAAGATGAACTGGTACATCAGGGGTATGCAGAACATTTTTCTTCGGCGGCTGTTCTTGGTTATAACAGGCAGTAAAATAAATGCAGGTGAAGGAGACAAAAATATGGCAGATTATATAAAGGGCGTGGATCTCTCCGTTGTTGCCGAGGTTGAAGAGCTGGGTGCGAAATATTATGACAATGGTGTGCAGGGAGATATATTTGACATACTTAAGAACTATGGTGTGAATTCTGTGAGACTTCGTCTGTGGAATGATCCGTACACGGAGGACGGCGTACCTTATGGTGCGGGCACAAATGACCTTGAGGTATACAAGAAACTCTCGAAGCGCGCTATGGATCATGGAATGAGCATTCTGCTTGATTATCACTATAGTGATTTCTGGGCTGACCCGGGCAAGCAGAGGGTGCCAAAGGCGTGGAGAGGCATGGATGCGGATCAGCTTGAGCAGGCTGTGTACGACTACACAAGGGAGACTCTTTTAGAGATGAAAGATGCGGGCGTTTTACCTCAGCTTGTTCAGGTTGGAAACGAGCTTACAAACGGACTGATGTGGCCGCTGGGACAGAAGCCGGAGTATGACAATATCGCGAAGTTTGTGAGCGCAGGAATAAGGGCGGTCAGATCGGTTGACTCTGATATTCCGGTCATGATACATCTCGACAATGGCGGCAACAATCCTATGTATGTGGACTGGTTTGATAACTACATGGAAAGAGGAGAAAATTTTGATATAATTGGAATGTCGTATTATCCGTTCTGGCATGGAACCATGAAGGAGCTGGAGGCAAATATGCGGGATATGGCGGATAGATATGGCAAAAAGATAGTTATTGCTGAGGTTTCCATGGGATTTACCATGGAAGACTATGCTGACTATGAGAAACTGGGGCCTGACGATAGAAAGGGCTATGCCACAAAACCTTCACTGGTGGAGAATCTTGACTACCCTATGACACCTGAGGGACAGGCGGAATTTATGAACGACATAATGAAACTGATAGATGATGTTCCCGGTGGTGATGGCTTTTATTATTGGGAGGCAGGCTGGATACCAGTACCGGGAAGCGGCTGGGCTACGGAAGGTGCTCTGTCATATATAGAGGAGTCTGGACCATGCGGAAATGAATGGGCAAATCAGGCACTTTTTGATTATGACGGACATGCTCTGCCGGCACTTAAGACTATACGTGATTACAAGCCGCTGCACAGCGACTATCCACTTAAGTGAATTATGGGGACGGAGGTGTCTGTCCCCTCCGTCCCCGTGGTTTCTGATAGTAAAGTACATATTTTTGATACATTTGGATATGTTTTGGTTGGGCGGGTCTGTGTATAATATATACAGATGCGCCCTTTTAATATATTTGGCAAATTTACAGATGGGGGACAGGACGGGTTGTTCTGATTGATCAGGAGGTAAGGTATGAAAAAAGTAGCATTGTTCATGGATGGCTGGAAGAGGTATTTCACCTACGCCTGGCCGCTGGGATTTATGCAGAAGATAAAGGAAGCCAGGGCTGATGTGAATTTGTACATATTCAACAGCAATGGCAATTGGAACAGGGACGACGGTTACAGCTATGGAGAATACAATATATACAATCTTCCGGAGCTGACAGACTTTGATGGGATCATAATATCTGTCAACAATATTAAATATCCGGAAGTCACGGCGGAACTGCTGGACAGGATAAGGAAGAGCGGAGTTCCGGCTATAAGCCTCGAGACTGCTTTTGATGGTCTGCATTTTGTGGGTATAGACAATTATGATGCCATGTATGACATGACTCGGCATATGATAGAGAAACACGGTGCGAAGAAGGTGTGGTATCTTGCCGGACCGAAGGACAACTATGAGGCTCAGGAGAGATGCCGGGCATTCAGGGACTGTATGGATGAATATGGCCTGACTGTGGATGATGAGGATGTCCTGTTTGGAGATTTTGGTTTCAATGACGGTGTGACGGGATTCGAGGAGCTACTCAGAGCACATGGACATACGTGTATAAAACACGAGAAGGACGGACCGGATTACGGCGGCCCTGCGGAGGTGTACGGTGAGATAACCAGTGGCAGTTTTGCGGATTCTGCTCCGAATGCCGAGGCTTCGAATAATGAGGAGATGGACGATAGAAGGCTGGAAGAACGGGAGATAGTGAAGAAGATCCTTCCGGATGCAATAATCTGTGCAAATGACAACCTGGCTGTGGGTGTATGCAACAGAGCTGAAGCACTTGGACTTTCAGTGCCAAAGGATTTTAAGGTTACAGGATTCGACAACTTTGATAAAGCAGCGTACTATACGCCGCGCATAACAACGGTGAGCAGGATCCGTGAGAAGATCGGAGCTGCGGCTGCAGAGATCATGCTGAATATCTGGGCGGGAAACAATCCGGATACCAGCTCTTATATAGATTATAATTGTATATTTACGGAGAGTTGTGGCTGTGGCACGGATGCTATGCTGAACGGCAGACAGTACCTGAAGAATTATATAATGGGAGTTGTGGAACGCGAGGAGATAGATGAGAGCACACTTGACTTCACGCATTTGCTCAGCAAATGTGGTGATTACAGTGGCCTTTATCCATGTGTACAGACGGCATATTCACAGGCAGAGTGTAAGAAATGCGTTATGGTTGTCGACAGATCCCTTGTGGAGATGGGGGAAGCTGGTCCGACTCTCTCAGCAGCATACGATGAGGATGTATTTGCTGTGAAAGGCTATCCTCAGAGAATGCAGATCGTGTACAGGCAGGGCATAGCTGATGACGGTGACGATACATACCATAGTATGTTTCCTCTTCTGGATGATGAGGCAGGCGGCAATATATTTTTATTTGCGCCATTTCATTTTGGAGAAAAGGCAGTTGGGTTCTGCTGTGTCGAAAATGGATATTACCTCATGGATAAGCAGCTTTGGTCAACTGTAATGAGCGAAGTGAATGTAGCCATGATAAACCTGTTCAACAAATGGAGGCTAGAGCAGATCAATCAGGAGCTTACGGCGATATCCATAAAGGATCCACTTACCCAGATATACAACAGGGAAGGTATGAGACAGATCGCCGCAAGGGCATTTGACAAGGCTGCGGGTCAGGGCAGGGCACTTCTCATAATGTTTGCCGATATGGACAAGCTCAAATATATAAATGACACTTATGGTCACGAGTACGGAGACAAAGCCATAAGGAGTGCCGCAAGAGCCGTAGCAGGCGGAGGCGGAATAAGCAGTATTCCGGTTAGATATGGCGGAGATGAATTTGTATCCATATCTATATACGATGAGGCGGAACCTCCTGAGGAAAGAAAGACGGCAATCCTTGAGAAAGCCAGGGAGATAGCGTCGCAGGAGAAACTTCCATTTGCCCTGGAGTTTAGTATAGGTTATGTTATAACAGACCCGGATGGTGATAAAACCCTTGAGGAGTATGTGAGGGAAGCGGATCACAGCATGTATCAGGAGAAGATACAGAGAAGGGTAAGCAGATAATAATAAAAAATTATCAAAAAATGGAGAATCAGGTTTTATGTGCTGATTCTCTATTTTCATTTAGTATGTTATAATTAACTGTCATTATGATAGTTTGCGCAAGCACAGCTGTTGCAATGCTCATTTTATCATGTGGACACAACGTGGATTATTTATATTAGATAATTAGGATCAAAAGGAGGATATACAATGCTTAAGAATGTAACAGACACAGTATTTTATGTGGGTGTGGATGACAAGGACATAGACCTGTTCGAGAATCAGTACATCGTGCCAAACGGAATAGCGTACAACTCATATGTCATCATGGACGAGAAGATCGCTATCATGGACATGGTGGATGCAAAGTGTGCAGACCAGTGGTTTGCAAATGTGGCAGAGGTGCTTGGCGACAGAAAGCCGGATTATCTCATCATATCCCATCTTGAGCCGGATCATTCCGCCAATCTTGGTGATGTGCTTGCGAAGTATCCGGATATCAAGATCGTATCAAATGCCAAGCTTTTCGGAATGCTTCCAAATTTCTTCGAGGTTCCTGTGGCTGACAGAAGCGTGACAGTTGCGGAGGGACAGACACTCTCACTTGGAAGCCATATGCTCCAGTTCTTCATGGCTCCTATGGTCCACTGGCCTGAGGTTATGGTCACATATGAACAGAGTGAGAAGATACTCTTCTCAGCGGATGCATTTGGCAAGTTCGGCACTCTGGATACCGACGAGGACTGGGCATGCGAGGCGAGAAGATATTACTTCAATATAGTAGGAAAGTATGGAATGCCTGCACAGGCACTTCTGAAGAAGGCAGCAGGACTGGATATCCAGAAGATATGTGCACTCCACGGACCAATCCTCACAGAGAATCTTGAATATTACATAGGCAAATATCAGCTGTGGTCAACATACACACCTGAGGATGAGGGAATCTTCATCGCATACTGCAGTCTCCATGGCAACACAGAGAAGGCTGCAAAAAAACTGGCGGAGATACTTGAGGCAAAGGGTGCGCCAAAGGTTGCGATATCAGACCTCTCAAGGGATGATATGGCAGAGTGTATAGAGGATGCATTCAGATACGACAGACTGGTTCTGGCAGCCCCAACATATGATGGCGGTGTGATGCCTGTCATGGCGGATTTCATCAACCACCTGAAGATGAAGGCGTATCAGAAGAGAAAAGTGGCATTCATTGAGAATGGTTCGTGGGCTCCAATGGCAGCCAAGCTCATGAAGGAACAGATGTCAGCGATGAAGGATATAGAGATCGTGGACGAGCACGTGACCATAAGGTCTGCGTTCAAGCAGTCGGATGTGGCAGCGCTCGAGGCGCTGGCTGGAAAACTGTTATAAGAGATAAGGATAATAAACATAAAGTAAGTCTGAAACCGACTTACATACGTAGTTATTATTCATCTAACAGGTGAGTTGCTACAATAAAGTTGTTACACAGAGTTGCTATACATATCGTGAGCAGGGAATTTGAGCCCGCCGGTCCTTAGGTGGCGCTGTGAGGCGGCACCTTAGTACCGCTGCAGGGCGAAATAAGCGGAAGCGACCCAGCGAATGATATGTATAGCAGTTCTGTGATCAAAGATAGAATTGGCAACTCACCGTCCTATCAATAATGTAAGGAAGGTGTAAGACATGGCTAAGTCCATGGTTTCCGGTAAGCCCCTCAGTCTGATGCTGCAGTTTGCCACCCCGCTCTTGCTCGGCAATCTGCTCCAGCAGACGTACAACATAATAGATGCGGCTATTGTGGGGCAGATACTGGGAGATAAGGCTCTGGCGGGAGTTGGAGCAAGCAGCAGTATACAGTTTCTGGTTCTGGGATTCTGTATGGGCTGTTGCACAGGATTTGGTGTTCCTGTTGCAAAGTATTTTGGTGCAAATAATCTGCACAAGATGAGAAAGTATATATTTAACGGCGCGGTGCTGACGGGCATCATAGCGTTGATAGTCACGATTGTATGTTCGGTGTGCTGTAATCAGATACTTCATCTGCTTTCGGTTCCGCAGGATATATATGACAAGGCATATGCTTATCTTATAGTTATATTCCTGGGAATTCCGTTCACACTCATGTACAACTATCTGTCAAGTGTGCTCAGGTCTCTGGGAGACAGCAGAACGCCGTTCATGTTTCTGGCGTTCTCGGCAATACTCAACATATTCCTTGACCTGTTCTGTATAGTTGTCCTCAAATGGGACTGCGCCGGTGCGGCTATAGCAACCATCATGGCACAGGCGGTGAGTGGAATATTGTGTCTTGTATATATCTTCAAGAAGGTTCAGATCATGCATCTTGAGGCGAAGGACAGGGAGATAGAGGGCTCTGCAGTGAAGGAACTTCTTGTCATGGGAATTCCGACAGGCCTGCAGTTTTCCATAACCGCCATAGGAAGTATGGTCATGCAGTCTGCAAATAACAAGCTGGGAAGCGTGTACGTGTCAGGCTTCACAGCCGGTATGAGGATAAAGCAGTTCACTATGTGTCCATTTGACGCATTTGCAACGGCGGCATCTGTGTTCTGCAGCCAGAACCTTGGCGCCGGACAGGCAAAGCGTATAAAGCAGGGCTTGTGGCAGGCGATTGCTGTTGCAGTTGGATACGGTATAGTCGCAGGACTTGTGATGATAATATTTGGAAGACCGCTCTCCATGATATTTGTCAAGAAGAGCGCAGTGGATGTGCTTGACGCATCTGCCAAGTATCTCAGATGTATGGGCTGCTTCTACTGGAGCCTTGGAATACTGAATGTTGCACGAATGGTGACACAGGGCCTGGGATATTCCGGCCGTGCCATATTCTCCGGCGTCACGGAGATGCTGGCAAGGATCATAGTCAGCCTTGGATTTGCCGGAACGTTTGGATTCACGGCCATCTGTTTTGCTGACCAGACGGCGTGGGTCACAGCAACCGTTTACATATTGCCTACATGTCTCTACTGCGTGAAGAAGTCCACGGCGAAGATTGCTGCGGGAACGGTGTGATATGGAAAAGATAAAAATGCGTATGAATAACCGAGACTGTTGTCTGAGGATTCATACGCATTTTATAGTTGTGACATATTCGGGTTATATATTACTTTTCCTTGCTGTCATCAAGCAGCTTGGGAGTGTTGGAGTTTAATGGGGATAGTATGCTGCGCCCTATCTGCTTTTCAAGGGATTCACGTGCATTTCTGGCAATATTGCCACCTTGGATGGTAGCATCTGTGGCCTCGGTTATACCTTGAGGATTAGTTGCCTTTGATATCTCTGTTGTCGATATCTCTGCAAGAGCATTCAGGACAAGCTCTGTGTTAGTCATATTGTCTCTGAGATTTTCTTTTTTCAGCCTTTTAAACTTTTTATATTCTTTCACTGTTTTTCCTGACCATGCGGCAGTAAGTATGTTTGTAAGAGAAGCATACTGTCTGGAATCGGTAATTCCGGCACGCCTCCACTCATTGGTCATATCTTTACGAATCTCTATCCCACGCATACGCTGGGCTATCCAATCTTCAGAATATCCTTTGTTGCGGTATGATTCTATAGCACGATCTATAGCAATCTGAGGATCAACTTCCTCGTCCAGACGTTGTTTGCCCACCATTGCCAGCCATTGCTTGAATGGCTCAGCCTTTTTTGACGGAATGGACTGGATAATTCTCAATAACCCATGTGTGTTTGTTGCTTGGATTTTACGCATTTTACCATCAGCGGCTATCATTTGAATAGGGGTACAAATTGTACCCCAGTTAGCTGATAATTCTGGGTCGCGGGATCGTAACTTTTTTACATATTGTTTTGGATCGGAACTATCGGTCAAAACGTCAATTACATCAATTATGGAAAAATACCATTCCTCCTCCTGTGAGTGCCATACTTTTCTGATTTTATCATCATATATAAATTCAAGTTCCTGTTCGCTTAACTCGGGTATATCTGATACCTCAATAGGAGCAGTCGAGGAAGTATTCTCATCATATACATAAAAAAGCATAATAATCACTCCAATCCATTAAAATTTTGCCCTTAACTCCACTACCTTACCAATGATCTTGACAGGTTTATTTTTTATGGTTTCATCGTCAAAATAGAGCGGTGCATAGCTGGGGTTGGTGGAAATCAGTTCCAGTCCTTCTTTATATTTTCTCAGGCGTTTGCACACGGCGTCTTCACCAGCTATTGTAGCAATAACAGTGTCCCCTGTGTCTGCATCATCCTGTTGTCGGACAATTACAACGTCGCCGCTGCTGATCTTGGGTTCCATGCTATCCCCCTTTATTCTAAGAGCGTAGAATTTGCCAGTTTTAGCAAGACTTTCGGGTATTTCTTCTGTATCAATAATCTTTTCGGTTGAACAAAATGTTTTGTCACATGATATATAATCAAATACAGGAATTGCATATGCCTCTGATTTCTTTTGGCTTCTTATGATATCTTTTTCTTCCAGAAGATCAGACCTAGAGCAATTGAAAATAGCGCACATGTGGTCAATTTTGTCCATTCGGGGAGACTTTAGTCCGTTACACCAATTTGACACAGTTGCAGTGCTGACATTCATCTGCTTAGCAAAGGCAGCTTGAGTATATTGATATTTATTAAGAAAAAAGAAAAGATTCTTTGCAAATTGGTCATTCATTCTTCTTTCAAATTCTATATCGGACATAGTAATCAACCTCCTTTTGAACAAATTATACACTTAAAGCTAATTTAATACAATATAAAATAAATATAAGTTAACTTATAGTAAAAAATAGCAGCGAGATAAAAAGGGGAACAAACTTTGACATATCCTTCTATTCATTATAAAATTAACCTGATTTTAATCTTTCTCATATTTTAGATTAATCATCGGTTGGTATAGTAATAACATCAGTTGATGATATCAGCAGCAAACGATAAGAAAGATGACAGATCATCGGAAGACGATGAAACTAAGATAATGAGAAAGGGTGCAAAGATCATGGATAAACTGGAAAAGGTAGAAAAGTTAAGAGAAAAAACAGGCGTAAGTTACGAGGATGCAAAGAATGCGCTTGAGGCATGCGATTACGATCTGCTGGATGCGATCATTTATCTTGAGAAGCTTGATAAGGTGAAAGCCCCTGAGGTGGAGAGCTTTACCACAGGCGAGGAACAGAAGACATCAACAGAGTTCGAGCAGGCACAGCAGACATATACAAATGACTGCAATAAAGTGACGTTTGGACAGATGATGGACAAATTTTTCAAATGGTGCGGCAAGGTGTTAAAGAAGAGTGTGGATAGCACATTCATAGTAGAACGCAGAGGCCAGACCATGATAAACGTTCCGGTGCTGGTGCTTGTGATCGCACTTATACTTGCATTCTGGGTAGTGCTTCCACTTCTTGTGGTAGGTCTCTTCTGTGAGTGCAGGTACCATTTTGAAGGAATCGGCGACATCAACGTAAACCTTAATAGCGCATGTGACAAAATGGCAGACTCAGTTGACAACCTTAAGTCCGACGTCAACAACAAGTAATCAGAAAGATATATAAAAACAATATCAACACAGAATAAAAAGCTATATGTAATAAAAACAACATATATATCAAGTTGGTATAAACTGAAAAAGAAAAATATTAAAAGTAAAAACAGACATAAAAAAGATGAAAACAGGAATATCTTTTGCCGATATTCTGTTAATTACCAGCTGATATAGTTTGGCTTTGAGAATGTAATGTCTGTGAAATATACCTCTGCAATGGGTAGCCGTGGCGACTGAGCTTTGGTGCTTCTTGCCGAGGCATATTTCACAGGCTTACTTCAAAACCAAACTATATCAGCGTCCGTCATAAAAGAAAGGAAAAAGATATGGCACAGAAGATTCTCATTGTGGAGGATGAAGAGAAAATTGCAAGATTTGTGGAGCTGGAGCTGCTGCATGAGGGATACGAGGCGGAGAAGGTATTTGATGGAAGAACAGGGTTGGACAAAGCTCTGTCCGGTGGCTTCGACCTCGTGGTGCTGGATGTGATGCTTCCGGGACTCAACGGTCTGGAGGTGCTTCGAAGAATCCGCAAGGAGAGTGATGTGCCGGTCATCATGCTGACCGCGAGAGATGCGGTCATGGACAAGGTATCTGGTCTTGATGCCGGTGCAGACGATTATCTCACCAAGCCATTTGCCATAGAGGAGCTGCTTGCCAGGATAAGGGTTGCGTTGAAGAGACGCGGAGTTGCGGAGGTTCACACACACAGGATAGAGATCCGTGGAGTGTGCATGGACACCGACAGACATGAGGTCACAGTGTGCGGCGAGATAGTTGAGCTGACAAACAGGGAATTTGAGCTGCTCAGGACGCTCATGGAAAACAAGGACATCGTGATGGACAGGGAGAAATTGCTCAGTGCAGTGTGCGGATACGATTACCTTGGAGAGACAAACATCATAGATGTGTATGTGAGGTATCTGAGAACAAAGATAGATGACAGATTTGGAGTTAAGCTGATCACCACCGTCAGAGGTGTCGGATATGTTATCAGAGAATGACCATTTTGGATGCCAGGATAGAGCAGATAGATATGTGACAAGCCAGCAACGCATGGCACGGATACGCACAGATAGAGAGAAAATACATGGGAAAGAAAACTAACGAAAACAAAAGAATGTCATCGATAGCCAGAAGGATAAATATGAGCTTCTGGCTAAAAGAACTGGGCAATGTGATACTTATAGATATCGTCATTGCCTTTCTTATTGTAAGCGCATTTGCCGTGTGGGGAAGAAAGCAGCTTCCACAGGGCGTGGGCGGAATGAGATATTACGTTGAGAAAAATGAAGATGGCGGAGCGTATGAATATATAATAGAAGGGTCAGATGAGAAGAAGTACAGATATGACGTTAAGATCCTTTGGGATATCATAGAGCTTCCGGGCATTATATTGCTGGGGATGGAGACTATAGTGTTGTTTGCTGCGTTGTTCAGGACAGCGGATGTCAGAAGGAGATTAAAGCCGTTGAACGATCTGGCAGTTACGGCGGAAAAGCTCAGCAAAGAGCCGATGGATCACAATAAGATAGACGATCTGGAGAAAGCCATATCACACCTGTCTGCGGATGATGACGAGCAGGTTATACACACCGGAGACAAGGATCTCCAGAGCATAGAGATCGCGCTCAACAATCTGCTCAGAAATATGAAGGAAAATGAGAAACGTCAGATGAGATTCGTGTCGGATGCTTCCCACGAGCTCAGGACGCCTATTGCGGTGATCCAGGGATATGTGAATATGCTCGACCGATGGGGTAAGGAGGACGAACAGGTTCTGGAAGAGTCCATAGAGGCGCTGAAAAATGAATCCCAGCACATGAAGGAGCTTGTGGAACAGTTGTTATTCCTTGTAAGGGGCGACAGTGGAAGGCAGCACCTGAACATGGAGAAAACCGATCTCAACCGCATGGTAAGTGAAGTGTGGGAGGAGTCCATGATGATAGACGAGAGCCACAGATATGAGTTCCGTGGTACTGAGAATGAGGCGTGTGTGCTCGGCGATGTGGCGATGATCAAGCAGTCCGTCAGGATATTTGTCCAGAACGCGGCGAAGTATTCTGAACCCGGCACGGCCATAATACTCGGTGTAAAAGAGGAGCCCGGTTATGTCAGTTATATGATAGAGGACGAGGGAACCGGAATGAATCCGGGCGATCTGGCTCATATATTTGACAGATTTTACCGCTCGGATGAGGCCCGGAATAATGAGACCGGAGGCTCAGGTCTTGGCTTGTCCATCGCTAAATGGATAGTTGATGCCCACGGAGGTACCATACAGGTAATATCCAGAGCGGATATAGGATCAAGATTTGTTGTGAGGTTTCCTAAAATTGCTTAAAAAGAGAGGTTGCATATATTTATTGGTAATCTGAGTATCTGTGGTTGCTGAACAATCCCAGAATACAGCCTGCACTTCCTAAAATTATGTATTCTTTCATAAAAGAGGCGAGAGTCTTAACTGAGTGAACATCAATATACCATGGTATGATAGCATTAAAGAGATTTCCTCCGCTAAGAGACAGGATGATCAGTGTAAATGATAAAATGATGGCTATGGTGATGTTCTTCGCTGTATATACTGTGCCGTAATATAAACCGCAGAAGCAATATATTATAATAAGATTTTTGGCTATAAATCTTTCTGGGTAGAGAATTGTCCTGAAGAACAACAACGATGTTATGGCACACATTAATAAAGACAGGTATAAAAATGGAATAATTGTTTCTACCCATTTTATTCTGTGGGCTATGTAAAAAAGTTCCCGGCTTGGGCTATATACAAACGGCATAAAGGTTATTGTATATAGCAGCATAACGCACACAGGATATGCTATGCAGTAACACTGCTGCAGTGCGTTTTCTTTATCCTGCAGATCAAGGGGTTTCATCATCATAAAGCCCGTAATAGCAGCTAAAACAGCTATAATTACACAGAGTATCATTCCCTTACGCAATATAAATAGTGAGTTATGTATTCTTTGCACCATAGTTACACTCCGTTCCTGTAAGACTTAAGAATATACATGTATCCATCTTCCAAAGTGGGATCAGCTGATGCAGGCTCTGAGGTATCAATAGAAGGGGAAGCCAAAAGCCTGGTCATGGCTGTTTTGATTCCGTCTGTAGTGTCTTTTGCAATTATATAGCCTTGATCGATAATTTCTATATAATCACACAAAAACTCCGCATCGTCTACGATGTGTGTGGATATAATAATTATCTTGTCATCACAATTGGTTTGTTTTATAAGATCCCTGAATCTGAGTCTTTCCTCAGGATCAAGACCTGCTGTCGGTTCATCGCATATTATTATAGGGGGATTGCCAAGAAAAGCCTGGGCGATTCCAACACGTCTCACCATTCCGCCAGACAGAGTATGAGCCTTTTTGTCAATATAACTTGATAAATTGACACTTTCTATAACTGATTCGATGTCTTCATCAAGACTACATGATGAAATACCCTTGGAAAATGCAATATAACGCATACATTCTCTTACGGTCATTCCGGGAAAAAGACCAAATTTCTGAGGCAGATACCCGATATCAACAGAATGTATATTTGCTCCGTTCAGGAGAATGCTTCCGGTAGCTGATGGATATAACCCAATAAGGGATCTCATGAATGTGGTTTTGCCGGCACCATTAGGACCGAGTAGTCCGTGTACTCCTGATTCAAAATTACAGTTTAAATTGTGAAGAATTGTGTTCCCTCCCAAAGTAGTTGTCATATTTTTTATTTCCAGCATAATAATCCCCCTTTATCTGAACGGATACAAGTTACTTTATTCTGTTGTTTCAGTGATGCCAAGTTCGTCGTATACATCTTCCTGAATCTTTTGAAGTTCCTCATCGGTGAGAATTGAATCAATATTGTACCAATTACCTGTCTGTATATAATTGGTGTAGTAAATATCCAAATTACCTGCAGCATCAAACATCACCATGTCAGAACCGTACATATATGCATTTCTGTGTATTGGTTGTATCAGGATTGTTTTCCCGATAAGGGAATAATCAGTTGCCTTTTCTTCAGGTGTATAGTTTATATATTTTTTTATCTGGCTTGTTATGTAGTGGTTTCGACTCGGATCGGTGTCCGCGCCAATATATGGGAAAATGTATCGCACATTATCAATAATCTGTTCTCTCCAAAATATGCCGGAAACAATGCTTAGCTGATCACTGAAACCACTGAACGTGTCACCGGACAAGCTGAGATTGCTATACGTAGTAAAATCAGAGTATATGGATACTGTGAACCTGCTCAGATCCTTAGGAAGCTGGCAATATCCGTTTTGAAATAAGTCTCCATTTCCAGCAATTGGGTAATACGGGAAGTTCCCAGGAAGATATGCACCATTTTCCCCTGTGTAGCAAATATTGTAGGATTTTCCTGTATACTTTATGTATATGGATGAGAGATTGCCGGCTTCGTTGTATATGCATAGCTTATTCCCATTTCTGCTATAGCGGATAGCATTATCCTTATCATCTGCTATATAGTCGATATTGTAATCTTTACAGAGTATAAAATGGTATTCAGGGAGACTGGTGTCTGATAGCTGCATATACATATCTGCGATCAAATTCTTCCTTATGTCAAAATGTATGTTATACTCTGTAACATAAAAATCTATTTCCTTTGTTGGAGTAAGTAATTCCTGTTCATTTGCAAATAAATCCGAGGAATCGTCTGCGTATCCAGGGTTACTACCATTATATGGGATGTTGCAGATATAAATAAAGGAAAACGAGCATAACACTGAAAATATGGTGGCAAAAATCAAAGATAACTTCTTGTATCTGAAGAAATTTGTGATCAAATATACGGAGATCACGCCAAATACTATATACAAAGGTTTGGACAGAAAATGTATATTTACAGGAATTAAAGCTGCTTCATCTGGAATATAAGTAAGAGAAGCACAGAATATATTGGATATTTCCTGTATACTGCCGATTTTATCTTCCGCAGGAAAGGTGAACTTACCCGATTGCAATATGGCAACTATAGTGAACCCAAATAATGCAAGATAGGCAAGGATAGTATTGTTGATATACGATATGATGAGCCCTGTCATAACCGCACAAGTGTTAACCATAAATACATGTGTGAAAATAGCCTTAATTGTATATATATAAAAGTCTGTAGAGGAAGAACCTGACAGTATACAAAGGCATATACATAGAACTAACATGCACATACATAATAAGACATTTATGATAGAGAGAATAAGCAGTTGCTGTGATTCTCTTTTAATTGATGACATAGTGTATGTGCTTATGCTCTCTACCACATTGGTTTTTTTTACGATAGATGTGTATTCAAAGGACAAGTACAAAAACAGAATATAATAATATATGGAATTTCCAAGCATCATATCTGTATGTTCAACTATATCAATGTAGTTGAATTCTCTAAGCAGACTGTCTTCAATGAATTTGTATACTGAGTATAAAATACAAAATATGATAGCAGCGATGGAAGGCCAAAAGCATTGTGGAGTTTTCCTGAATAGTATGTAATTCTGTTTAAGCATTGCTTTACCTCCTATCAATAATAAATTATAATTAGAAAAACTTAGTTGTACTAAGATTTACTCAAGATGTATTAATTGGTAAATGAAAGGCGGAAGATGTTAAAAGTTGCTATATGTGATGATGAGCAGAAGGATATAGACATTGCAGAAAAATGCATATTGGAGTATTCGTTTAAACACAATCTGGATATTGAATGCGCCAACTACAGGACGGGGCAGGAATTGCTGGACAAGCTGGAATCTGGTGAACATTATGATTTTTTTGTCTTTGATGTGGAAATGGAGAAGGAGGATGGAATATATATCGCCTCAATTATCCGAAAAAGATACGACAAAAATGCAATTATCATTTTTGTAAGCAATTACCCGGGACATATGGGACGGAGCTTTTCTGTGCATGCATATAATTATATTCAGAAACCTCTTAAATATATAGAGTTGGAACAAGTATTATCTCAGGTTTTGCGTGAGATAAGGGACATGGAGTTTAACAAGTTGATTGTGCCAGCGGCAGATGGAGAAAGAGTTGTTAATATATCTGATATTATGTATATAGAAACTTCGAGAAAATTTCAAAAGAGTGTAGATATTCATTCTGCAAAAGAGATTATACAGGTTACAGGAAATTTAAAAAAATGGTTTAACTTGTTAAAGGACAAAAGGTTTGTATACAGCTTTAAGGGGTATATTGTAAATATAGATCACATAGTTACCTTGAGAGGCGGGGAGCTTGTTTTGGATAATAACGAGATTATTCCGTTGTCAAGGAAATATGAGGAAGAGGTAAGGAAGAGTCTTATTAATACGGTTATATCAGATGTGGTGAGCATCAGAGGTTAAAGGGTGAGTTATTTAGTATTAATTTTTATATCAGCAATTATGGATGCTGTGACTGTAAAAGTTTATGTAGAGAAATGGCTTGGAAAGCCTCCGCTTAGAATATCGACAATGGCATATTGGGGTATATTTATTTTAACAGAGCTGGCTTCAAGAGGCGGACAGCTTTTCATGATAGATGTGTCACAGGAGAAAGCAATGGTCAGCCAGGTGTCCGCGCATATAGTTATCATGCTCGTATTTATTTGCCTATATGATTCCCGTATAGCTGAATGTATATCTGCGTTTATTATATGGGTATTGGGTTATCTGGTGAGCATCGGTTTATCTGATGTAGTGGTAATTACAACGGATCAGATGCTGTATGACGGTGGAATAACTCATCTGATCTCGGTGATGGATATGTATGCACAGTTTATTATGCTGCCTGTCCTGATCATAATACTGGTAGTGAGAAATTATGTATCAGGTAGATATTCATTTAAACAGTTGGTCATAGTGCTTATAACTCCAATGATAAGTTGTTATCTATACTTGATAATACCAGAACAGATCGTGCTTTTGTCAGGGTATGGATTTATATTTGTGCTGATAATTGTGCTGGTCTTAAATGTTTTGAATTATTATCTGTTTGATAACATGGTGGATAATTATAAATTGAAAAATCAGGTAACAATGCTTGGTTATCAGTTGGAGCATCAGTCGGATAAATATGACCAATTGGTTCTTTCTTATAAGAAAATTGGCAGTATGGTTCATGATACCCAAAAGCATATAAGCTATATAAGGTCATGCATAGAAGAGAAAGAATATGACAGGATAAGAACAGTATGTGATAGATATGAGGAAGAATTAAAAAATAAATATGTTGTTTCAAAAACAGGAAATCTTGTTATTGATACATTTGTGAACAGTGCGTATACATTTGCCCAAAACAATGGCGTGAAATTTCATACGGATTTTAAGTTCGATAAAAATTCAATAATGGTCTCTGACTATGATATGTGTATAATAATAGGAAATCTGCTGGATAACAGTATCAATGCATGTAAGAAACAGAAGGAAAAAGAGGGGGTATATATAAAGCTGGCAATAGTGCAGACAGATCGGCATTTGGTAATAGATGTGAAAAATAGCAGTACACAGTCTGACGTGGGCGGCAGTAAGGATATGACTCATGGATATGGTATACAAAATGTGAAAAATACCATGGACAAGTACAATGGAATAATGGAGATAAAGAATACATATGGGGAATATGAAACACTTGTGCTGATCCCCATAAATCAGGATTAAATGTACATAAACCGCATGTCCCCGCATAGACTGTAAAAACAGAATATGCGGGGGCTTTTTCTTTGAAGGATTACATAGAAGAGCGGGCAATCGAAGCGGCAAATTATATCATAGACACAAGGGCGACTGTGAGACAGACAGCGGACAAGATGGGTATAAGCAAATCAACGGTGCACAAGGATATAACGGAACGGCTGGTCCGTATAAGACCCATGCTGGCGGCCCAGGCCAGGGTGGTGTTGGATGCCAACAAGGCGGAGAGACATATAAGAGGAGGGCTTGCCACGAGGGAGAAGTATCTGCATGTCACAAAGTTTTAACATAGCTTATGTTGTATTTTTCTATGATTTGGGTTAAACTTTTGATGATTGTATAATAGTGGACTAAGTGTGCGCTGTTAGAAAATGGCAGTTTAACTATAGATTAGAGGTTAGGATATGAGATTTATTCATGTTTCGGATGTGCATTTGGGGATGATTCCTGACAAGGGAAAGCCTTGGAGCGATGTCCGTGCGAAAGAGATAGAAGAGACATTTGACAGGATCCTGGATATTGCGGAGGAGAGAAAGGTAGATCTGCTCCTCATTGCCGGCAATCTGTATCACAGTGCGCCGAAGGCTGCGGATCTTGCAAAGCTTGATGCCAGACTTGCAAAACTTACAAATACAAGAACGGTGATCATTGCGGGCAGTAGTGATTACATTGAAAGTGGATCTCCATCGGAGAATTATGAGTTCACATCGAACACAGTGCTTCTTCCGGCCGGGGAGTTCAGCAATGCGTATTTTGAAGATATAAATACCTGTGTGACCGGTTTCAGCTATGGGCAGGCGGAATACACAGAGGATTTCTCAGAGGGGATAGATGCCCAGACAGAAGGCGCTGTCAATATACTTCTCATGCATGGAGGAGATGCCAGCCACAGTCCATTTAATTTCCGAAAGCTGGCTGACACAGGATTTGACTATGTGGCACTCGGACACCTGAGAAAGCCGAAGCACATGGTGAAGAACCGTATGGCATATCCGGGATCGCCGGAGCCTTTGTCACCTTCTGACACAGGAAAGCATGGCTTTATTTATGGACAGATAATAAACGGAGAGACAAGGATAAAGTGGGAGCCTGTTGCCTGCAGGAATTACATCAACCTTGGACTTGAGATAAAGCCGGAATATACTGACAGACAGATCGAGCATGCTGTTCTGAAACAGATCGATAAGATGGGAACGCAGAACATATATCGGGTTATCCTGAAGGGCCAGAAGGGGCGCGGAGTGAGACCTCAGTTTGATGATGTGGCTCAGGATTACAAGATATATGAGGTTGTGGATAATACGATGTTCGAGTACAATGCTGATGGTCTCAAGAGGGACAATGAGCACAATGTACTTGGAAGATTTATCGCTGAGTTGTCCGGTGAGGATGACGAGGTCAGCAAAAAAGCACTTGAATATGGTCTTGAGGCGATCATAGCAACTGGAGAAAAGTAATGTATATAAATAAACTTTTTTTGAAAGAATTTGGAAAATTCAATAACAAAGAAATAAAGCTGGACAAAGGCTTGAATGTGCTTTATGGAGAGCCCGGAGCCGGCAAGAGTACGATCAGGGATTTTGTGTCCGGTATACTGTATGGTATGAATAAAACCAAGGGTCTTGGAGCCCGGGGAGACAATTTTGCATTAAGAAAGCCATCCGGTGGAAATGGATATGCCGGAAAGGCACAGGTGACAAATGCTGGAAAGAGTCATCTTATGGAGAGAAATTTCAACATGTCCACGGACGGTGCAACGCTCACTGATATAGAGAGCGGGAAGGATGAGAGACTTGTGTCTAAGAATTCTTATAGAGGTGTCCTGTTTGATATGGACAAGAGCACATTTGTGGATGCAATGTGTGTTGATCCGCCGGAGGAGATGGGCGGAGATGACAAAGCTTTGTGTGACAGACTCGAGAAGTATCTTCAGAATATGAAGGAGACGGGCTGCAGCGGAATAAACAGAGCAGACGCAGTGGCGTATCTTGAGAACGAAAAGAAGAAATATGACAATCAGAAGTATCTGGTTCAGATAGAAGAGCTGGAAGCCCAGATGGATGAGCTGGGTGAAGTTGATAAGGAGCTTGAAGACATCCGAACTGCCAGACGTGAGGAGCTTGATGCTTATAATATGGAGATCGCACGTTTGAAGAGAGAGGCAAGGCAGCTTGTGAATGAAAAGGATGCTGAGATCCCTGACGAGGATGAGGACAGGGAGCGAAGCAGAATATTCCTCGAGGTTGAAGCTATAGATGATGAGGATGAGCTGAAGGAGAAAAAGAAGCAGGAGAAGAAGGACAAGAAGCTGACGGACAATATATTTGTCATAATGGCAACAGGAATACTGGTTGTTGCGGTGGTCATGCTAGTGGTTCACCTTGTTGGTTTTCAGAAGTCCATACAGCAGCTATTCACGATATGTACGATTGCGTTTGTTGCTATAACCATCATAGATGGATTGTTCAGGAAAGGCGCATTTGACAGTGATAAGCTTCCGTCTGAGGAGGAGTTCAGGAGAACCATATATGAGATGGGAAGAGCAACTGAGTCGAGGACGGTTCGCGTTGAGATAGACAGAGCTTTTCAGGAGGAGCATGACAGGAAGCTTGATATGTTCAAGTTCCAGGAGCATGATGCCATAGAGAAGAGGGATGCCTACTATGAACTCAAGGAGAAGAGAGACGCCATATTTGTCGATTATGATGTGCTTGAGACTGAGAAGAAGGCCATAGATAAGGCTATTAATACCATAATGGACATATCGGAGGAGTTCTCAGGTCTGTTTGCCGGTATAGACGGCAGAGTATCGGATATTCTTAGCGCACTCTCCGGTGGACAGTATCAGGAGGCAAAGCTCGATGATGAGATGCATGTTGCAGTGAAAAAGGATGACCATTTCTTCAGGGCGGAATTCCTGGGACATGAGGTCGTTCGGCAGGTGTATCTGGCTGTGCGGCTGGCTGTTGCAGAGATACTTAACAACGAGAAAATGCCACTTGTGCTGGACGATGTGATAGATGTGACCGATGAGAGTCAGCTCACGGGAGTGCTCAAGGCGATGAGTATGGTGAACACGGAGCAGACGATATTGCTTACATCCGATAAGGATCTGGTTAACAGACTTGAGGATATGCATATAGCATGCAATGTGGTGACATTGTAGAAAGTTTCTAATAATAAATAATTAAAAGACCTGCGGAAGCTTGCGATACATGGTATGTATCAGGTGAGCTTACGTAGGTCTTTTTTGTAAGTCTATAATTGTATATTAGTAATTCTCGTAGTTATCTGAGATAGTGTGCTTCTCCTTGTACTCAGCAATTCTCGCACTGATTCTCTCTGATGGATCAAGAAGATCGCTGAGAGATGCATCGTGGTTGAGGTGATCGATAATGAGTGCAATGTACTTGCTCATGTCGGCTGATACATACCAGTCGCGGTCTGCAAGCTCAGGAAGCTGATAAGTGAGGTTGGTTGTGATGACCTTCTCAATGAGACCTTCCTCGTGACACTTGTCAAATACCTCAAGACCCTTGGTGAAGAGACCAAATGTAGCAAGTGCAAATACTCTCTTAGCCTTTCTTGCCTTGAGCTGCTTGGCAACATCTATCATACTCTCGCCTGATGCGATCATGTCGTCGATGATGATAACATCCTTGCCTTCAACTGAATCACCGAGGAACTCATGGGCAACGATAGGATTACGTCCGTCCACAACTCTTGAGTAATCTCTTCTCTTGTAGAACATACCTACATCTACACCGAGAAGGTTAGCGAAGTAGATAGCTCTGTGCATAGCACCCTCGTCAGGTGATATAACCATCATGTGGTCGTTATCTATCTCAAGATCAGGAGTTGATCTAAGAAGTGCCTTTACAAACTGGTAAGTAGGCTTTACGTTCTCGAAACCGCTCTTTGGAATAGCATTTACAACACGTGGGTCGTGAGCGTCAAATGTAACGATGTTGTCTACACCATACTGCTGAAGCTCCTGGAGCATAACTGCACAGTCGAGGGACTCGCGTCCTGATCTCTTGTGCTGACGGCTCTCATACAGGAAAGGCATGATGACAGTGATCTTTCTAGGCTTGTCTGTCATGGCAGAGATGATTCTCTTCAGATCAGCATAGTGATCGTCAGGAGACATTCTCTGAGTCTGGCCACCCATGGTGTATGTGCAGCTATAGTTTCCTACATCAAGCATGATATATATGTCTTTACCGCGGACTGACTCGTTGACAATACCCTTTGCCTCACCTGAACCAAATCTAGGGCAGTCTGCCTTGATAAGGTAAGAGTCCTTCTCGTAACCGTGGAATACGATGCTTGACTTGTTCTCGTTCTGACGGTTCTTTCTCCATTTTACGATATAAGAATCGACCTTCTCTCCGAGAGGTACAATGCTCTTATGAGCAATGATTCCTAAGCTTCCTACAGGTATTGTTTCCAACTTGCTATCGTCTGGCATAATAAAAATCCTCCTAATCTGCTTTCGTTGTCTACCTTTTGTTCCTGGCTATGCTTTTCATTCTTTTTACATAGCGGATGTTATCTCCGTAGAGATTGAAGATGAGATAGCTATCAACTATTCGTGACATGATACGCTCTGTATACCTGTTCTTGAATTCCTGCAGATCAAGATTGGTAGAAATGAGAGTAGACTGTCTCTTGATAGTTCTCGTATTTATAATCTCAAATAACTGAGACAGGACAAATGAGTTGGTGTACTCTGTGCCAAGATCGTCAATTATAAGAAAATCGCAGTTATATATGTAGTCATACAGCATCTTCTGATGCGGTTCATGACCACCCTTTATTATAATGTCCTGTAAGATATTATCAAATAAATTTATCGCCGACAAGTATAAAACTGTATAACCTTTGTCTAAAAGTTCCTTAGCGATACAATTTGTCAGGAAGGTTTTGCCTGTTCCGGTCTCTCCATATATAAGAATGCCCGGTCTGCTGTCCTGAAAATTCTCTGTGAACTGTCTTGATGCAGACAATATGCTCTGTGCATTCTGGTAAGGAGTGTAATTGTAGCCAGCAATGTGTTCATCTCTGTAGAAATCAGGATTGAAGCTGGCAAAATTCTCCGTCTCCAGCACCTTCTCTATGGTGGACTGCTGGTACAACTGGCTGATGACCATGTGTTTCAGACATGAACATGGCTTACCATCTACATATCCGCTGTCTCTGCATGCGGGGCAGTTGTATATCGGTGCCAGATAATCGTCAGGGTATCCGGTCTGTGCCATGAGCTGATGCTTCTCATCGCGGAGAGCGTGGTTCTTCGTGGAGAGTGCTTCTTCATCCACTTCCTGATGCAGTATCCTTGCCCTTGATGCCTGGACGGCACTGTGGGCGATGGCATCGTCGATCTCCTTTATACGAGGGATCCTGGCATATACCTCAGCTTTTCTGTTGTCCTGTCTGCGAAGATTGTCCTGCCTGATCCTGCTCAGTCGGGACAAAATATCATCATAATTTATATTGCCCATAATATGTATATATTACCTCTTGTCAAGATTGAGTTCATCTGCAAGCATCTGTTCCAGCTTGTCCAACTGGTTGGACATGTCTGTCTGCTTGAAGTTCGCAAATCCATTCGGATTCCTGGTGGCTGCAGGCTGCGCTGTGGCCGCTGATTTCTTCTTGAGGAACTCCTGATCGAGCAGTTCGACATCCCTAATGGATTGTACACCATTCTTATGCCAGTTTTCAAGAATTCCATTGACATATGCGAAGTTGGCGGATTGTGGCTTGGAGATTATGGCCTTCTCACATGCCAGAAGGATAAGATCCTCTGAGAAATTCATCTCACCTGTCCACGCGTCAATGTATGCGGTCTCTATGCTGGTAGGATTGCTTCTGCGTATTCCGAGTGCAGAGAAGACCTTTCTGTAAAATGGGTTGTAGGCGGAGCTGTCTGCCTTGGCCTTGTCAACCGTGTCGATTCCTTTTTCATACCATGCTATGGCTACGGTCTCCGCATATCTGAAGCTTGCCTTGCCCATGGTCAGACAGTATTCGATCAGATATTCGATGAGCTCCTGGGAGAAGCCAAGCTGGTCGTATATGTATATGAGACTTTCTGATTCAGGCATGGAAAGCGGTCTGCCAAAATATGCCTCTGTCTCAAACATAATATCAGAGAGAACCTCGTCCTCCTGTTTCTTCCTAAGAAATTCTGGTGTAACTGTTATCTTGTCAGGCAGAGTGCGCTCCGGCACCTCGGCCTTGTCTTCGTCTGCGATCGTCGCCGTGATCTCGCTGTTGTTATCGTCATCTCCGGTGGAATAATCCACGCCGAGAATAGAGAGGTCGTCAACTCCGCTGTCGGAGGAGCTGCCCTTGTCGTGAAGAGGGAGAAGAGTTATTCCTGTAAGCTCCTTCTTCTTGTTGTAGTTGAGCTTCATAACATCCTGGCTTATCCAGTATTTTATGGCTCTGCAAATATCCTTCTCTGTGAGATTAAAATGATCTGCTATGTTGGCGACAGACACGGGTTTACTGGAAGACATAAGTCTGACCAGATACAGATATACCTTAACAAACTCTCCGCTGGCGGAGGTCATGTAATAGTCTATAAAAAAGTTTGATATAGAGGAATATGTTTCGTTTTTTTCTGTTGTAATAGTAATGTAGCTCATGTCAAAAAACTCCTTGATCATACTCCTGAAATAGCGCATTTCCCTTAGCGCAAATGCATTATAACATGAACTTTTTGGAATGCAAACAGAACATACAGTCGGTTGGGAAAAATGGTGGGGATGTGGATAATGTGGATAATGTGGACGAAAAAGAGACATAAAAATACAAAAGTCATAGTTTAACAGGGCTTTGTAATATTTCTGTAAAAATTATGTCAACAAAAAAATATAAGCTCTGTGGGGAAAACTTTCCCACAGAGCTGTGTGGATAATGTGGATAACTAATTTTTTATCAGGTCATTTCCGATAGAATAGACGTTTCCGGCGCCCATAGTTATCAACAAATCATTTTTTTTGCAATTTTTTAAGAGATAATTTTCTATATCGTCGAAAGATGGAAGATAGAACGCATCAGTACCCGTCTCGGCGATCTTCTCGGCGAGTTGCTTTGCTGAGACAAGTCCGGTATCCTTCTCTCGGGCTGCATAAATATCTGCCACGATGACGTGGTCACATACCTTGAGTGCGTCTACAAACTCATCGAACAGAGCGTAGGTTCTTGAGTAAGTGTGTGGCTGGAATACGCACCACAGTTCGTTGTAGCTTGTGTTCTTTGCTGCCTTCAGTGTGGCTGCTATCTCAGTTGGATGGTGAGCGTAGTCATCCATGACTTTCACGTTGTCGAGGATGGTTCCTTTGTACTCAAAACGTCTCTCGGCACCGACACACTCTGACAGTCCCTGTTTGATGACATCTATGGAGATTCCAAGTTCAAGGGATGCCGCTATGGCTGACAGTGAGTTGTATACGTTGTGCTCACCGAATACCTTGAGTGTTATGTCAGTGATCTCTTTGCCGTCCACAACCAGTGTATAGGTTGGATGGCCGAAGTCATCGAATCGTATATTGTGTGCTGAATATTTGTTCTGTGCGCCCTTTCCAAATGTTACCACGCGGCACTCGAGGTCTCTGACAACGGTATCATAATACTTCATATCGCCGTTCACGATGACCAGGCCCTCCTTTGGAGTCTTGGTGGCAAATACATGGAATGACTCAGCGATCTCATCTATATCCTTGAAGAAATCAAGGTGGTCGGCATCCACGTTCAGTATGATACTGATAAAAGGCTTAAATGCGTGATAGCTGTTGGTGTACTCACATGCCTCTGTTACAAAGTATTCAGATTTGCCTACACGGATATTGCCGCCGATGCTGTCGAGGATTCCTCCCACTGATATGGTAGGATCAGTGTCCGCATCTATGAGGATGTAGGACAGCATGGAAGTCGTTGTTGTCTTGCCGTGGGTTCCACTGACGGCTATGGAATATTTGTAATTCTCCATGATCTGGCCGAGAAGCTGGGCTCTGGTGAGCATAGGAATGTTCTTCTCCACTGCGGCCTTGAACTCTTCATTGTCAGGATGTATGGCTGCTGTGTATACGACCAGATCTATGTTGTCTGTTATGTTAGATGCACACTGACCGATGTTGATAAGCGCTCCCATGTCGGCAAGCTGATCGGTGATTTCGGATGCTTTCATATCTGATCCGGTAACCTTGAATCCGGCCTTCAGAAGTATCTCTGCGAGACCGCTCATGCTTATTCCGCCTATTCCCATGAAATGGACGTTGATTGGCTTTGAAAAATTGATCTTGTACATTTGTATTTCGCCTTCCTTATATAAAAGATTGATTACTATATTTAAAAGTGTTTTTTATTATAGCATAACTGCCCTCAAATGAAAATAAATGGTTTTGGTCAATTGCATAGATTGTTATTGAACGAAAATTATGTTATAAATGGAGGTAGTGTGATGGAAGCTGAGGAGAAAACTGCAAAGCTCATGCGGATCGTAGAGGGCGCAGAAGAGGTAGAGAAGATGGATGCATTGCTCAGCCTGGCTATAACGGGCGGAGATTATAACTGGATCTAAGAGGTATACATATTAGGTATACAGGGGCAAAGATCAATATAATATGAGTAGAGGTTAACATATGATTACAAATGACGCTACATTATTAAAGGTAAAGCACGAGGTGCTTTATGAGGTGGCAAAGCTTGCGTATGAAGGCAGGCTGGATGATGAGAGGGACAATCTTCCATATAAGATGGTTCCCGGTCCACAGCCATTTTTCAGATGTTGTATATACAGAGAGAGGGAGGTTATCAGACAGAGGATCAGACTTGCCGAGGGTAAAGCCCCTGGAACAGAGGATGATGGGAATGTAGTCCAGATCATCAATTCTGCCTGTGAGGGTTGTCCGATTTCACGTTACGTAGTAACTGATAACTGCCAGAAGTGCATGGGAAGAGCGTGCCAGCAGGCGTGCCGTTTCGGTGCCATCAGTATGGGACGTGACAAGTCCTACATCGACCCATCAAAGTGTAAGGAGTGTGGACAGTGTGCCAAGGCATGTCCGTACAATGCCATTGCAGATCTGATGCGTCCATGTATCAAGAGCTGCCCGGTTGGTGCCATATCTGTGGCTGAGAATGGAACAGGTATTGCGGTCATAGATAAGGACAAATGTATAGACTGTGGTTCATGTATCCACAAGTGCCCATTTGGTGCGATCGGATCAAAGTCTTATATAGTAGATATAATAAATGACATGAGAGCCGGTAAGAAGGTATTTGCCATGTTCGCACCTGCCACATACGGACAGTTCGGTGCGGATATCACCATGGCGAGCTGGAGAACAGCCATGAAGAAGATAGGCTTCTACGATGCGGTGGATGTGGGACTTGGTGCCGACATGACAGCCATGGCAGAGGCAAAGGAATGGATGGAGGCCAAGGCAGAGGGCAGGAAGAAGACAACCTCATGCTGTCCTGCATTCAAGCTTCTGGTGGAGAAGCATTTCCCTGAGCTGGCAGACAGGGTATCTGAGACCGTATCACCTATGTGCGCAGTATCGAGATACATCAAGGAGAATTATGAGGATGCCGTGACAGTATTCATAGGCCCTTGTATCGGCAAGAAGGCGGAGAGCGCGGCCGGAGAGAAGGAATCCGCGGACTATGCGCTGACATACGGAGAGATCAGAGCCATGCTGAGAGCAAAGGATGTCAAGCTTGAGCCTGAGGCTGAAGATAACGACCAGTCCACACTGTTCGGCAAGAAATTTGCAAATGCAGGCGGAGTCACAGCGGCAGTCATAGAGAGCATGAAGGAGCTCGGCTGCGAGGACGAGGTTAAGGTGTGCAAATGCGATGGAATAGATGCATGTAAGAAGGCACTGACCCTCATGAAGTTCAACAGATTCCAGGATGACTTCATGGAAGGTATGGCGTGTGAAGGTGGCTGCGTGGGCGGCCCTTCAAGACACAGGGATCCGAACATGGCGATGCGTGACAGAAAGGCAGCCCTTGATAATTCTACAGATATCAACATCACAGAGAATCTTGAGAAGCAGGGAGCAGACAAGATTGATATGGTGAGAGATTAGTGCATGGAGGACAAAGACATGACAACAGTTTTGATATTTGTGATATGTGTGCTTATATTTGTGTGCGTATCGGTGGTTACGGCGATACTTGTATACAAGTCACAGATGCGAAAGAAGAGACTTCAGTGGAATAGTCAGGAGCAGACACAGGATTCCAATCGGGGACAAAATAAGTAGAGACTGTGATATATAATGAAATAATAAGAAAATTAAGGCGTGCAACGATGGAGATGAAACTGGACTTATCCGGGGGGATTCATTGCTGTACGCCTTAATTTTATGGATTGAGGGAAAAACCTGTGCAGTCAAAATGTAATACCAATATGTGAAAATAAATTAAAACTTTTATTTTTCTGTTGACATGACAAAGAGATATGATAATATATGGATGTAGTAATCGAAACTACATGTAAAGTTAATTGAAAACGCAAATTAAAGTAATGTTTATTTTGATTGCTAGATAGAAATACGAACTTAGAAGACTTTTTATACTAAGTTAATACATAATGTGATAAAAAACGGCATGTATCGCCGGCGTTAAAAGGCGGAAAAGTCGTTTTACCATATATATTATCAGAACTTATAGTTTATGGAGGAAATTAACATGTCAACAGAAATGAGACCAGAGCAGGGAATAGCAGGAAAGTTTGTGAGGTCAGCTCTTGATGAGAATGGAGTTCTCAGCAAGATTGAGTTCACCAACAGCGAGAATTTCAACTTCGCATACGACGTAATGGATGCTCTGGCAGAGAGGAAGCCTGATCAGACAGCGCTCATCTATGTATCAAAGGATAGAACGATCGAGAAGAAATTCACATTCCAGGATATCAAGGATTATTCCAACAGGGCAGCCAATTACTTCAAGAGCCTGGGCATCAGGAAGGGTGACAAGGTAATGCTCGTGTTAAAGAGACATTATCAGTATTGGTTCACCATGATGGCTCTCCACAAGATCGGTGCCATAGCTATACCGGCGACAAATATATTAAAGGCAACAGATTATCAGTATAGAATTGAGGCAGCAGGCGTATCAGCGGTTGTGTGTACATCAGATGACGGAATCACGGCGTCCATAGATACATTTGCTGATGACAAGCTGACAAAGATCGTTGTAAATCATCCAGTAGAAGGCTGGAACTTCTTCGATGAGGGAATCATGGAGTGCAGCACCGAGTTTCCAAGACCTACAGGCGAGGATGCTGTAGGAGGAAAGGATGATATACTGTTCGTCATGTTCACATCGGGAACAACAGAGCATCCAAAGATGGTTGCACACAATCATCTGTATCCACTTGGACATTACATCACAGCAAAATACTGGCACTGCAACAAACCTGGTGAGGTTCATCTCACAGTTTCAGATACAGGCTGGGGTAAGGCTCTCTGGGGCAAGCTCTACGGACAGTGGCTGTGCGAGGCATGCGTATTCGTATTTGACTTTGATACATTCAGTGCGGACACTATATTCAAGCTTATAGAGAAGTACAATATCTCAACATTCTGTGCACCTCCAACACTGTACAGAATCCTTATCCGTATGGATATGAGTAAGTACAACCTCTCATCCCTCAGATACTGTACAACAGCGGGTGAGGCACTTAACCCTGAGGTATTTGACGTATTCAAGGAGAAGACAGGATTCACTATATATGAAGGATTTGGTCAGACAGAGACGACTCTTACCATTGGTAACCTTGAGAATACTACTCCAAGACCGGGATCAATGGGTAAGGCAAGCCCAATGTATGACGTGAGGATCATGAAGGCAGACGGAACATTTGCTGCACCTGGTGAGACAGGTGAGATCGTCATCAACATCGCAGACGGTGCGCCGGACGGACTGTTCATGGAGTACTACAGGGATCCACAGAGAACAGCCGAGGTTATGCATGACGGCTTCTATCACACAGGTGATACGGCTTACCAGGATGAGGATGGATATTTCTGGTTCGTTGGACGTGTGGATGATATCATCAAGGTTGCAGGCTACAGAGTAGGACCTTTCGAGATAGAGAATGAGATCATGAGAATACCTTATGTCCTTGAGTGTGCAGTTACATCAGTACCTGACAGCACAAGAGGTCAGGCGATCAAGGCCACTATCGTTCTCACAGAGGGTACAGTTGGCGATGAGAACCTCAAGAAGGAGCTCAAGAGATACTTTAAAGAGAACATCGCAAGCTACAAGAGACCTAGAGTTATCGAGTTCGTTGATGAGATGCCAAAGACCATCAGCGGCAAGGTAAGACGTGTTGAGATCAAGGAAAAGGACTGGAAGTAAGTCAGAAATCAGGTGAAGAAAAATGATAGATATGAGTAAGATCAAGCCATATGATAGATCGGTTTATTATTATGAGACGGACAGGATGCAGATAGTACACCACTCCAATTACATCAGATGGATCGAGGAGGCAAGGCTGGACTGGATGAAGCAGATAGGCTGGGATTACAAGTCTATAGAGGATGACGGATATATAATTCCTGTGCTCGGTGTAACTGCTGAGTATAAGAGCATGTGCCACTTTGGCGATGACGTGCTGATACATGTCAGCCTTTCGGAGTATACAGGTGTCCGGGTAGGGTTTTCGTATGAGGTCGTGGACAAGAAGACAGGCGAGCTTAGAACACTTTGTACAAGCTCACATTGTCTGCTGGATGGCAACAACAAGCTTGTGTTCATCAGAAAGGCATATCCTGAGCATGATAAGCTGTTTAAGGAGCTGCTTGAGGATTACAAGAAACGCCAGAGTAAATAAACAGAGCTGTTGTCTGGTGTATAAATAATTTAATATTGTATTAATTGATGGTTATTAATAGCTGGTAAAATTGTTTGTGTAACTTTTTTATCAGCTATTTTTATCTATTTAGACATGTAATTAGTTAAAACATTCTTTTTATATTATGGCGTAAATGCTATAATGGAAACGGTTGCGTGGGAATATATGGCAGGCTGGATGCTGCTGCAAGGAGGGATCTTTTGAAAGAAGTATCACTTGATAAACAATACTACAAAGAACATATACAGAACATATTATATGATAATTATGTGAAACTGGCGCTGGTCAACATTGATACTGGGGAGTATGTGAGTGTTATCAGTGTGGACAAGAATGCAGATAATTATAAAAGTACCTCTGACGTATCTTCCTATTTTAAGGATAACAAGGGACTGGACTGCTGTCATCCTGATGAAGTCAGAGAATTTGCATATATGTGTGATATGAAGCATGTCAAAGCACTCATAGAAGCCGGAGCCAGATCCATCGTGCGTAATTTCAGGTTCAGATTGAGACTTGGCGAGGACTATGAGTGGGTATCCATGGATATAGAAGCTGAGAAAGAGCCGAGAGAGGACGGACAATGGGTTGTGTTCGGCATGAGGGCAGTCAGCCTTGACACCCTGGTGCTGGAGGATAGTCTCAGGACACTGACAAGGGTATACAGGCGTATATTCAGGATTGATGTGACGCACAATATTTGCGAGACATTGAGAGGCGGATATATAAGAAGCAGAGATGAGGTTAAGCATGACTGCCTTGGAGATTACATGAAAGACATGACTATGGGTGGTGAGATATTCCCTGACGATGTGGACAGGGTAAGAAAGTGCCTGTCTCCTGAGTTCCTCATAAAATATTTTGCAAATGGACATGACAGATTTACCATTAGATATAAGCGTAAAATGGATATGGTGTACAGATGGGTGATGACAGAGGTCATACCTACTGCTGATTATAGAGATGACAATAAGGTATTCTATCTTTATACGAGGGATATACATGAGGAGTATTCTGAGAGCATAGAGAAGCAGGAGCTGTTGGAATTTTACAGTTACAAGGATACACTCACTCGTCTCGGCAATAGAAATGCATTTAACATTCTGTGCGACGCGTATGCAGACCGAAATGATAAGCGGTCGGTCGGATTCGTATTCAACGATGTGAACAAATTGAAGTATGTGAATGATCATTATGGACATAAAGAAGGAGATCTATATCTTCAGAGGGTATCGCAGATGTTGGCACAGCATTTTGGCGAAAATGCATGTTACAGGATAAGTGGCGATGAATTTGTTGTCATCATTATGGATATTGCTGAGCAGTCGTTTAACTCAATGATCGCCAGATATAAAGAGGTAATTGATGAGCAGGAGGAGGCTCCGGTTGCGTTCGGCGCAGTCTGGAAGGCTGAGGCTGATTCCATAGACAAGATAATGAACGAAGCCGAAAGACTGATGTATGAGGATAAGAAGAGATTCTATTCGAAGCATCCTGAGGTCAAGAGGCGCGAGAGCGTGGAGAATGAGGCGAATATAGCTGTAGGAACTACAAAGGATGGAGTCCCGCATTACAGGAATCTTGGAAAGACAGACAGGATATTTGATGCCCTTGCAGCTACAACACTCAGAAATTATATATTTATGGATGATCTCGATACGAATGTTACAAAATGGTCTGCAAGTGCGGTGGATTACTTTGGGCTTCCGGGGCAATACATATATGATACACAGAAAGTGTGGGAGAAGCTTATACATCCAGATGACAGAGCAATATTTGAACAGGATATTACAGAGGTATTTGCGGGGCGCAAAAAGTATCATGATGTAGAATATAGAATGAGAAACAAAAATGGTGAATATGTGGTCTGCACCTGCAGAGGTTTCATCACCAAGAAAGAAAATGGTGATCCGGAGTTCTTTGTGGGCACTGTCATAAACCACGGTGTCATAGATGGGGTTGATCCGGTGACTAACCTGCACAATCAGCATGAGTATACCAAGTATATATCAATACATTTGAGAAACAGGCAGACGATGAGCATTCTGGCAATAGGAATATCCATGTTCAACAGTATCAATATGATGTATGGATATGCATATGGCAATGCTGTTCTTAAGGATTTTGCCACAAAGCTCAAAAATGTCGTCGGTGGAAAGGGACTCGTGTTCAGACTTGACGGTGCAAAATTTGCGATTTGTTCAAACGTGTATACCAAACAGGAACTCAAAGAGGTATACAGACATGTACAGAATCTTGCACTTGACAATGTAGGTCTGAATGGCACATCGATCCCGCTTAAATTGTATGGAGGTGGTCTGATATATGACCATGTAGGAGCAGCCGATGAGGATGTGATAAAGAGCAGTGTGGAATATGCCCTGGAGAGATCCAAGGAGGATCATCATGGTGAACTTGTATTCTTCAATGAGGAGATCAAGGACAATGATAGAATGAGACTGCAGCTGTACAGCACAATACACAAATGTGTGGCAAACAACATGGAAGGCTTTTTCATGTGCTATCAGCCTATAGCAAATTCCGAGACAGGACACATAGTAGGTATGGAGGCTCTTCTCAGATGGAAACACAAGGAATTTGGAGTGGTTCCACCGGGAATATTTATACCGTGGCTTGAGATGGAGCCGTGTTTCTTTGAACTTGGCAACTGGATAATAGAGCAGGCACTCACGGATGGTATGGAGATCCGCAAGATCAGACCTGATTTTGTGGTGAATGTCAATATATCAGCGACTCAGCTTGAGAATCATGGATTTAGGCAGGCTGTTGTGGATATATTAAAAAAGACGAAGTTCCCTCCTGAGTATTTGTGCATAGAGCTCACAGAGAGATGTAAGAATATGGATATAGCATTTCTGAAAAATGAGCTGGAATATTTCAGGAAACTTGGAATAAAGATCGCTATCGATGATTTTGGAACGGGAAATGCTACCCTAAATCTGCTCACGGAATTACCGATAGATGAGCTTAAGGTCGATATGTCATTTGTCAGGGGAATACAGGAGAGCAAGCCTAATCAGGTCCTTGTACAGGCGGTTGTGTCCTGTGCACATGAACTCGGATACAAGAGCTGCATTGAAGGTGTCGAGGACAAGGCACTGTTCGATTACCTTCATAGGTATGGTTCCACTTACTATCAGGGATATCATTTCTCCAGACCGGTTTGTCTGGAGGATTTTAAGAAGCTTTTGTGACAGACGACCCGCTTGGTAATATATACATCCGCAATCACGCTTGACTTACTGCACTTCGATTGGGTGCTATCTGCATGGTGCTCCGACCGCCAAAAGGGCGTCGGCGGATCTGCGCACCAGCAAGCACCATCGAAGCACAGACGTCTGCGCTACCGATTGTCGGATATATATATTACCAAGCGGGTCTTACGTTGTGGCCGGCTTTGAGGATTGCATTTTGAAAAAATTTAAAATTGTGTTCTTTTTGGGGGATTTTGGCTTGTTTGGGAGAAAATTGTATCTAAATGAGTTTTAAAATGGCTAAAAGATACAATTCCTGGAAATTTGTGTTATTTTAGGTGCTTTTTTGCAAAAAAGATAAAATTTTGTGCTATTTGACTTGCTTGCTTCAGGTTGACATAGAACATGGGCGTTGATAAGATTGGGGTAATTGTGACAATATAATATGTTGGGTGTATAGTCCCGGAGAATTCCGGCGAATGAGACATACCACACACATTGCGGACTGGGCGTATAAGGAAGCTTATGGTGCCTGGGAGGATGTTGTAAACGAGGTGTGCTCAGTAAGAAGAGAAGTGCGGTGAGAATCCGTCGCAACAGCCATTACTGTATGCAGAGCATAGACTCTGGCAAGTCAGATCGCTTGCTATATATCCACTCGGAATAATGTGAAAGGAGACACGATTATGAAGAGAAGAATTTTTGCTGTGTGTATGGCGATGTGCACGATGGCAATGGTTATGTTCACGGAAACAACAGGAAATGCTGTGAACGTGTATGCGGCGGCTGATGTAACGGATTCTACGATATATGCAGAGTCGGATGGTGTAACAGATTCTACGATATACACAGTGCCAGACGATATGACGAATCCAGCAGTATCTACAGCGACGAATGACGAGACGGATCCGGTGACAGGAACTGCGACAGAGGAAACTGCAGATGTGGCTATGGTTGATTACACTCAGGCCCTTGGCAATACTCTTGTATATCTGAGGAAGACTGCGGATGATCCACAGTATGAGGCTGAGTGGAATGTGATGACTCTTGCCAGATGCGGTTATGAGGATGAGGCATGGTATGGAGAATACTATGACAATATTGTGAAATATGTTCAGTCATGTGTTGAGGAGACAGGTTCTCTGAAGCTCGATAAAAAGCAGTATAAGGGTACGGATAATTCCAGGGTAATACTGGCCTTAACTGCGATTGGCGCTGATGCCACAGATGTTGGTGGATACAATCTGCTTGAGCCATTGGCCGATATGAATTATGTAACAACACAGGGAATCAATGGCCCGGTGTTTGCGTTGATTGCATTTGACACGGCAGGTTATGATATTCCGAAGCTTCCGGATGGAAGTGACGGTGTTCAGACGACAAGAGAAGGACTTGTTGAATATATCCTTGGACGGGAGCTTTCTAGTGGTGGTTGGGCATTTTCTGGTAGTAATGCTGACCCGGATATGACAGGTATGACAATTCAGGCACTTGCGCCGTATTACAAGTCTAACACAGAGGTTAAGACGGCGGTTGACAGGGCGCTTGATGTAATGTCGGGGCTGCAGAAGGCTGATGGTGGATTTGCTTCATGGGGAACTGTGAATTCTGAGAGCTGTGCGCAGGTGATATGTGGATTGCTTGATATAGGCAGGGATGCCGGAACAGATGAGGCATTTGTCAAAAATGGACATTCTGTGATGGATGCTTTGATGGAATTCTATGTTGCAAGTGCCGGTGGATTTGCGCATGCGGCAAATCAGAATGGAGAACTGGTTGTAAATGGAATGGCTTCGCAGCAGGCAGGATATGCTCTGGCTGCCTATGACAGATTCAAAAAAGGAAAGAACACACTGTATGATATGTCTGATGCAAAGTCATTATATATCCGATCCGTGGCGACAGCGGATGTGAAACTCAGCACCAGCACGTATGTGTACGACGGCAAGGCCAAGAAGCCGGGCGTGACGGTGAAGATCGGTGACAGAGAGCTTAAGAATGGTGTGGATTACACCATTTCATATCAGAACAATGTCAATATTGGCAATTCGGCAAAGGTAGTGGTGACCGGCAAGGGAATATTCAAGGGCTCAGCCAGCAAGACATTTGTCATAAAGATGGCTGCGCCGGCTAAGACGAGTGTGTCGGCGGGTAATGGAGCAGCAGGCATAACAGTAAAGTGGAAGAAAGCGGCACGGGCTGACAGATATGTGGTGCTCAGAAAGGTTGGAAATGCAAAGAATTGGACGACTGTGGCCACCACAAAATCTCTGAGCTACACTGACCGGAAGGTCGCAAATGGCAAGAAATATATCTATGCAGTTAAGCCTGTTGGAAGTGGCGGGGAGGCTGCGTATACGACCCAGACAATATACAGGGTCAATCAGGAAAAGATAACAAAGATAAAGTCAACGGTGAAGAAAAAGTGCACTGTGACTTATAAAAAAAATGCGAGTGCTTCGGGTTACAGGGTGATGTATTCCACGGATAAGACATTTAAAAAGAATGTCAAGGTGTACAGGGCATCGGTAAACAAGAAGACAAATGTGACGTTGAGCGGACTCAAGGCGGGAAAGCGGTATTATGTCAGAGTTCAGGGATTCAAGAAGGTTGGAAAGACTTATTATTACGGAGCGTGGAGCAAGAGTGTAAACGTTGTGATCCGAAAGAAGTAGGTATATGGATAAGATCAAAGAATTTGTAAAGAAATATAAGAAACATATAGGCGGAGCTGTGGTTGTTCTGCTGATCCTGGTGTGGGCTTTCTGGTACGGAGGAAATGCGCCGGGGGCCAGAGGTTTCAAGCTGGAAAAGACCGAAGAGGGAGTCACAACTGAAGCTGTAGGCGGTGCGGAACTGACGGAGACAACGAAGAGTGCGACAGAGGAAAATACTGATGCAGGGAATGACAAGAAAAAGAAATCAGACAGTTCTGTAACCGATACCTCCTCAGGAACTCATTCGGATTCTGATACATCGGAAAAAGAATATCAGACTTCCGATGAGAGCACATCGGAGAATGTGACGGAACGAAATACTGAGACAACCACGGAGAAGAAGACGGAGGCTACTACAAAGAAGAATACCACCACGGAGTCTCAAAAAACAACTGAGAAGAAACCGGGGACCACGACGACTACGGAAAAGCGGAAACCGGATAAGACAACTGCTGATTCTTCTGCCACGACAAAGGCAACTACAGAGAATACAACTGAAGCGCCGAAGAAAACCTACAGCTGCACTATATCAATAGGATGTTCCACAATATTTGACAATCTGGAACTGCTAAGACCGGAGAAAAAGGACTATGTACCTGATGATGGTGTCATTCTGGGAACTGTGACTGCCACATTTGAGGAGGGGGACACAGTATTCGAAGTGCTTAAGTCGGTGTGCAGGGATTATGGTATACAGCTTGAATATTCATGGACGCCTATGTATGGAAGTTATTATATAGAAGGAATTCACAATCTGTATGAATTTGACTGTGGTGATGGCTCAGGCTGGATGTACTCGGTAAATGGCTGGTTCCCGAATTATGGCTGTTCAAGCTATGAACTCAAGCAGGGAGATGTGATAAAATGGCTCTATACATGTGACCTGGGAGCAGATGTTGGATCCGAGATGCATTGACAGATTCGTTGAGACATGGGTACTGGACATAGTGATTGATAGGAGATAAAAATATAATTGTGAAAAGACAGGATTCATTTTCCACATATCACCCTATAGTCAATCTGGTATACTTTATATTCACTATAGGATATGCCCTGGCATTTACCCATCCGGTTTGCCTGGGCATGTCTTTTATAGGGGCATTTGTGTATTCGGTATTGCTTAGGGGATATGATGGCTTCAGGACTAATATAAAATATATGATCCCGCTTATATTGCTGACGGCGCTCATCAACCCGGCGTTCAGCCATCAGGGAGTGACGATACTCACATATTTTCCGTCTGGAAATCCGTTGACATTGGAGTCTATAATGTATGGAATCATGGCTGCGTTTATGCTGGTGACAGTGATATGCTGGTTTTCGTGCTTTAACTGCGTTATATCATCGGACAAGATGGTGTATCTGTTCGGCAAGGCGGCGCCAGTGTTGTCTCTGATACTTTCCATGACACTGAGGTTTATTCCGGACATAGCAGGACAGTTTGGAAAGGTGTACAGAGCTCAGAGGGCATCTGGATACAAACCAAAAGGTTCGTATTTTGTGAGAATTAGAACGGGCTGCCATGTGTCTTCTGCCGTTGTAACCTGGGCTCTTGAACGGGCGCTTGTCACTGCAGACAGTATGAGATCAAGGGGATATGGACTTTCCGGAAGATCTGCATATTCACTGTATAGATTTAGAAAAAGTGATACTAAAGCGCTTGCATTTATACTTGTGTGTGGATTGTATGTGCTGGCCGGCAGTGTGTGCGGAGGATTTGCGTTCTGGTATTATCCGTCTATAAGAGGAAGTATAAGTGGTACACTTACTGTAAGTATGTATGTAGTGTATGTATGTCTTATATGTGTTCCAATATATATGCAGGCAAAAGAAAATTTTAAGATTCGCAAAATGTGACAAAGGAGAAGCGGTGAATATATTAGATATAAAAGAACTGACATTTGCATATCCCGATAGCAATGATGATTCGGGCGAGAGATATTTGCCTGATGCATTGAAAAATGTGACACTATCAGTGGGGCAGGGGGAATTCGTGGTCATATTGGGAAGTTCCGGATGTGGAAAGACCACACTTCTTAGGCAGTTGAAGACAAGTATCGCTCCTCACGGAAGATCGTCCGGGAAGATAGAGTTCAAAGGAAGAAGCCTGGAGGAGATGGATGACCGGACATCAGCAAGGCAGATCGGATTTGTACAGCAGGATGTCGATGCACAGCTTGTCACTGATAAAGTGTGGCATGAGCTGGCATTTGGATTGGAGAGTCTGGGATACGATAATGGATATATCAGACGACGCGTTGCGGAGATGTGTTCATTCTTCGGGTTATCCGGGATATTCCACAGGCGTGTCGCAGAGCTGTCTGGCGGACAGAAGCAGATGGTGAATCTTGCGTCGGTCATGGCTCTGTCTCCGGAGGTGCTGATACTGGATGAACCAACCAGCCAGCTCGATCCGATAGCTGCGAATGAATTCATAGCATGTCTTGTGAGAATCAACAGGGAGCTTGGCACGACCATCATCATGACTGAGCATAGGCTGGAGGAGGTGCTTCCGGTGTGCAGCAGAGCGGTGGTCATGGATGAAGGCACAGTGCTGTGTCAGGGAACTGTCAAGGAGGTAGCTGCCACCCTGAAAAATGAAGGACAGAGGTTAAAGGAAAAAGGTATAAACAGAAATGGATTGTATCTCTCCATGCCGGCGGCTGTCCAGGTGTATCTGGGGCTTGATGGCTCGGATGAATCTCCGGTGACCGTAGCGGAGGGGCGAAACTGGTTGTCACAGTTTGACAGTAAGTACAGGGAATCGGGGCATGAGGTTGCGCCTGGGTATGTGCTGGTGGATGAAGGGGATGCCAGGGAGGCAGATGGTCAGAAAACTGACCATGGTGCTGTAGAAACTACAAGAAAAATTGCGAATCGTCAGGACAAGTCCTGGGCAGTCAGGATAGATGAGGTTCACTTCAGATACGACAAGGGTTCGCAGGAAGTACTTCGCGGTCTGGATCTTGACATATACGATAATGAGATACTTATGATAAATGGAAGCAACGGATGCGGTAAGTCGACGTTGCTCTCCCTGATAGCGGGGGTAAATAAGCCGTACCGTGGAAGAATAAAGATAAAACAGGGTAAAAGTGTGGGCATGCTCCCACAGAACCCGGAGCTTCTTTTCACAAGACGTTCTGTACGGGAAGAACTGGTGGACGCAAGTGACAGAAAAAAGTTGGTGGACACAGTGAGGTTCTGTAAGCTGGAGCATTTGATGGACAGACATCCTTACGATCTGTCAGGAGGAGAGAAGCAGAGGCTGGCACTTGCAAAGGTACTTCTGTATGATCCTGATATTCTGCTCATGGATGAGCCGACAAAGGGGCTTGATAATGGGTTCAAGGCAGAACTCAAGTGTATGCTCAGAGATCTGCAGCGACATGGCAAGACCATAGTGGTGGTGAGTCATGATGTGGAATTCTGCGCTGTGGCGGGAGACCGCATAGCGCTGCTGTTCGATGGCGAGCTTGCCACAGTGAACGGTGTACAGGAATATCTGGCGGGCAACAATTTCTTCACCACTGCGGCGGCAAGGATCTCCCAGGGAATACTTCATGGTGCTGTTACTGTTTTTGATATATTGAAGGCATATGGAGTCAGGGAGTCGAGGACGGTATGTGGAGACGGAAACAGGATCGACGATGATGCTATAATAAAGGACATAACTTTGACGAAGGAGCGCGAAGCTGATCCCCTGAAATGGTGGCAGATACTCACGATATCTGTCACGTCGGTGATCATCATATTCTGCTTTTGGCAGACCATGGCCCAGTCCAATCTGGCAGATCTTGTGCAGAGAGGGATGACCATCACGTCAAAGGGATGGAAATATCTGGCTATGTATGGAGTGATGATATGTGCCATAGCGGGGCTGCTCCTTGCTATAAGGCCTGTCACCAGAAAGAAGAACGAGGATATCGTCATGGAAGCTGCCGGTCACAGATCCGTCAGGAGAACGATATTCAGCATAGCGGCTATGCTCGTTGTGATTCCACTTACGATATGGTTTGGATGCGAGAGACTTGGAGACAAAAAATATTATTTTATATCTCTGCTGATTATAATAGAGGCAATGATCCCGTTCTTCGTATCATTTGAGGGAAGAAAGCCCAAGGTAAGGGATATAGTCATATTGGCGGTTATGTGTGCTCTGGCCGTCACGGGCAGGGCGGCATTCTTCATGCTCCCGAACTTCAGCCCGACCATGGCCATAGTGATCATATCCGGAGTGGCATTTGGCTGCGAAGGAGGATTTGTGGTCGGCGCAATGTCCATGTTCGTGTCTAATTTCCTGATGGGGCAGGGTCCGTGGACTCCATGGCAGATGTTTGCCATGGGACTGGTGGGGTTCTTGGCGGGACTCTTCTTCTCCAAAAGCGGAGTGCGGACAAAGAACACGACAAAGCTTGGACTGTGCATATTCGGTGCACTTATCTGTATCCTGATATACGGCGGAATAATGAATCCGGCGTCGGTGATAATCTGGCAGCCGGCTGTGAACAGGAGCATGATCATAGCGTCATATGTGACGGGATTCCCATTTGACGTGGTGCATGGAACTGCAACGGTGATATTCCTGTGGCTGTTGGCAAGACCATTTCTTGAGAAGCTTGACAGGGTGCGGATCAAGTATGGTGTTCTGTAGACAAATAATAAAATGATTGAGGATTACTGCTATGATAAGAAATGAGAAACTGGAAGATATCTCAGATGGAAGATTATACGATGCAAATGATATGGTGAAGGCGTACTGCGATGAGTGCAAGGGGTGCCATGCCTGCTGCACAGGGATGGGGAGTTCCATCATCCTTGATCCACTGGACGTGATGAGACTTTGTAAGGAGACCGGAAAGAACTTTACACAGCTGCTTGAAAAGGAGCTTGAGGTCAATGTGGTGGATGGTCTGGTGCTTCCAAATATAAGGATGACGGCGGATAAGTGCCCATTCTTAAACGATGAGGGCAGATGCAGCATCCATAGCGCGAGACCTGGCTTTTGCAGACTCTTTCCACTTGGCAGATATTACACCGATGACGGATTCAGATACATCCTGCAGATACATGAGTGTGAGCGCGCGGGCAGGACTAAGGTCAAGGTGTCGAAATGGATAGATACAGAGGACTTGCCGCGGTACACGAAATATATAAATGACTGGCACAAGTTCCAGAAGGACATGCAGAGAAACTTGATCGAGTATATGCGCGCTGGCGAGGATGAGACAGCGAGAAATCAGACCATGCTGGTGCTGCAGGTTATGTATGTGGGAATGTATGATGCGGAGAAGGATTTCTATGATCAGTTTGATGCCAGACTTGCGCACATTAGGAGTCTGCTGTGTATGACGGAGTAGAAAGGGATGGAATGGAGTATCTGGATGTAACTTTGTTTACCTTGTATCGGAAGTCACTTGATCATACAGAGTTATAAATGTAAAAACAGGGTATAGAGTTTATATGGGAAAAGTTAGAGATATCATAGATAAGACATTTGAATATGGACAGGGCAGAGGTGAACTGCCGGGAGTCAATGAGCTGGGTGAAGCTATAAGAATTTTGTCGGATTCAGAGAACCCTCAGAGCTCTCAGGATGATCTCTCTGACTTTGAGTATCTCAGAAGGAAGGCTTACGATCTGGCTCATCAGAGTTTTGGCAACAGGATATATATAAGAGGACTTATCGAGTTTACGAACATTTGCAAGAATGATTGCTACTACTGCGGTATCAGGAAGAGCAACAGCCATGTGGACAGATATCGTCTGACAATGGATCAGATTCTGGCTTGTGCCGATGAGGGATATGTGTTGGGATTTCGCACATTTGTGCTTCAGGGAGGCGAGGACGGAGGCTTTTCGGATGAGGCTATAGCTGACATAGTGAGGTGCATCAAGGAGAGATATCCGGACTGTGCTGTCACGCTGTCATTTGGCGAGCATCCATATGAGACTTACAGGCTGTGGCGGATGGCCGGGGCGGACAGATATCTTCTGAGACATGAGACCGCGGACAGGGTGCATTATGAAAGATTACACCCGGATTCGATGAGCTATGACAACAGAGTCAGATGTCTGTATAATCTTAAAAGTCTTGGGTATCAGGTGGGAAGCGGATTCATGGTGGGATCGCCGTATCAGACGCCGGTGAATCTGGCCGAGGATCTGCATTTCCTTGCGAAGCTGCAACCACAGATGATAGGAATCGGGCCGTATGTTCCTCACAAGGAGACGCCATTTGCGAAGATGAAGCAGGGAACGGTCAGGCAGACGTTGGTGATGATAAGCCTGCTGAGACTGATGTTCCCGAAGGCACTCATACCATCCACCACATCTCTCGGAACGATAGCGGCGGATGGCAGGGAGCGTGGGTTTATGCACGGTGCGAATGTGGTCATGCCGAATCTGTCTCCTGTGTCTGTCCGAAAGAAATACGAGCTCTACGACAACAAGATATGCACGGGGGAGGAATCAGCTCAGTGCCGCGGCTGCCTTGACAGGCGCGCAGAGGCGTTCGGATTCCAGGTAGTTGTCGATAGAGGAGATCCCTTATGATGTCTGGAAGCGCACTGATGTGCGCGTAGGTCATCAAGCAAAGCTTGACGATATATCACGCAGACGCCGCGCGAAGCGCCTTTTCATGCGTCTGCTCCTTGAGGACTCGCGTAAGCTCATTTTTACTCTCTCTCTTCCTTGATGAACATGAACAGAAAGCTCACGAACAGCAGACAGCAGGAGAACCAGATGGTCCTCATATCAAATATACGGATGAAGTGACCGCCCACAGCGGCACCGATTCCGAATAGCAGGATGATCGCCCAGTAGCATAGGGATTTGAACAGTGTGTTCCTGTCCTTTGTTCTGAAGTATGCACACAGGGCATCTGTGCCGCTTCGGATATTTCCAATGCACATGGTGCTGGCAAATGCGTAGCCGTTGACCTTCCTGAATGCCTGAACCTGCATGGCACATGAAAATGAAACCATGGCATTTGCGAGAAGATTGAGTTTTATGGGAAGAAATCCCACGATAAGAAGCAGAAAAATCTCACACAATACAACGATCTGTCTCCAGTGAAACTGCTGCATATTCTGAAATTTCTGTTTTATACACTCGGCAGCAGCAATTCCAAGCGCAAAAAATAATAGAGGAACGGCATAGTGTACACACATTCTCCAGTTTCGGTCTACAAGATTCTGACCGAGAAGAACTATGTTGCCTGTCTGTGCATTTGCAAATACCTTTCCTCTGAATATATAGGTATATGCATCCTGCAGACCTCCTGATACTGACAGGAAGGCCGCAGTGATGAAAGATTCTGACATTTGTCTATGTGGATAAAACTTCATGGTTCATATACTCCTTGGTTGTAGATTTGACATTCAGGCGCTGATCCCATCTGGGGGACGGAGGTGCCTGTCCCCATTTGGGGATCAGGTGCAGTACCTGAAGGTTTTGTCCGTCAGGATCCTTGCAAATATCAGTCCAAGTGGCAGGGCTATGATGATCATGATGGCAGCTGCAAACCAGGACACGGCATCGGAAAGTGACATGATTCCAAAGTTGTATATTGCACGATAAAGATAAAGCCCTGGAACCATGATGACTATGGATGGGACTGTCAGAGAGATTCGCGGATAACCGTTGGTGCTTTTGATGAATGAAGCGAGCAGTCCGGCCGTGAGGGCTCCGGCAAATGCGGCGGCAGCTGCAGGGATGCCGGCAAGATCTACCAGTTCAAGACGGAGAGTGTTGGCTATGGCACCGATGGCAGCGGCTGTGGCGGCCATGTGTATGGAGCTGTTGAACATGATGGAGAATCCGAACACACCACAGAAGCTGGCAATCAATCTGAATACCAGATGAAGTCCTGGTGTTATGTCGAGTGCTACAAAATCCTGTGGGTGAAGCTTCAGCAGAAGCGCCATGATCCATGCGAACATCGTTGCCACAAGCACAATGATGATCGAGTATGTAAGCCTCTCAAGTCCTGATCTCAGATCCAGCTTTGAAAGGTCTATGCCGCTGGTGATGAATGGAAAACCCGGTATGATGAACAGCATTGAGCAGATATATCCGGCTTCGTGGAAGGCGGGTATATGGAATGCCAGTTCAGCGGCCTTTAGCAGCAGTGCGTACACAAGACAAGCGGCTGACACGGATACCGCTATGTTCATATATAAAGTAAAATGGTGTTTGATAAGCTTTGTCCTTATGAGGTTTCCAATTCCAGCTGCGACAAATGCCAGCATCATTTCTACAGGCCCGCCGCCTAGAAGAAATGTGAAGGCACAGCAAGCGAGGGCAGAGGCAAGTCCGAGACGGAGAGGAGAGTACAAGGTATGTATTTTTTCTATCTCATCAAGTCTCTGATGGATTTCCTCACCGGTCAGATGCGCCTCTTCATTTGGAAAATTGTCAACAAACTGCTCCATTCTGTAGAGTTTTGAGGTGTTCACGCCTGTATTGGCGATGCACAGGGACTGTGATACACAGTCGTGACCGTCAAAACAGTTGAATTCTATGGACATGAGTCCGACATCGACGGTACATGTGACACCCAGTTCTTTGGAAAGCCTGTTCATGGAAGTACGGACACGCCATGCACCTGTTCCGCATGAGAGCATGATAAGACCGACTCTGCCTATGACAGAAGCCTTTTCAATCAGACCTGCCTTGCATATGAGTACATTGCTGTCGGCACTGGCGTAGTCATGCCATGGGATCTCCATGTGATTTTTCTCCATAATGTCTATGTACGATTCTGCATTTGCGTTTTTTGCATTCTTACTTTTCCGCATATATGATCGCCTCGGCTTTCGCAACGTGTCTTTCCAGATTCTTCATGAGCAGTGAATCCGGCAGGAATATTCCAAGCTCGTCATATCGCATGCCTTGTTTGTCCAAAGTATCCTGACCGTAGAATACAAATGCCATGGGAAGATTCTTCTCCAGTTCAACCATGATGTCCCACACAGCACAGTATGCCTCAGCTTCGGTTTCCTTGAGCTTTACCGTGTCCGGCAGCTCTCTGATGAGCAGGACTCCAGTGCACTCCTCAAGGATCTTCTGTCCGACTTCCATATTGTCAGAAGTGTATTCATGGCTGTATCTGTACGCCTTTGCAAGATACATATTCTCGTTGTGTGTCATATGTGTGTATATATCGTGAAAGTGCTGATAATCCTTTTCTCTTACAGAGTTTCTGAATTCAGGCAGAAGTTCGCCGTGCTCACCGGTCATGATGACAGGATTGGTCTTGCCATCGGCGTTGAAGCGATATGGGATGAGGTAGGAATTCCTTAGCAGATCGAACATGGTATTGTTGCAGATGGACATGAGGAATGCCGACATATCTCTGTCCAGATAAGCTGAGAGCAGTGATTTTGTAAATTCTTCCGGTGAAAGATTGCAGTCGAAGTCATCATTGCAGAACAGGTAATTACAGAATGTGTCCATGAGCTTTTCACATGCCCAGGGATCCCTGAGGATTTTTTCAAATAATATTTCTGATTTTTCTTCCCTTGGGAAAATGGTCTTTTCTTCCATAGATATGCGCATCCTTTCATATGATAAATGCTGTCTTGTCATTTAAATCTGGTTAGATTATACTATTGGAGTAGCAATAAGTGAAAATCATAATTGATATGGCAGTGATAACAAAATGATATGTCGGGGATGCTGCATGGAAAATAATTTTAAGAAAGGGAGTATAGCAGACATGTAATATAGTCTGTGGCTAACAATAGATTATGAACGTTAATTTCGAGTATTATAAGATATTTTATTATGTTGCGAGATATCATAACTTTACCAAAGCCGCAAAGGTTCTTGGAAACAGTCAGCCAAATGTGACCAGGGCGATGAACTGCCTGGAGCAGCAGCTTGGAAGGATACTATTTGTCAGGACAAACAGGGGTGTACAGCTCACAAGAGACGGGGAACAGCTCTATTCATATGTGGAGGCTGCAATGTCACAGCTTCTGACGGCGGAGGATGAGCTGGCAGATGGTGAGAATCTCACTCACGGAAGTATAACGATAGGTGTCAGTGAGACGGCGTTAAATATATATCTGTTGGACAGACTGCGGGCATTTCACATGGCGTATCCGGGTATAAATCTCAAGATATACAACCATTCTACACCTCAGGCTGTGGATGAAGTGAAGAATGGAAGTATAGACTTTGCAGTAGTTACAACTCCGGCTGATGTGGAGGCTCCTCTCAAGAAGATCGTGCTGCAGTCATATCGTGAGATACTTATCGGCGGAACGACATTTTCTTCACTTAAAAAGCAAAAACTGTCCATTGCGGAGATGAGGAACTATCCTATGATCTGTCTAGGCAGGGAGACTATGACATTCAGATTCTACGACAGAATATTCAGGGAGCATGGCGTGGAGCTTGCGCCGGACACAGAGGCGGCCACCACGGATCAGATACTGCCACTTGTGAAGTGTGAGCTTGGACTTGCATTTATACCGGAACTGATGGCGAGGGAGGCAGTAAAGAACAAAGAGGTTGTAAAGCTTTCACTTGAGGAAAAGCTTCCGGACAGGAATGTATGTCTTGTGTATGACTGCCTGCACCCGCTGAATGAGGCAGCAAAGCAGTTCAAGAAAATAATAGTAGAAAGCAGGTGAGAATATGACACTTCAGCAGCTTAGATATGTGGTGATGGTTGCGGATACGGGCACGATCACCGAGGCAGCGAACCGGCTGTATATATCCCAGCCAAGCCTGACAAATGCCATCCATGAGCTGGAAAAAGAGATGGGGATAAATATATTCAACAGGTCAAATAAGGGAATAAGTCCGTCCATAGAGGGCGAGGTCTTCCTCGGCTATGCGAGACAGGTGCTTGAGCAGGCGAAGGTCCTTGAGGACAAATACAAGGGGGACGATGGCGGCAAGAAGAGCTTCTGCGTGTCCACCCAGCATTATTCATTTGCGGTAAATGCATTTGTTGACCTGATAAAGAGGTATGGACAGGACGAATATGATTTCAGCATAAGGGAGACACAGACCTATGAGATCATAGATGATGTCGCCAGGATGAGAAGCGAGATCGGAATATTGTTCATGAATGACTTTAATGAGAAGGTGCTGAACAAGATCCTCCGGGCAAATGACCTGGAATTTCATGAGCTGTTCGTGGCAAAGCCTCACGTGTTCATAAGCAGAAAGCATCCATTGGCGAAGAATGATATCATAACAAATGAAGAACTGGAGGCGTATCCATATCTGTCATTTGAGCAGGGGGAGCACAACTCTTTTTACTTCTCGGAGGAAATATTCTCCACAACGGAGAGAAAGAAAAATATAAGAGTCAGGGATAGAGCGACACTGTTCAATCTGCTGATAGGCCTGAATGGATATACTGTGTGCAGCGGTGTCATAGATGAAAAGCTGAACGGCAAGGACATTATATCGGTGCCACTTGCGGATGAGAGCGATATGAGGATAGGGTATATCGTCCACAGGAAGGCGATCCTCAGCAGACTTGGAAACACCTATCTCGGTGCGTTGGCAAATTATCTCACGGCTGGCAGTGACGAGTCGGAAGATTCAGTAAAAATTCCTCGGAGAAAGCTCCAGCACAGGGGACGCTTCAACGAGATGAGGGATGACGGAGAGCCTGCCTGTGGAGATGTGAGGGAGAAGGCGGCGGAACATATGAGAAGGGTTAAAGCCACATAGCTGACATAGAATAAAAGACATAGAAATAGCGTGGGTATAGCAAAAAACTATATCCGCGCTATATTTTTATGTATTATACAAGCGAACCAGAGCTTCATATAATGTCAACAACAAACAAGAAAATAACACTGGTCTATGAGATATGCCAGTGAGTGAGCAGGAGGATATGATGAAGACATCGGTTATAGGATTTCCAAGGGTGGGAACATTAAGAGAGTTAAAATTTGCATCTGAAAAATATTTCAGACATGAGATAACGGCGCAGGAGCTTACAGGAATTGCAGCGGATCTCAGACACAGACACTGGATGACACAGGTGGCAGCAGGGATAGGCTTTATTCCGTGCAACGACTTTTCATTTTACGATATAGTGCTTGATACAGCAGTTCTTCTCGGAATAGTGCCAAAGAGATACAGAGAGCTAAATGTCTCAAAGCTTGACACGTACTTTGCCATGGCAAGGGGGTATCAGGGAGAATCCGGGGATGTGAAGGCTCTTGCGATGAAGAAGTGGTTTAACACAAACTATCATTACATAGTTCCGGAGATAGAGGATGACACAGTGATAAGCCTTGACTGCGAGAAACTTACAGGTGAATACGAGGAGGCCAAGGAGCTGGGGATCAAGACAAAGCCTGTGGTTATAGGACCATACACAATGCTTAAGCTATGCAGATATGTGGGATCAAAGAATGCAGAAGATTTTGCTGATGATGTGGCAGAGGCTTACAGACAGCTTATCGCCGAGTGCGATGAAGAGAATGTGGAGTGGCTGCAATTTGATGAACCATCATTGGTGAGAGATATGGATGACGATGATAAGGCACTTTTCCACAGGGTGTATGACAGGGTATTTGCAGATCGTGCAGACTGTAAGATACTTCTCCAGACATACTTCGGTGATGTGAGGGATGTGTATGAAGATATCATAAATATGCCATTTGCCGGAATAGGCCTTGATTTTATAGAGGGCAAACAGACCGGTCAGCTTATAGACAGATACGGCTTCCCTGGGGATAAGGTACTTTTTGCCGGCCTGGTAAATGGCAAAAATATATGGAGAAATCATTACGACAAGACTCTCAATGTAGTAGGGCAGCTCCGCGATAAGAAGATAGATGTGGTTCTGTCTACATCATGCTCACTGCTTCATGTGCCATACACACTTAAGCAAGAGACGAAGCTATCACAGGACTATCTGAGGTTCTTTGCATTTGCAGAGGAGAAACTTATTGAACTCTCGGAGCTTGCGGCACTTGCCGAGAGTTATAACTATACAGAGCTTGAGGCATACCACAAGAATCAGGAGTTATTTGCGGGAACAAGAGACTGCAACAGCGACGAGGTGAGACAGAGGCTTGCGGCAGTGACTGAGGCAGATTATGCAAGACTTCCGAAGAGAAGCGAGAGGCAGGCACTTCAGAAGAAGGAATTTGGGTTTCCTGAGCTTCCGACAACCACTATAGGTTCATTCCCACAGACTAAGGATGTGAAGTCACAGAGAGCACAGCTCAGAAAGGGAGAGATATCTGAGCAGGAATATGTGGACTTTGTAAAGGGAAAGATAAAGGAATGTGTAAAGTGGCAGGAGGACATCGGACTGGATGTGCTAGTGCATGGCGAGTATGAACGAAATGACATGGTTGAATATTTCGGTGAGGCACTTGGCGGATTCCTGTTCACTGAGAAAGCATGGGTACAGTCATATGGAACGAGATGCGTAAAGCCGCCTGTGATATGGGGTGACGTATACCGCAAAAAGCCGATCACGGTTGATTGGTCTGTATATGCGCAGTCGCTCACAGACAAGATCATGAAGGGAATGTTGACCGGTCCGGTGACGATACTCAACTGGTCATTCCCAAGGGAGGATATATCAATCAAGGAATCTATATCACAGATAGCGCTTGCGATCAGAGATGAGGTGCTGGATCTGGAGGCGCATGGAATAAAGATGATACAGATAGATGAGGCTGCACTCAGAGAAAAGCTTCCACTCAGAAAATCTGATTGGTATACGGAGTACCTTGATTTTGCGATACCTGCATTCCGTCTGACACACAGCGGTGTGAAGGCTGAGACACAGATACACACACATATGTGCTACAGTGAATTTACGGATATCATACCTGCCATAGATGATATGGACGCGGATGTGATCACATTTGAGGCGTCAAGATCCGATCTGCAGATCCTGGATTCTCTCAGGGAGAACAACTTTGAGACAGAGGTGGGACCTGGCGTATATGATATTCACTCTCCAAGAGTTCCGTCGGTGGCAGAGATCGTGAAGACGGTAAATGTCATGCTCACGAAGATAGGCAGGGATAAGCTCTGGATCAATCCGGACTGCGGTCTTAAGACCAGAGGTGTGCCTGAGACTGACGCCAGCCTCAGAAATATGGTTGAGGCTGCCAGACAGGTAAGAAAATAATATATAAAATGCTTGACAAATTCACATAAATATTACGCAAGTAAGTCATAATGATGATCTGGTTATACGGCTGGAGAAAGAGGATGAATACCGGGAAGTCGAGAATCTGGTGCGGGACAGTTTCTGGAATGTGTATCGTCCCGGCTGCCTGGAACACTATGTGCTCAATCAGCTGAGAAATGACAGTGCATTTGTCCCGGAACTGGATTTTGTAATGCTGTTAGATGGAGAAATCATCGGGCAGAACATGTTTATGAGGGCGGAAATAACAGCGGATGACGGAAGCAGTGTTCCAATTATGACGATGGGCCCTATATGCATAAAGAATGAACTTAAGCGTAAGGGCTATGGAAAGATACTGCTGGATTATTCGTTGCAGAAAGCTGCAGAGCTCGGCTGCGGAGCACTATGCTTTGAGGGGAATATTGATTTCTATGGCAAAAGCGGATTCAGACCGGCAAGCGAGTTTGGCATTCGCTATCATGGACTTGATGAGGGGGAGGATGCATCGTTTTTCCTCTGCAAGGAGCTGATTTCCGGATATCTTGATGGAGTCACGGGTGAGTACGCTCCGCCAGAAGGATATTTCGTGGACGAAAAGGCTGTGGAAGAATTCGACAGGCAGTTTCTATATAAAGAGAAAAAGACACTGCCCGGACAGATATTTTCATAAGGAGGACCCGCCGTAAAATAAAAGAAAATTGTTACTAAAGCTCGCAAAGTTGCATAATCTGCCGAAAAAAGGTTGGAAAAGTTGCAAAAATCACCGCGAAAAGGTTGGAAAAGTTGCAAAAAATTGATATCATAAGGATAGAAAAGTTGCAAATGCAGTGTGTGGGGTGATTTTATGCTGGAAAGATCGGCAAAAAATTATATAGATTCATGGATTCAGAGCGGCAGGGATGCTTTGCTCATAACTGGAGCAAGACAGATCGGTAAGACATATCTTATAAAAGAATGCCTCAGGGAAAGTGGAGTGCCATATGTGGAATTAAATTTTATTGACCAGCCGGAGCTTGTAACATTGTTTGACGGTGCCAGAGATGCAAAGGATCTGCTTATGAGACTTAGCCTGGTGACAAAACAGCCTCTTGAGAAAGGCCGTACGATCATATTTCTGGATGAGGTGCAGGAGTTTAAAGATATAGTGACAAGAGTGAAGTTCCTGGTGGAAGATGGAAGCTACAGGTATATCATGAGCGGTTCGCTTTTGGGCGTAGAGCTGAATGATCTCAGATCTGCACCGGTTGGATATCTGCGAGTATACGATATGTATCCGATGGATCTGTGCGAATTTATGGTTTCTGTTGGTGTGAATCAGAATGTGATCGACACAATGAAGGAATGCTTTACGCAGAGGCTGCCTGTTGATTCGTTTGTACATGAAAAAATGCTTGATGTATTTAATCTGTATCTTATCGTGGGCGGAATGCCGGAGGCGGTCAATACCTATGTGGAGACAAATGATCTTGCGAAGGTAGCGGAGGTACATGAAAAGATAGTTAGATTGTACAAGAGTGATTTTACAAAGTATGAGACAAGATACAAGCTGAAACTGCAGGAGATATATGATGCTATGCCGGGACAGCTTGATCAGAAAAATAAACGATTCCAGATCAATAGTATAGGTAAAGGCCTCAGTTATGATAGGGTTGCAAATGATTTTCTGTGGCTTAAGGATGCTGGGGTTGCGATACCGGTCTACAATATAAGTGAGCCGAAACTTCCGCTTGTGATCAGTGAGAATAGGAATCTCTTTAAACTATTTTTCTCCGATGTAGGACTGCTGACAAGTAGGTATTCGGATCAGGTGAAAATGGCGATACTGAATAAAGAAAAGTCTATAAACAATGGTGCGCTATTTGAAAATGTGGTTTCCCAGGAACTACTCAGCAAAGGTCATAAAGAATATTATTTTAACAGCAAAAAGCAGGGTGAGCTTGATTTTGTAATAGAACTGAATGGTAAAGTAGTTCCACTGGAGATAAAATCGGGTAAGGATTACAAACGACACTCTGCGCTGTGCAATGTCTTGGCTGATGAAAATTACGGAATAGAATATGCATATGTTTTTTCGGAGAGAAACGTAGAGGTCAGCGGCAAAAAAGTATATTTGCCAATATATATGATGATGTTTCTGGAAAACGAAAAGATGGCTGACACGATATATAAACTTGACCTATCAGGGTTGACGTTCGATAAGGATATGTAGCATCAGTTTTCGCCTGTTGACGAGCCGATGTTAAAAAATAGGAGAGACAGCATGAAGATAAAGATGTGCGGAATCACGACCCCGGCCGATGTGGCCGCGGTGAATGAGGTGAGACCTGATTATATAGGAATGGTGATGTATTTCCCAAAGTCAAAGAGAAATGTCAGCGTGGAGACTGCGCGCAGGTTGCTTGAAGAACTGAGGAAAGATGTGAAGAAGGTTGCAGTGGTGGTATCCCCGGATGCGGAGCAGATAGCGGAGATAGGTGAGCTGGGATTTGATGTGATACAGATTCATGGACAGACCAGCGATGAGCTTATAGAGAGTGCGCATTTGCCTGTGTGGAAGGCGTTCAATGTGAAGGATATGGATATGTACCCACATTATCAAAGCCTTTCGAATGTTGCAGGTTATGTGTTCGATGCCGGTGAACCTGGAAGTGGCAAGACATTTGACTGGAACAGTTTGACGGATATCGACAGAGATGGAAGGCTGTTTGTGCTTGCCGGAGGTCTTACGCCGGACAATGTGCGGCGGGCGATAGAGCAGGTGCATCCTGACGTAGTCGATGTGTCATCTGGCATAGAGTACGATGTGGTAGGTGGCGTCCAAAAATCAGGCAAGGATCCGGAGAAGATGCGCCGGATGAAGAGGAATACCGCTGCTTGGCAGATTTCGGGTAAATCTGATAATTGATTCTCGCTAATCACAGTCAAAATGGTGAAAAAGATACAAAATTGTATCTAAATACTCATATAAGCGGAAAAAAGGACAAAGTTTGGAGGCTTTGTCCTTTTTCATGAGATAAACTTAATTTAGCGATAATTTTGTATCTATTTCACATGCATGGTAAATCCAAATTCCCACTCATCCTCGTCAAATCTGTATTTCTCATCAAGCTCGGGGCCGCAGCTGTTGGAGCCGATTCCGTTCTGGCGATAGTCTATGCACAGGACGGACTTGTCACTCTCTGGCAGCTCGTAGTTGTGGGTTGCCACTGTGAGTTCCTCTGCGGTGTAAGGCGAGGCGTTCATTGAAAATGGCACAGCGGATGTCACGGTTATGCTGTGGGCTGTTGTAGCTGCGATCGTTTCGGCTGTCTGCGCATTGCAAATGCTCTGATATGATGAACCGTTGACAAAGTTATTTTTGTCGGAGCTATTCCTGTCAGACTCGTCGCTTGCTCCAGGGGCACTGACCTGAACAAGGCTACAGTCAAAGTGGCTTCCATTTTCCTGTGGCATGATATAGTCCTCGTGCATCTCGTCAATGGATGCAGAAAATGAGCCATGCCAGCTTGCATGGTGCTTGTCTGCGTAGCTTTCATATGGACCCATACCGATATAATTTACATTTCGCATATCTTCTCTCAAAATCATCCTCACGCCAAATCTTGGGAGCGTAGGGAATTCAGCATTTTTCTTTACATGCATTTTTGATTTTATAGTTCCTTCAGGTGTTATTATCCATTCAGCGTTTATCCTCAGAACAGGCTGTACCGTTGGTGCTGAGAGGCTTGACGTGCACGATATCACGGCACATCCATCTTTTATAATGCAGCCAGTCTCATATGTCCTCTCGGATATCATGTCATAGTGGGCTCTTAACCACTCGTTCTTGATATTTCTGTCGTTGTCTGTAGGCGCGCGCCAGATAGTCTTATCGCATGGAGCAGCGAGAAGTTCCTGACCGTCCATTGCAAAGCCTGTAAAGTTTCCTGTGTTCCTGTCAAATATATATTCAAAATTACTTCCGCTGACAACAAATTCTGTGTCGCTTTCCGATACATGAAGATGGGCAGAAGCTGTATCCTGAGTAGTCAGATATTGTTCCGCCAAATTCTGCGCCTTGTCCAAAGACGATGCTTTATCCAGGACCTTGTCTGCGTTCTGTTTTTGTGTGGCAAGTTCTATCTCGTCAAATCCCAACACATCACCTTTCTTTACGAATGCACTGTCACAAGCTGCCTTATATATCACACGGAGAAACATTCTGTGTGTAATAATATCTTTTGTGCAATCGGCGACATCTGAACATTCAACAACACTTGAACGATCAGTAACATCTGAGCTGCCAGAAATGTCAGCATGACTTGCTGCATATAAGTCTGACAATGATTTCTGTATATTTGTAACAGGGCTCAGGCGGATAGTTCCGACACTGTGAGGAGCTATGGAAGGCGTGTCGATATCCCCGGATGCGGCAACCTGACCATCTCGCATAACCTCGTAGCTCATTGTGAGGTAGTCCTTGATGTCAGTGAAATCCATGTAGTTGTGCAGAGTCAAAACTCCATTTGTCTCATCATATCCAGTGATCCTTACCGGGCGGTTGATGTTCTTGAATTCAAGAAGTCCTGTGTGTGGTCTGCGGTCCGGATACACCAGACCGTCCATACAGAAGTTGCCGTCGTGGATAGTCTCACCGCTGTCTCCACCGTAGGCGTACATATCCTTGCCGTTTGCCGCCTTGCCCCTGTATATGGCGTGGTCGCACCACTCCCACACAAAACCGCCACAGGTGGTCTCGTGGCTGTCGAAGAACTGGAAGTAGTCCTCCAGATCTCCAGGGCCGTTGCCCATGGCATGACAATATTCGCACAGGATGTAAGGCTTGTCGCCATCACCATCTATATACTCAGCCATCTCGGATATGGATGGATACATTCTGCTGTAGAGATCCAGATTACTGTAATCGTATTTTCTCTTGCCGTCTGTATACTGGGCGCTCTCGTAGTGGGTGAGACGGGAGCTGTCATAGGACTTGACCCATGCCAGAGCCTCCTCAAATGTCACGCCGTAAGCACTTTCATTTCCCATGGACCAGATGACTACGCTGGCACGGTTCTTGTCCCTGATGACACAGCGCCTGATGCGGTCAAGAATGGATTCACAGAATTCAGGATTGTTGGCGATCGGCTCATTCCACCTTGCTGCCTTGTTATCCCAATTATTATCACAATAGAACAATTCACTTGGACCATGTGCCTCTATGTCAGCCTCGTCTATCACATAGAATCCATATTCGTCGCAGAGCTCATAGAAATAAGGAACATTTGGATAATGGCTGGTCCTTATGGCGTTGACATTGTGCTGCTTCATGAGAGACATATCCCTGATGACCTGTTCTCTGCTGATTGTAAAACCGGTCACAGGGTCAGAGTCGTGTCTGTTCACTCCGTGGAACTTGATAGGCATGCCGTTGATGTACACGATCTTATTCTCTATCGTTATCTCCCTGATTCCTATCCTGTCAGTGATGACCTCACCGGCGCATCTTATGATGACAGTGTAGAGGTATGGCTTTTCTGCATTCCACAGCACAGGGGAGTCGATCGACAAAGTAATGCTGCTGGAGCTGGCTGCGGTTTTGCCTTCGTCTGCATTGGTATTGGCATCGCTCTGAGCGGAAATTTCACATTTTACACAGCCTGATGAACATATGCTGCCATCGGCGTCCAGAATAGTAACTTCAATATCAACATTTGAATCAGCGCCTTTATCAACCACTGTTTCCGGTTTTGATGAAAAACGGTCTTCAACGCAGGAATATTCTGTAAATGCTGTGAAGTCTATGGTTACATCTGCCTTAGTTGGATCCTTTATATCGTCACAGCTGGTCTTTATGAAATAGTCGTATACAGCACCCTCAGAGCGTTTCAGGATATATACATCCCTGAAAATACCGCTCATGCGGAACTTATCCTGATCCTCAAGATAGCTTCCGTCGCACCATTTGAGGACCAGCACGCAGAGCCTGTTGGAGCCGTTTCTTATGAATCCGGTTATGTCAAATTCACTGGTTGAGTGGGACACCTGGCTGTAGCCAACATACCTGCCGTTGAGCCATACATAGAAACAGGAATCTACACCCTCAAAGTTCAAGTGCGCGAGTGGTGCGTCCTCGTTCTGATCGTAGTCGAAGTCGGTCACATATGCTCCGCATGGGTTGTCCTTTGGAACATAAGGTGGGTCAAATGCAAATGGATACCTGACATTGGTATACTGATGATAGTCGTATCCGTGCATCTGCCATACTGATGGAACCGGAATATCATCGAAACCGGATATATCATATCCCTCACTGTGGAATTCGTCTTGAAGCTTGTAAATGCTGTCGTAGTAGCGGAACTTCCAGGTTCCATTCAGAAACTGTACTCTGTCCGAGAGATCCCTTGCATCAAGGGATGTGCTGTATGCCTTCCCAGCAGGAATATAGTAATTCCTATCCGGCATGGTGTTCTCATGCAGAATATGCAGATTTTCGTAGTGACGCGGAATGATCATAACAATACCTCCTGTGGTTAATTTAATATATAAAACGTTGTATATTCGTCGTTTGTTAGATATATTATAAGATAACGGCACATGAAAAGTCCATACATATAATGAGACAAAATATGCACATTCTAGTTTTATAAGGCGGATACACCGCACCCTGCAAGTCCGCTTGCAGGGTGAAGTCTCTGAACAGACAAAAGAAAAAGTATAAAGCATACAGGATGTGTCTGCACACGCTTCAAAATAGTGTAAAAATAGTGAAATAATAGTGTGATTTGCCATATAGAAAGGAGCCACACATGTATACAAACTCAGCATATCTTCACAACTCACTGCTCGACATAGTGGACAAGAGCAGACCGCTCATAGTCACAAGCTGCGGAACGTACAAGCTGTATACACAGAAAGAGTTTACGACCTACAGACCTAAGGGGCGTAAGGATTATCAGCTCATATATGTGGCGGCGGGAAAGGCACATTTTGAGATAGATGGGCAGGATGTGATCGCCTGTCCCGGAAGCATGGTGATATACAGGCCGAGACAGATGCAACGGTATGTGTATTACGGAGACGAACACACGGAGGTGTTCTGGGTGCATTTTACCGGGGGAGAGGTGAAGCAGACACTCAGGCGATACGGAATAAATGACGATGTGAATATGTTCTATGGTGGAGACCATGCTGAGTACAGAATTTTGTTCAGGCAAATGATACAGGAGCTACAGCTCTGCCGGGATGACTATGAGGAGATGTTGGAATACATATTCAGACAGATGCTTATCTCAGCTCACAGACAGCAGGAGCAGGATGATTCAAAAACCTTTTCGGTCATGGCAGAGGAGATGGACCGTGCGGCGGCATATTTGGGAGAGCATTATAACGAAGAGATAGTGGTGGAAAGTTATGCAAATGAGCATAACATGAGCGTGAGCTGGTTCATACGGAACTTTAGACAGCGCATCGGCACCACGCCCACACAGTACATCATGTCAAAGCGTATAGCCAACGCCCAGATGCTTCTCGAGAGCTCTGATTATAACATGACAGAGATCGCCAAGATTGTTGGATACGACAACCCCCTCTACTTCAGCAGGGTGTTCAAGAAAGAAAAGGGGATGTCACCGATGGAGTACAGGAAGTCGATCAGGCGGTGATAAATAGCTGGAAAAAATTTATCATTAAGTGTATATATAATATAGAAGAAACTGCCATGTGTGTGTGGCGGTGGAAATTAACATGGAGGGATAAAACGTGAGCAGCAATTTATACAAATCAATATGTTTTGTAATTTTGGCTATAGTATTTGTGGTGGCTAAGCTGATAAAAAAGTCAGTGTATTCCCTGGGCGTGACGGTATTCTGTGTCAGCGTTTTGCTTGTACTGGCGATAATATTTTTAGTCAAATATATAAAAGAAAAGAGAACTACTGATAAGTAATCGACAGTTACATATAAATAGTGGTGTAAATGATTGGAGGAACTGAATATGAAGGTTTTAATGTTGAATGGAAGCGCGAAGCCGCAGGGCAATACATACCGTGCACTTTACGAGGTAGGCGAGCAGCTCAAGAAAGAGGGAATAGACTATGAGATATTCCAGATCGGAGCAGCTCCACTGAGAGACTGCATAGGCTGTGGACAGTGTACGGAAAAAGGTTGTGTGTTTGATGACGATAAGGTAAATGAGTTCGTTGCCAAGGCAAAGGAAGCAGACGGACTGGTATTTGGAACACCTGTATACTATGCTCATCCAAGCGGACGTGTGCAGTCATTCCTTGACAGAGTATTCTACAGCAGCGGCCGTGCATTTGCATTCAAGCCGGGTGCATCTGTGGCAGTTGCAAGACGTGGCGGAACATCAGCATCATTCGATGTGATGAATAAATACTTTGGAATATCACAGATGCCGGTGGCTGGCTCTACATACTGGAATCTTGTACACGGACGCGTGCCTGGAGAGGCTGAGCTGGATGCGGAGGGTATGCAGACCATGAGGAATCTTGCTAAGAACCTTGCATGGATGCTCAAATGCTTTGAAGCCGGCAAGGCAGCAGGTGTTGCGCTCCCTGACACAGAGAGAGGCAACCAGACGAACTTTATAAGATAAATTAGTAAAGATTATAATATCGTGAAGCAAATGACAAAGATTGAGTTTAACCTAAATCAGAACATAGTGTTAATGGTAGAAAGAGAGATTACATATGTAATCTCTTGAACTATAGTCAAGGTATGGAAATGGTAAGTATTCTACTGCTAACACTTTTTAAAATATAAATGCGTTTGATTCAAAGGAGATTTGGTTTGTGTTTGTTATTGCTGATAATGTGGCATCCGACAATGATCTGGTGATTCATGTAATTGCGTTTATATTGTGCTTATGATAAATAGAATATGTCAAAATGATAAGCGAGCTGTGGCCTTGTAAAGATCACAGCTCGTCGTCCGTCTCGATATAATCCGGCCGGTTATTGTTCATGGTTTCCTGGCTGGAGATGGTTCTCTGGCGTTTTTCCTGCCGGTAGGCATTAGGCGATATGCCGGTGGTCTTGCGGAAGATCTTGTGGAAAGCCTCGGCGGACTGGTAGCCGCATGAAAATGCAATACTTTCTATAGAAAGCTCAGATATGGTAAGCATATGCTGGGCTTTTGTTATGCGGAAATTCTGCAGGTATTTCACAGGACTCATCCCGGTGTACTGCTTGAACAGGTCAGAGAAATAGCTTCTGTTGATGCCTACGTAATCCGACAGCTCCTCCACCTTCATAGGCATACTGTAGTGGTTCTGAATGTAGGAGATGGCGTGGTTTACGTAGGCATTTCCCGATGGAGTCTCCAGCTTGTCTTTCTGTGCATTTGCGATGACAGACAGAGCGAGGTAGAGCATGCCCATGAGCCTGAAGTGGTCTGCGTGATCCGAGGTGTTGTGAGCAAGCATATCAAATACGTACTTTTTCAGTTTGTCGCCATCCTCGCAGGTGAATATAGGCTGGTTCTGGGTGAGCCCGATACTGCTCAGCGTGTCGTGGGCGCATCTGCCCGAGAAACCGAACCATACATAACGCCATGGATGGTGTTCGTCCGATATATATGTGGCGGGGGTGTCAGGTTCAATGAGGAAGCCCTGACCCTTTTTCAGATGATAGTGGGCTCCCTTCACATAGAAGTCGCCCTCCCCCTCAAGTACAAAATGTATAAGGTAGAATGTTTTGACCGCAGGGCCTGCCTTGTGCAGCGGTTCGGTTATCGAGTGTCCGAACACATTCAGGTAGAGGTCTGTATCATTCTCCTGGGGGAATTCCATTACGATCTTATTTTCCATTTTACAAACTCCGCATTTTCTTAATAAAGTAACTTCATAAATTGATCTGATAATCTTCAGGAGATTTTGGCAAAGTCCATATACAGATTCTCGTACTGTTCTAAATTTATAAGATTTGAACGTTTCTGTAATGAAGGCATATGAACTCGTTCTCTCATTATAATATATAAGAGTATAACATACATTCAACCGGATTATCCATACAATAATATGTTCCGCCAGAAAAAACAATCTAACAAATGGACATATATTTGCAACGCTATGCCATGTTCAAAATCTGTATATTGTTATAGAATTATATTCACAAAGCAAGAAGCGCAACGGCGTAGCGCAGAAAATGTGCGCAATATGGACAACAAAATAACGGACATTAAGAAAAAAATATAAAAAGATGGAGAAAGGTGGAGTTACAGACAATGAAGAAAATCGCAGAACTAAAGGAAATTATCGCAGGTGGAGAGTTTGACGAGAAGCTTGCACAGATCTATCTCGACAAGGATATGATCCCATACAACAGGCAAAGATATGTAAAAGCTCTTGATAAATTTACAGAGTTATTCGGAGATCAGGAGGTTGCTATCTACAGCGCTCCCGGAAGAAGTGAGGTGTGTGGAAACCATACAGACCATCAGAACGGACATGTACTTGCTACATCGATCAACCTTGATGCCATAGCAATTGTGGCACCTAGAGAGGACGGCGTGATCGAGCTTGTGTCAGACGATATGCCAAAGGAAGTTATCAATGTAAATGATATCGAGCAGGATCCTGCACTTGAGGGAACAACAACAGCGCTTATCAAGGGCGTTGTTGCAGGAATCAGAGACTACGGATTCAAGGTAGGCGGTTTCACAGCATTTGTGACAAGCGATGTGCTCATGGGAGCTGGAATGTCATCATCAGCAGCATTTGAGAGCCTTATAGGAACTATCCTTTCAGGCCTCTACAATGACATGAAGGTTTCATCAGTTGATGTTGCAAAGATAGGACAGTACGCAGAGAACGTATACTTCGGCAAGCCATGCGGACTTATGGATCAGATGGCATGTGCAGTCGGAGGACTTATATATATCGACTTCTTCGACAAGGCTAATCCTGTCATCAAGCAGGTCCCAGTTGACTTTGAGGCTCACCAGTACAGCCTGTGTATCGTTGACACAAAGGGTTCACATGCAGACCTCACAGACGACTACGCAGCAATCCCTGCAGAGATGAAGCAGGTTGCAAATTACTTCGGCGAGGAACTCCTCAGCAGAGTTTCAGAGGAGGATTTCATCAGCAAGGTTGGTGAGATGAGAGCCAGCGGCAAGGTGAATGACAGAGCAGTCCTTCGCGCACTCCACTTCTACACAGAGCAGGACAGAGTTGCAGAGGGTGTTGCAGCACTTGAGAATCAGGAATTTGACCATTTCCTCGATGTTATAAAGAGAAGCGGAGATTCATCATTCAAGCTTCTTCAGAATATATACAGCGCAAAGGATCCACTCACACAGAATGTATCAATAGCACTTGGCTTCTCGGAGAAGTTCATCGGCAAGAACGGTGTGTGCAGAGTACACGGCGGCGGATTTGCCGGAACAATCCAGGCATTTGTCAAGAATGCGGCTGTTGCTGAGTACAAGAAGAACATCGAGTCGATCTTCGGAGAGGGCGCATGCCACGTCCTCAAGGTAAGACCTTACGGCGGAATCAAGGTAGTTGAATAGATATTTGCGAAACATGACAGTGTATAGTGTTTGAGGCAATTTAACATACCAATCAGGGGTCGTTTCCACTTAACTCAGCCTGCAGCGCATGTAACAGCTGGCTTGCCAGCTGTTGTGGGTAATAGTCAATGCTGATTTTTTAGCATTGACTATTACCTAAGGACCGGCGGCCTCGTATTCCCCTGATTTGGTAATGTTAAATTACCTCAAACATAATACAGGTTTATGGGTTTCGCAAATATCTGTGCGTGAAAAAATATAAGGATATGTAGAAAGAAGGGTTACAACCATGATAGATACAAATATCAAGCAGCTCGTTGAGTACGGAATTGCAAATGAGCTGATAGAGGAAGAGGATAGAATATATACGACCAACACCATCCTCGAGATGCTGAAGAAGGACAGCTACGAGGAGCCGGGTGAGGTGCCAGCTATAGATACACCGGAAAAACTTGAGGAGTGTCTCAAGGGGATTCTGGATTACGCAGTTGAGAATGGACTTATCGCAGAGAATTCAGTTGTCCTCAGAGATCTGTTCGACACGAAGATCATGAATGCGCTGGTTCCAAAGCCAAGCCAGATCATAAAGACATTCAGAGAGAAGTATGCAAAGTCCCCAGAGGAGGCAACAGACTTCTATTATAAGCTCAGCAGAGCAACAGATTATATAAGAACATACAGAGTTGCAAGGGACATCAAGTGGGTAAAGCCTACAGAGTATGGTGATATCGACATCACCATCAACCTTTCAAAGCCTGAGAAGGATCCGAAGATGATTGCCCTTGCTAAGACCATGTCACAGTCATCATATCCAAAGTGCCAGCTGTGTATGGAGAACGAGGGATATGCGGGAAGGATCAACCATCCTGCAAGAGAGAACCACAGGATCATCCCTATAGAGGTAAATGGTAGCAAGTGGGGATTCCAGTATTCTCCATATGTATACTACAATGAGCACTGTATCGTGTTTAACGGACAGCACATCCCTATGAAGATAGAAAAGGCTACATTCCAGAAACTCTTTTCATTTGTTGGACAGTTCCCACATTACTTCCTGGGATCAAATGCAGACCTTCCTATAGTAGGTGGATCTATCCTCACACACGATCACTTCCAGGGCGGACGTTATACATTTGCCATGACAAAGGCACCTGTTGAGACAAAGATTACATTTGCAGGATATGAGGATGTTGAGGCAGGAATCGTGAAGTGGCCTATGTCAGTCATCAGACTTGACGGAGAGGATCCGGACAGGATCATAGATCTTGCTGACAAGATTCTCGGCGCATGGAGAGGCTACACAGATGAGGATGCGTACATATTCGCGGAGACAGACGGAGAGCCTCACAACACGATCACTCCGATCGCAAGAATGAGAGATGGCAAGTACGAGATGGACTTAGTCCTTCGTAACAACATCACCACAGAGGAGCATCCACTTGGTCTCTATCATCCATGGGAGCAGTATCACAACATCAAGAAGGAGAACATCGGACTCATCGAGGTGATGGGACTTGCGGTCCTTCCTGCAAGACTCAAGGGCGAGATGGAAGAGCTGGCAGAGGTTCTTGTGGCAGGTGGAGACATCAAGGCTCATGAGAATATAGCAAAGCATTACGACTGGGTACAGACTTTCATTGGAAAGTACGACATAAATGCAGACAACGTACACAAGATACTTCAGGATGAGATCGGCGATGTATTCGCAAAGATCCTTGAGTGTGCAGGCGTTTACAAGAGAGATGAGGCTGGAAAGGCTGCATTCCTCAAGTTCGTAGATTATGTGAATGCACAGTAATATAGTGTGCACTAAAAATGCAATAATATATGTGTATCTGTGACAGACGTATTCCATAACTAATATTTATTAATGCCACATTTTATTGTGCATAACAGGATGTAGTGGTATAGTGTTGGAGAAAACGTCATTGCAAAATAAAAATGTTTATAAACTGGTGATCGACATTTGCGCAAGACATTAACAGTGCCCCCAAAAGCACAGGTGTCTGGCAGATGGTTATGAGTCACAGTATCATAAAGGAGGAAAACATTATGAAAATTTTGGTAACAGGCGGAGCAGGTTATATAGGAAGTCATACATGTGTTGAGCTGCTTAATGCAGGCTACGAGGTAGTAATTCTCGACAACCTTTACAATGCCAGCGAGAAGGCAGTCGACAGAATCAAGGAGATAACAGGAAAGGATCTCACATTCTACAAGGCAGATATCCTTGACAAGGAAGCTATGGACAAGATATTTGCAGATGAGAAGCCTGACTGTGTAATACATTTTGCAGGACTCAAGGCAGTTGGTGAATCAGTTGTAAAGCCACTTGAGTACTATCAGAACAACATCACAGGAACTCTTAATCTGTGCGAGGTTATGAGAAAGAACGGATGCAAGAACATCATCTTCTCATCATCAGCTACAGTATACGGCAATCCTGCATTTATCCCTATCACGGAGGAGTGCCCAAAGGGAACACCTACGAACCCATATGGCTGGACAAAGTGGATGATCGAGCAGATTCTCACAGACCTCCACACAGCAGATCCAGAGTGGAATGTAATTCTTCTCCGTTACTTCAACCCAATCGGAGCTCATAAGAGCGGACTTATCGGAGAGGATCCAAAGGGTATTCCTAACAACCTTCTTCCATATGTTGCACAGGTTGCAATCGGAAAGCTTCAGAGCGTTGGCGTATTTGGCAATGATTACGACACACCGGATGGAACAGGTGTGAGAGATTACATCCATGTAGTAGACCTTGCAGTTGGACATGTAAAGGCTATCAACAAGATCAAGGAGAATCCTGGAGTTAAGGTATACAACCTTGGAACAGGAAATGGTTACAGTGTCCTTGATGTTATCAAGGCGTTCAGCAAGGCCTGTGGACATGACGTTCCATATGTGATCAAGGAGAGACGTCCTGGAGATATTGCAACATGCTACTCAGACGCTTCACTTGCCAAGAAGGAGCTTGGCTGGGAGGCTCAGTACGGAATCGACGAGATGTGTGCTGATTCATGGAAGTGGCAGTCGATGAATCCAAATGGATATAATGACTAATTCCAAAATATAAATAACATAAAGCAGCAGAGCACCGACAAATACTATATATAATCAGATGTAGATTTGCCGGTGCTCTTTTCTGTGTATTGACTTTTTAAAAGAGACGTTGTATAAGTAAGTAAACTACGCTTTCTGCGGTCTTTGTTAATTATGCCCTTTTTTAGGGCTTTATCAGATAGAAATGGGTGTTTGACATATGAGACTAGAAATACTGCTTTCGTGTATGAACCTTCAGGATGAGGATATCATAACGAAATCCCATATAGAGTCCGACACGATCATAGTCAACCAGTGTGGATATGATGGGTACAATGAATATGACAGGAACGGACATAAGACAAGAATTTTTTCGGTGAATGACAAGGGTCTTACCAAGAGCAGGAACTATGCTATAAAGCATTCCGAGGCGGATGTGTGTCTGCTGTGTGATGACGATGAGGTGTTCAGCAGGAATTATGAAGAAGGGATACTGACTGCGTACAGAGATCTGCCAGAGGCGGATGTCATCATATTCAACATAGGCAACAGACCTGCCCATTGGGGCGACATGCCTAAGAAGCTTGGATATCTGGATCTCATGCATGTGGCATCCTGGCAGATATCATTCAAGAGAGAGAGCATAGTCAATAATAATGTATATTTTGATGAGCGCATGGGTGCGGGCTCGGGCAACGGAGCTGAAGAGGAATTCAGATTCCTCACGGATTGCAGGAAGAACGGACTTGCAATATATTATGTACCATTTGTCATAGCGGATGTTGCGCAGACAAAGTCAACATGGTTTAAGGGGTATAACGAAGAATTTTTCATAAACAGAGGTAATACGACAAGATACATCATGGGTTATGTACCGGCGGTATTGTACGCAGCGTATTACAGCATAAGGAAGAGACATCAGTTTGACAGTGATATATCATGGTTTAAGGCCTTCAGACTTATTATGAAGGGAATACATGAGAACAGGTTAGGGAAGAAGAAATGAGTGAAAAAATATTAAGTGTGATAATTCCGTCTTACAACAGCAAGCCATATCTTGACAAATGTCTTGGATCACTTGTTGTTCCGGAGCTTATGGACAAAATAGACGTGATAGTGGTAAACGATGGCTCGACAGACGGCAGTGAGAGTATATGTGAGGAGTACATTGAGAAGTATCCTGACAGCTATTCACTTATTAATAAGGAGAACGGAGGACATGGCTCAGCGATAAATGCCGGAGCTGAGAAGGCCAGGGGCAGATACATGAAGGTGCTTGACGCCGACGACTGGTTTCTCACAGAGAGTATTCCTGAGTTTATAGGAAAGCTTGAGAATGCCAGTGCGGATGTTGTTCTGACATGTCACCACACCATCAATATAACAACAGGGGAGATAAAGAACTGGAGATGTTTCCCTGATGAATTCGACAGAGAATATACTATGGAAGAGGTCATGTCAGACTGGAAAAAATTTGACAGAAGCCTCACATTCCATGGAATAACATATAGAACACAGTTTTACCGTGAGAATGGAGTCAGACTTGCAGAAAAAGTATTCTACGAGGATCACGAATATGCGACATATCCATGCTGCTTGGCAAAATCCATACTGCCACTCGATATGTTCGTGTACGAGTACAGGATCGGGGATGTGTCCCAGAGCGTATCCGCGCAGAATCAGTTCAAGAGAATCGACCATACCAAGATGGTCATAGTAAAGATGCTCAAGAACAGAGAGGACATCTCGGAGCAGTGGGCTCTTGAATACTGCGACAAGAAGATACATCTTCTTCTGCTGAGCTTCATGGTAACTTCCATGCTATGCGATTCCGACAGAAAGAGAGGTGTTGCACGGGTAGATCAGCTTATGAGTTATATAGTCAAGAGAGACAGACACGTCGTTGATATGACATTGAAGCATTATAAGATACTTAAGCTTCTGAATGCTGCGCATGTGGGTCTGGAAGGCTACAACAAAATGCTTAATTCAAAGCTTTACAACAAGGTAAGGCACAATAAGAGTTTTGAATAGATTTACTATGGAGGATTAACGAAAAATGAAAGTAAAAAGCGGAAGCTTTTTAGAAGTTTTTAATTATAAAGATCTTTTAAATCAGCTTGTTTCAAGAGATATAAAGTTAAAGTATAGAAGAAGTTTTCTTGGATATGTGTGGAGTATCCTGAACCCATTGCTCATCATGATCGTAATGGTTATCGTATTCTCCAAGATGTTCAACAGATCGATACCACACTTTCCTGTGTACCTTTTTGCAGGACGTATACTGTACGAATTTGTAATAGGTGCATGTGGTAAGGCACTTGGAAGTATAACAGATAATTCGTCACTGCTTAAGAAAACGTATGTGTCAAAGTTTATGTTCCCGCTGGCAAAGATCACAAGCTCACTTGTTGACTGCCTGTTTTCACTGGGAGCGTTTCTTATCGTTATCATATTCACACGTTCACCATTTTACTGGACGATGCTGTTGTTCCCATTCATATTCCTTCAGGCCTATATATTTGCCTGCGGATTGGGCTTTTTTCTTGCACAGCTCCATGTATTCTTCAGAGATACAAGATATATATGGAATGCGGTCACCACAGCGTGGATGTACTGTTCAGCGATATTCTATCCTATAGATATGCTGCCAGACTGGTTGAAGTTACTTGTGAATTACTTCAACCCACTGTATGTATATATCAAGCAGTTTAGATGCATAGCGCATCAGGGAGTGATGCCTGATCTCACTACTATCGGTCTCGGATTCCTCTATGCATTCTTTTTCTTTGGACTGGGAGTGCTGTGTTTCAAGAAGAATCAGGACAAGTTCATTCTGTATATTTAGGAGGTGTGGCAGTTGGCTAACGTAGAAGAGAAAAAGAACGAACTTGATGATAAGAAGATTTTCACCTCAAATGCACAGCGTACAACAACTGTGGCAAAGGGTGAGACCATTATAGAGCTCAAGGATGTGACCATAAGATTCAACAAGAACAATCTGAAGGTGGACAATCTGAAAGAGTATTTTATAAGACTTGTGACAAAACAGTTGATGTTCCAGGAGTTCATAGCGTTAAAGGACATCAATCTTGATATAAAGAAGGGCGAGGCGTGGGGCTTCCTTGGAACCAATGGTGCCGGAAAATCCACCCTGCTCAAGGTAGTCAGCAGAATATTGAAGCCTGCCAGCGGTACTGTTAAGGTATCGGGAACTGTGGCAGCCCTCATAGAGCTTGGAGCCGGAATCGATCCACAGCTCACGGCCCGTGAGAATATATTTCTCAACGGAACTCTGCTGGGATATTCAAAGGCATTTATAGAGTCAAAGTTTGACGATATAGTTGAGTTTTCAGAGTTGCAGGATTTCCTTGACTCTCCGGTCAAGAACTTTTCTTCAGGTATGAAGACCAGACTTGCATTTTCCATAGCGACGGCGGTTGAGCCGGATATTCTCATTGCGGATGAGATACTTGCTGTAGGTGATATGCGATTCAAGAAGAAGTGTGCGGCCAAGATGACTGCCATGCTGGAGGATGGAACGACCCTGCTGTATGTATCCCACAACATAGCTGCTGTCAAGAAGCAGTGTAACAAGGCTATGTGGCTGGATCATGGAAATGTAGTTATGGTGGGAGATGCCGATACGGTATGCGATGCATTCAAGGCCGAGATGGATGCACCTGCACCGGCAAAGGCCCAGAGCAAGGACAAGAAATAACAAGAAATCAGGCAAGATGTTTGATATACAACACAGGAGGATTGGATAATGTTACAGAATGTGAAGTTGCAGAATGTGATGCTGCAGATGAATCTGGATGTGAACTTGATAGAGTATCCTGAATTCAGCGCCATTGGAAAGGGAGAGGAATCACCATTTATATACGACTCAGAGAAGAAATGTCATGTTGTTGAGAAGCTCACAAAGGTTAATTTCATGAGCTATTACAACTGCATTCAGGTAAAACGCTGGTCAGAGTATACAGGGGTAAAGAACTTCAAGCTCCACCTCACAATGAAGGGAAAAGCTACAATATCCGTATATGCAATATATTCAGCATCCGTTGCGGTTACCTACAATCCACTTGTATCACAGGTAGTTGAGAGTGATGAGGTTTCAGAGGTGGTTGTGAACATACCAGAGACAGATAAGGCTCTTGTAGGTTTCTATATGGATACCCTGGAAGATACAGAGATATATAGCGGATACTATTCTGCTGACATCGAGGAGGACAGAATAAGAGATGTAAATATCTCTCTTGTCACAACAACATTCAAGAAGCAGGAATATATCAAGCGTAATATAGACCTCATCAAGTCAAATGTACTCTATGATGGAAGCGACCTCAAGGGACACATGTTCGTACACGTCATTGACAATGACAGAGAACTCGATCCATCAGAGCTCGACAGTGAGGATCTCAAGGTTTATATGAATAACAACGTAGGTGGAGCCGGCGGTTTCACCCGTGGAATGATAGAGGCACTGGAGCTTCCAAAGAAGCCTACACATGTACTCCTCATGGATGATGACGTTATGGTCATGCCAGAGAGTTTGTTCAGAACATATTATCTGCTCAGACTCCTCAAAGACGAGTATAAGAAGTGCTTCCTGAGTGGAGCCATGTTCGATTACGACATACGCCAGAAGCAGTATGAGGACGTGGGATTTGTCCACAAGGCAGACGGATCATACGGTCCGGTCAAGTCAGCTATGGATATGAGGCTTCTCAAGAACATAGTTGCAAATGAGAACTACAGTTTCAATGTTGATGATGCATATGCAGGCTGGTGGTATTGCTGTATACCTGTGGAGCACATCGAGGACAGAGGCTTACCACTTCCGGTATTTGTCAGAGGTGACGATGTAGAGTTCTCATTGAGAAATAAGCCGGGATTTATAGCACTTAATGGTATCTGTATATGGCATGTGGGATTTGCAGGCAAATTCAACGCCGCCATGGAGCTTTATCAGGTTCACAGAAACAGTTTTGTTATCCAGGCGGCAAGCGGAATATGCCAGGATGTGGATTTCCTTGCGAGAGTAAAGGGAATGTTCTGGAAGGATATAACCAGATTTGCATACAACAATGCTGAGCTGCTCATAGATTCCATTGAGGATTACCTCAAGGGACCAGAGTATATCATGCATCTTGACGGAGAGCAGAGCCTCAAGGAGCACAATGCTAAGAACGAGAAGCTTGTGCCGCTGGCAGAGCTTGGCTATGCAGGGGATCTTCCTACAGATCCATACAAGTATGAGAGTCTTAATCTGTTCCGCAAGGTAATGTATGTGCTCACGATAAACGGACATCTTCTTCCAAACTTCATGCTCAGAAGAACACCGTATATCATCGCGTACGACTGGTTCTTTGTTCCGGGAAAGAATTACATGAAGAAGACTCTCGTTGCCGTGAACAAGAACGGTGGAACAGGAGTCAGAAGAACGATCAACAGAAAGCGTTGTTTTGCGCTTATAAAGAGATATAGAAAAGTATTGGCTAAATACAAGAAGACACATGTGGAAGTTGAGCAGGCTTACAGAAATGCATTTGACGAGATGAAGACAACTAAGTTCTGGAAGGAATATCTGCATATATAAAGTGATATGGAAGGAGTATCTTTAGGGTATGGCTACTATTAAAGGTATAAAAAACCGTTTGGCGGCTGCGGGAAGAGCACTGGGTGGAGATTACACCTCAGAGAAGAACGGTTCGAAACCAAAGGATAAGCTCAAGGCATCCCAGCGAGTAAATGCGGCGCAGAGGGCGATGAGCGGTGATTACGCTCTCAGAGACGGCGAAAAGCCTGTTGTAAAGGTCGAGCCTGCTGAGATCAGGATGAATAAGGTATTCACCACGAAGGAAAAAGCAGAGCCTGCGATCAAAGTGTTTGAGAAGCAGGAGAGTGCCAGACAGAGAGAAGAAGAGCGAGTAGAGTGGAGAAAGAAAGCGGTGAGACGCGATAGCGACAAGACAGTCGGATGCATACATCCTGATTACTGCTGTGGCTGCGGCGCGTGCTACAGTGTATGTCCGGTAAATGCTATAAGCATGAAGTATGATTCAGAGGGATTTCTTGCTCCTGTAGTGGATCGCAGCAAATGTACAAACTGCGGTCTGTGCAGAAAGATCTGTCCATCTATAAATCTTGAGTATAAGAACACTGTCGAGCCTGCATGCTATGCGGCATATGCAGACGATGAGATAAGGGCAAAGAGTTCGTCAGGTGGAATATTCACACTGCTGGCTGAGTATGCATTTGAGCAGGGTGGAGCTGTATGCGGAGCAGGATACACAGACGATTTCAAGGTTGAACACTTTATCATAGAGAGCTCGGATGATCTGGACAAGCTCAGAAAATCCAAGTATGTTCAGGCTGATGCATCGAAGGTGTATGCGGACGTTAAGAAGATACTCAAGGAAGGCAGAGTGGTAGTATTCTGCGGATGCGGATGTCAGGTCGCAGGACTTTACGCAACACTCAAGAATGTGGATATATCAAATCTCTACACAATAGATCTGATGTGCCACGGCGGCCCATCGCCAAAGCTGTTCGATGATTATCTGAACAAATACCACGGCAAGGATCAGGGCAAGGTTGCTGATGTTGGATTCAGAGACAAGGACTACTTCGGCTGGTCTACAGAGATGACTGTAAAGTACACTGACGGAACAGTTTATCACAGAACAAGGACACAGGATCCATATTACAGAGCATTCCTTCCTTGTATATCGACGAGAAAGTTCTGTGGACACTGCGCATATGCGAAGCTTCCGAGAACAGGTGATATAACACTTGCAGATTTCTGGGGAATCCAGAAGTACAACAGAGATTACACTGACGGCAAGGGAACATCCATTGTGTCAGTCAACAGTCCACAGGGTGAGAAGATATATGCTGCCATAGCAGACAAGCTGCTCCTGAACAAGGAGATACCTTGTGATGATGTACTCAAGACAGGACAGCCATTTGACCACTGCTTCAAGAATCATCCTGCCAGACAGAGATATTTTGAGCAGATAAAGAATGGCTCATCCATGGAGAAGGCATACGATTATGCCATCAAGGACAAGTACGATGTAGGTATATATGGCGTGTGGTTCGGTGCGAACTACGGAAGTGTTGCTACCTATTACGCACTTCACGAGATCATCAGATCATTTGGTCTGTCAGTGCTCATGATAGACATGCCTGCAGCCAAGACCGGAGCCGGCAAGCCTGACACCCATGCGAGAAGATTTGCAAAGGCACATTACCATGAGAGCAAGAGATACACACTGAAGGATATGAGGGAGCTCAATTCCAAGGTCGATACATTCATCATGGGATCAGATCAGGTGTGGAACAGAGGTATAAGCAGAGGCTTCGGCTTCTCATTCTATTTCGATTTTGTTGAGCCGGATAAGAAGAAGATCGCATTCTCTGCATCATTTGGACATGACAGGGATTTCTGTAATGTACAGGACAGGGAGACGATATCTGAATACATGAGACAATTTGATGGAATATCCATCAGAGAGACCAGTGGAGTTGAGATCTGTAAGGATGTGTATGGAATAGATGCGGTGAGAGTTCTCGATCCTGTATTTGTTGCAGACAGAAAGATATTCGATTCACTGGCAGACAAGGCAAAGAAGAAGCACGATGGCAAATATATGCTTGCATATATACTTGATCCAACTCCGGAGAAGAGAGCCGCAGTGGTTGAGGTTTCAGAGAAGCTCGGCCTTGAGGTAGTTGTTCTTCTGGACGGACGTCCAAAGGACCCGGTGAAGAACCGTCAGATCATGGATATGGACGACAAGATCGTCGACGACATAACAGTCGAGGACTGGCTGAACTATTTCAGAAATGCAGATTTCGTTCTCACTGATTCATGCCACGGAATAAGCTTCTCACTTGTATTTGAGACAAACTTTATCGGACTTGCAAACAGTGCAAGAGGAATGACAAGATTTGAATCCCTCGTGGATGTATTCCAGGTGAGAGATCATTACGTTCAGGATGCGGCAGACATTCTTGGAAATGATGAGCTGTTGAAGCCTGTGGATTACGACAATGTTAATAAGATACTTATGTCAGAGAGGGAGAGATCCCTTGCATGGCTTAAGGAAGTATTGTTCAGACCTAAGGAGTTTGAGGGTTATAGAGCATATCCAATTATAGATAAGAGATTGGCGGAAGATAAGGAGGATTAAGTAACATGGCAAAGTATGATTACCTCATAGTAGGAGCCGGATTATTCGGCGCAGTATTTGCATACGAGGCAGGCAAGAGAGGCAAGAGCTGTCTGGTTATAGACAAGCGTCCACATATTGCAGGCAACATTTACACAGAGCAGGTGGAGGGTATAAACGTTCACAAGTATGGCGCACATATATTCCACACATCTGACAAGAAGATCTGGGAGTATGTAAACCAGTTTGCAGAGTTCAACAACTACATTAACTCACCTGTAGCTTCGTACAAGGATGAGCTGTACAACCTTCCATTCAACATGAACACATTCAGCAAGATGTGGGGAATCAAGAAGCCTTCAGAGGCAAAGGCAATCATTGAGAAGCAGATCGCAGATCTGAACATTGGAGAGCCAAAGAACCTTGAGGAGCAGGCACTCAAGCTTGCCGGTACAGATGTGTATGAGAAGCTTGTCAAGGGATACACAGAGAAGCAGTGGGGAAGACCATGTACAGAGCTTCCTGCATTCATTATCAAGAGACTGCCTCTGAGATTCATATACGACAACAACTACTTCAATGACCGTTTCCAGGGAATCCCAATGGGCGGATACACACAGATCATTGAGAAGATGCTTGAGGGCGCTGAGGTCAAGACTGACACAGATTACTTCGATTTTATCAAGGAGAATCCTGACATCGCAGACAAGACTGTATACACAGGTATGATCGATGAGTTCTTCGGATTCCAGTACGGACCACTTGAGTACCGTTCAGTAAGATTCGAGACAGAGGTACTCGATGAGGAGAACTACCAGGGAAATGCTGTTGTGAACTACACACACAGAGATGTTCCATACACAAGAATAATCGAGCACAAGCACTTTGAGTTTGGAAAGCAGCCAAAGACAGTTATCAGCCGTGAGTATTCAGCAGAGTGGAAGCCGGGCGTAGAGCCATACTACCCTGTAAACAACGACAAGAACAATGCGCTTTACGAGAAGTACAAGGAGCTTGCAGAGACACGCAAGGATGTAATATTCGGCGGAAGACTTGGACAGTACAAGTATTATGATATGGACAAGGTAATCGCAGCAGCACTTGAGTGTGTTGAGGCAGAGTTCTAATCGTGAGATAGAGCATATTATAAAGCCATACAAAGGGACGCATACCGGAATACAGATTTTCCGTATATGCGTCCTTTTTGCGTGCCGGAAGCATGGGTGATACGTCAAAATAAAAAAGATATACACTTTCGACAGAACGTGATAGAATTATACTAATTATGGGCATGTTATTTGGTGGATACGATGCCCAGGGGGTAAAAATTAAAAGGGTAAAGGGTGTATATGTTATGACAAGGAAGAGGATTGCGGTACTGACAGCCCAGGCTGATGAGTACACCCAGGGTAGATTCCTCTCGGGGTTTTTTGAGAAGGCATTTCAGCTTGATTATGATGTGTGCGTGTTCTCAATGTATCTGAAGTATCAGGATACAGCTAGCAGAGAAGTGGGGGACGCCAACATATTCAACCTGATAGAATTTGACAAATATGATGCGGTGGTCATATGTACTGACAGGATCAGGACTCCGGGAACAGAGGAGGGACTCCGGTGGCGTGTGGAGCATGAGTTTGATGGCCCGGTACTGATAGTCGGCGACGAGATAGAAGGATATAAATCCATAAATATTGATCACAGAAAGAATATATGCGGGCTTACGGATCATCTCATAGAAGAGCACGGATACCGTGATATAGTGCTGCTTGATGGCTGGGAGAATAATGCCAATTCCGAGCTGAAGAAGCAGGGATTCTTTGACAGCATGAAGAGTCATGGTATCGATGTGGATGAATCGTCGGTCTACTATGGCAATAACTGGTTTGACTCAGGACGCCAGACCGCAATGGAGATAACAGAGAACAGAGACAGACTTCCACAGGCTGTGGTGTGTGCCAGTGATCACATGGCACTGGGGCTGGCGGCTGAGCTGGAACAGAGAGGCGTGAGGGTCCCTGAGGATATAGCGATAACGGGATATGACGCTGCGGAGACGAACGATGACAGAGTCATACCGCTGACATCGGTTGATATACCTGCAAAGGTTGACGGCGAGTACGCCGCAAAATGGATAGACGCAGAGATAAACGGAAGATCTCTGGAGAACTATAGGAGCAGTGCGTCTATACACTGGGGAAAAAGCTGTGGATGTGAGCAGTGTACGGAGAAGCCGGGAAAGAGAGACGTGACGGCATGGGATATGAATGCTCAGCCGGGAAGCTATGGTTCATACTATAACCATATGATGGAGGATCTGTTATCCCAGAGAGATTACAGGGAATTCTACAATACCATATTCCAGTATGCCCACACGGATGGCAACATGAGCAGTTTCAGTCTCTGCCTGAATGAATATTGGAAGTTTCCTGAGGTCATGATGGGGTCAAATGCACTGAGAGTCGGATACACGAAGAATATATACAGGGTCATCAGAAGCTGCGGTGATGGAGACGGTGCGATAGATTTCGATGACTGTTTTGACGTGTCCAGACTGATACCTGAGCTGGATGCAGACAGGGACAGACCTGAGGCTTACATATTCACTCCACTCAATTTCGACGACAGATGTTTTGGATATGCGGTTGTGAGCTATGGAAGCGAGTGCAGGGCGTACGATATTTCATATAGCACATGGATCAAGCAGATCATGCAGGGCATGGAGGCGTTCTACAGACAGGCGAGTCTTCAGAAGCTTCTGGACAAGGTCAATGCATCGCAGATCCGTGATGATCTGACCGGAGTGTACAATTATAACGGATTTATGGCGAGGTGCAGGGATATGTGTAACGATGCCGTTGCACATGGCAGGAGCATTGAGCTTCTGGCTATAGATATAAAGGGACTGGGACAGATAAATGCAAGTCTCGGCAGAAAGGTCGGGGACGAGGCCATACAGGCACTTGCCAGAATGATCTCGGCATCCCTTGAGAAATCAGACGTATGTATGAGAATGTGTAACGATGAGTTCATCGTGGCATATCAGGTGATGGGAGATGCGGAGGATCACGCAGACGCCATAGTTAAGAGTGTGGAGAGCCGTACCAGGGAGTTTAACAGGACAAATGGCGACAATTTTGTCATGGAGATATGCTATGCGGTGGACAGACAGATGGTTGCGAATGCGGAGGCTCTGGACAACTATGTGAACGCACTCATAAGCAACAAGAACAATGCCAAGATTAAGGCGTACATTGAGAGCACGAGAAATGCAGAGCTGTCACAGGAGGATATAGAGAAGGACAAGCTTGCCACGGAGATTCTTGACAGGAATCTGCTCACATATCATTTCCAGCCTATAGTTAATGCCCGCACAGGTCAGATCTATGCCTATGAGGTGCTCATGAGATCGGCAGGAGAGCAGTACATGTCTCCTCTCGACATAATACAGAGTGCTGAGAGACTTGGACGTCTGAGCGATGTGGAGAGAGCCACATTTATCAATGTGTTGAGACTCGTTGAGGACAAGCGAGAGGAACTTGAGGGCAGAAAGATATTCTTTAACAGTATACCGGGCTGCAGGCTGTCGGAGGAGGACACCGCTGTCATAGAGAGCAAACTCAGGGAATTTGGTGGACAGGTGGTCGTGGAATTCACCGAGGAGGCTGAGATGAGCGACCAGCTACTGGATCAGATAAAGGACAAGTACGGCAGGATGAACATAGAGACCGCCATAGATGACTATGGCTCAGGTTATTCAAATGTCAACAATCTTCTCAGATATATGCCGCGTTACGTGAAGATAGACAGGATGCTCATGACAAATATACATGAGGATCCGCAGAAGCAGCATTTTGTTAAGGATATTATAGAATTTGCGCATGACAATGATATCGTCACTCTGGCGGAGGGCGTTGAGCTGGATGTTGAACTCAAGGAGGTCATCAGACTTGGCGCAGATCTCATTCAGGGTTACTATACGGCGAAGCCTTCACCGGAGGCGATTGCCGAGATAGATAAGAGGATCATAAACGAGATAGTCCAGTACAATCAGAACGAGATCACAAAGTATGGCAAGAAGACCTATGTCATAACCGATGAAGACGAGATATCGATGGTTCAGCTTGCATTTAACAAATATACGGCGCTTGATTTCAAGAAGATAGATGACCAGTACAGGTACGTCAACATGACAGGTACACCGGGCTTCAAGTCCAACATGCTGATAACCATAGGAGACGGCTTCAGAGGCGAGCTCAGGGTGGACAGCATAAGCCTTGGAGGAGAGAAGGGCATACCTTGTATAAAGATAGAAGACAACTGCGATGTCAGGATAGTCCTCACCGGGGACAATGAGCTGCGCACAGGCGGTATACAGGTAGCCGAGTCGTCAAAGCTCGAGCTTGCCGGAGATGGAGATCTGAGGATCACACTTGCGGGTGGCAGATACTTTGGAATAGGAAACGATTTTGCGTCGAGACACGGAGATCTGTATTTCAATCAGGATGGAACGCTGTCCATAACGGCCACCGGAATGAGGGGCATTGGAATAGGATCCGGCCTTGGCGGTAATATATATATTGGACACGGACGATACGAGATAGATCAGAGAGGTCAGGAGGGTGTGATGATAGGCTGTATGGACAGCGACTGCACTCTTCACATAGAGAACTGTGACATGGAGATATACAATGGAATCGCCAGGAGTGTATCCATAGGTTCATATAACGGAAGCGCGGATATAGCTATTGACAATATATCCGGCAAGATATCCGGGGCATCCATCTCGACAGCAGTCATAGGAACCATGAATGGAAAGTTCTGCAGGGTTGCCATGAAGAATATCAATATTACCATGAACATCAGGGCAAATGAATGTTATGGTATAGGCTGCCGTGGGGGCGATACGGACGTCAGCATACAGTACGCTTACGTCAAGGTGGTGGCACAGGGCAAGGATGCCTACGCCATGGGTAACAGCACCCACACCGCCAGACTGGAATTCTCCAACTCGGATATCAACACACAGGTGATCAACAGTGTGGGAACTGATATAGGTGCAGAGGAGAAAAATATCGTGATCGGTAACGGTAGAGTGAGCTTCATGGTGAATGGAATATCAAAGAACAGGGAAGTGCAGATGGTCGATCTGTAGGCGCCTATTCCGAAGCGTACAGTTAATCATTATTAATATTGTGTTGTTGACTGTTGTGAAGTATAATACAGCCGATTGACATGATGGGAGAATATTTATGGTTTTTTCGAGTTTAATATTTTTGTTTGTTTTTCTCACTGCAAACCTGATAGCATATTTTGCGGTGAGCCCTGAGAAACGCAATAAGGTATTGCTGATATTTTCACTGGTGTTCTATGCCTGGGGAGGCCCGAGATATCTTCTGCTCCTGGCGGGAGAGACTCTGGTGAGCTGGCTGTTTGCCATTCGCATAGATGAGGCACGTGCCGGATATACCAAGAGATCTGAGAAGTTTTATCTTGTGTGTGACCTTGTGATAATGCTTGGCTGTCTTGCGATATTCAAGTATCTGGGATTTTTCCTCGGCAACATAAAGGCAGTGTTCGGCGTGCCGAAGACCGTGCCTGGAATAGCTCTCCCAATAGGAATCTCTTTCTATACATTCCAGCTCATATCATATGTGGTGGATGTGTACAGGAACGAAGTCAGACCACAGAGAGAATACTGGAAGCTCCTTCTGTATTCAAGTCTGTTCCATCAGTGTATAGCGGGACCTATCGTCAGATATGAGACCGTTGCTGATCAGATAGACAACAGGAAGATAACAGCGAACGACATATACATGGGACTGAGAAGATTTTCAGTCGGACTGGCAAAGAAGGCGATACTGGCCAATTCCTGTGCCAGCATAGCCGACACCCTGCTCCCGGCGGGAGTGGCGAGCCTCAAGGCTCAGACGACACTTGAAATGTGGCTTGGAATGATAGCGTATATGCTTCAGATATACCTTGATTTCTCAGCATACTCAGACATGGCCATCGGAATGGGAAGGATGGTAGGTTTTCACTATGATGAGAACTTTAATTACCCATATATGGCTACATCGGTAAATAATTTCTGGAGGAGATGGCACATATCACTCAGCTCATTCTTCAGGGATTACGTATATATACCGCTTGGCGGCAACAGATGCAGCACAGCGAAGTACATCCGCAACATGGCTATCGTGTGGTTTCTCACGGGAATGTGGCACGGAGCAAGCTGGAATTATATATTCTGGGGAATTTATTATCTGGGCTTCCTCCTTCTGGAGAAGTTTTATCTGGGCGGAAGACTCGGCCCTGTGGCATCCAGAATATATACGCTGCTCGTTATCCTGTTCGGATGGACCATATTCAGATTTGAGAGCCTTCGTGAGCTTGGAACAGTGCTTGCGGGAATGTTTGGAATAGGAACATCGGGATTTGCAAATATGGCACTTGGAACAATATTTGTGAAGAACATATTCTTCCTGATATTTGCATGTATTGCGTGTACGGATCTGGGCAAGAGACTCAGAAAATGGGCTATAGAAGTTGGAAAGGTCAACCCACTTGTATTCAACGTGTTCAATGTAACTGAGATGATAACACCGGTACTTATGCTCGTGATCTCAGTGCTGGCGCTTGTGGGTGCAAGCTATAATCCTTTCCTGTATTTCCAGTTTTAATGGGTGATTTTTATGAAGAGAAGATATACCAGAAGTCAGAGACAACAATTAAAGAAATTCAGAACTCTGGGTGTTCTTATATTTGCCGCAGTCATGGCGATAGGAGCATTTATTGGTCTGCTGTTTTTTGTCAGACCTAAGAAATCCACGGTGGAGAAGAGGACGCTTGCAAAGTTTCCGTCATTCACTATAACGTCATTCCTCGACGGATCATACTTCGAGGACGTGTCACTGTGGTATTCTGACACATACCCTATGAGGGATAAGCTTGTGTCGGCTGACCAGAGCCTTAAGAAGCTGTACGGAATACAGCTCGGAACGCAGGTGGTTGGAGGAAATGCCAAGGGCGATGAGATACCTGATGTGGACAAGAGTGCGGTGACCGCCACTCCTGATGATGCAGGCAAGGCGACAACTGAGAGTACCACGGAGGTTACGACAGAGGATCCTGAGATAGGACTTCCTGCGAGTCTGACATCGAAGAACAAGCAGGATGCGACAACTGAGAGCGGTTCGGTCCAGACGGTCGATCCACCAGATTCAAAGGCTATGGACAAGGCGTTCCAGAAGCAGCTTCAGGACAACCTGTATGTGAAGGATGGTTCTGCGTACAGCCTGTACTATTTCGTTCAGGACTCCGCAACAGAATATATAGATGCTATCAACAATGCAGCGGCACAGCTCTCGGGCCAGACAAATGTGTACGATATTCTTGTGCCGAACAATTCAGGTGTCCTGCTATCGGATGACGAGCTGGATAAGCTTGGCGGTTCCGATCAGAAACAGGCGATAGAGTATTACTATGGCATGATGAATGGCGTGAAGACGGTCGATATATTTGACACGTTAAAGGCGCATAAGGATGAATATATATTCTTCAGGACAGATCACCACTGGACCGCGGATGGCGCGTACTATGCGTATGAGGATTTCTGCAAGACGAAGGGCATAACGGCCATTCCACGTGACAAGAGGAAGACGGATACCTTCAAGGGATTCCTCGGAAGCTTCTACAGCACCCTGCAGAACTCTGACATGAAGAATAATCCTGATACTATATACGCCTACGAACCGATAGGAACAAATGACATGACCTACTGGAACGAGGATGGCTCGGAGCAGAAGTGGAATGTCATAATGGATGTGAATGGATGGGATAAGGGAACCATGTATTCTACATTTGTGGGCGGTGACACGCCGATGGCAGTGATAGAGAACCCGAATGTGACAGACGGTTCATCGTGTGTAGTAATGAAGGAGTCCTACGGAAATGCATTTATTCCATTTCTTGTGGATCACTACTCCAAAATATATATCATAGATTACAGATATTCACAGGTAAACATCCTTGACTTTGTGAAGAGCAAAAAGGTCAATGATTTTATCTGTATAAATAACATATCTCTCATAGGAGATAAAGATGTGGCTGCTACTATAAGCAGTCTGCTGCACTAGGGCATAATCGGAGAATTTGCAGACAGATGCCCGGAGATGGTCAACAGATATATGGAGACTGTTTCTGAAGGTATCAGAGGATTGTTCATGTTCTGCACCATAGATAATGACAAGGATGTGGATGTGTTCCAGGCGCTTGCAACTGCCGACAGACTTCTCTATCAGGAGAAGCGTGCAAAGAAGCTTCGCCGGATGGCTGAGTAAGACAGATATAAAAGACAAAATATATAAAGGCTTGAAAGAAGGAGAATGTATCATGGAGAGATTAGGTTTCATAGGCATGGGTAATATGGCACAGGCATTATGCGCAGGATTTGTGAATTCAGGAAAGATAGCGGCTGAGAGTGTATATGCATATGCACCACACTATGACAAGCTGGTGAAGAACTCAGAGAAGTATGGATTTACCCCGTGTAAGACACTTGCAGAGCTGGTGGATGCCGTGGATACGGTCATCATGGCATGCAAGCCTTATCAGATCAATGACGTTCTCGTTGAGATAGGAGAGAGACTTCACGGCAAGGCTCTTGTGTCGGTGGCAGCTGGCTGGGATTTTAAGAAGTACAGTGAGTATTTTGACAGTTCGGTGAGAGTGCAGTTTGTGATGCCGAATACTCCGGCAATGGTATATGAGGGAGTTATGCTCTTTGAAGCACAGAATTCCCTTGAGGAGGAAGAAAGGACACAGATCAAAGAGCTGTTCGCGGCTGTGGGAATTGTGGAGGAGCTTCCATCGAATCTCATGGGAATAGGAGGCGCAGTAACCGGCTGTGGTCCTGCATTTGTGGATCTGTTCATAGAGGGATATGCGGATGCAGCGGTTAAGTATGGTGTGCCTAGACAGACTGCGTACAGACTCATATCACAGATGATACTTGGTTCAGCAAAACTTCAGCTAGAGACAGGGGAGCATCCCGGCGTGTTGAAGGACAATGTATGTTCCCCTGCGGGAACAACCATCTGCGGTGTTGCATCCCTCGAGGAGTCAGGCCTCAGGAGTGCATGCATTAAGTCTATAGATGCGATCATGAATAAGTAATAACGGCAAAGCCCCTGTATGATTGAAATATCATACAGGGACTTTTTTATTTCTTGACTTTTTTATTTCTTGAATTTTGAGAGGATGCTTATAAGCTGCCTTATGTTCAGCGGCTTTGACAGGTGTTCGTTCATGCCCGCCAGACGGCATCTTTCGAGATCTTTAGCAAATGTGTTGGCGGTGATGGCGATGATAGGAATGTTCTGTGCATCCGGATGCTCGAGCTTTCTTATGGCGTAGGACGCCGAGATTCCATCCATCACAGGCATCTGAAGATCCATAAGGATACCGTCGTAGGTTCCGGCAGCAGATGTGGAGAACATGTCAACGCACACGGAGCCGTCCTCAGCGCGCTCACAGGAAATACCATTCATACCCAGAAGTTCAGACACGACCTCATAGTTGAGTTCGTTATCCTCTGCCACCAGAAGGTGCATTCCTACACACAGGGATTCTGCGTCGCTGCTATCACCGGATTGTCCAGACCACAGATCATCCTTTATGATATAAGGGACGTCGATGCTTACCTCGATGATAGTTCCACCACCCGGATTGCTCTGTACTGTGATGGTACCCTGCATTAAGTCCACAAGCTCCTTTACTATGGCGAGCCCCAGACCGCTTCCGCGCACTTTGCTGATCCTGGTGTCTGTCTCGCGGGAGAATTTGTTGAATATGCTCGCCTGATATTCAGGCTTTATTCCAATTCCCGTGTCGCTTATTCTGGCTACGAGACGTATCTTATCGGAGCCAGGTATATTCTCCTCATATAATTCAAACCCAACGTCGCCATGACCAGGGGTGAACTTGATGGAGTTAGACAGCAGGTTAGAGTAGATCTGTTTCAGCTTGAGTCCATCGGCCAGGATGTAGTCGTGATATATATCGTGACAGTTGAAGGTTATATTGAGTCCGTCGTTCATGAGAGCCTGATCGAAAACCATGTTCAGAGTATGACACAGCTCGGATACAGATGTCTCACAAGGCTTAAGCTGCTGTCTGCCGTTTTCCAGATTCGTTATGTCAAGGATGTTGCTGACGAGCTGTTCTATATAAGCCCCAGACGTCCTGAGCTTGCCCAGACAGTCGTCCATCTTGCTTGGATCGCCTAGTGATCGCTTTGCTATGTCGGCAAATCCCATTACGGCATTCAGAGGTGTTCTTATGTCGTGAGCCATCTTGGACAGAAACTCGGACTTTGCCTCGTTTGCCTTGTTGGCCTCCTCTGCCAGGAGCATCCAGCTCTGTTCACGTCTCTTTTGTTCGCTGATAAGCCTTGTTACATACAGTATGTTGGTCACGTTGCCAAGAGCATCTCGCTTCTTCACAATAAATCTTGCCGAGTGCCAGTTGCCGTCGTTGGCGAGATAATCCATGGCTATGGTCTCGTCTGTGTGGAGACGCTCTGCGATGGTCGACAGATCAAAGAAATCAAGTATCTTGTCCTGATATTCGGGAACGACGAAGCGGTGACACAGCTCCTTCATCTTGGAGGAAGCTCTTCCCATGCGGCCTGTAAGTCTGTGTACCTTGTTATCGCTGGACACCTCCTCGTACATGTCCTGTGTAATATCTATCCTGTATATTGAGAAGTAGATCTTGCTTATGGCGGATATGATCTCATTGTTCAGGTTAGCCTCGTCAAGTGCCTCCTGGAGCTGCCTCCTCGAATTTTGTTCAAAGCTCACAAGCTCGTCTATCTGCTTGAAGCCAATCAGCACCCTTGAAGATGAAGCCGCTGAAAAAGGGAATATCTCAGCCTCAAAGTTTTCCTGGCCCACTGCGTTCGGAGTCACCCGGTATCTGTAAGAAAGCTTAGGGTGAGCGGCAAGATGATTCTGTATATGCTCTGTGCTGAGGATTTCTGTGAAGTCCGGGGCGGATTCTTTGATAACATATTTTTCGTAATACTGTCCGATCAGCTCTGAGTAGCAGAATGTTTTCTCAGCTTTGATGTCGTGTATGTGGGCAGCATTTGCCGCTGGGTCAAGCTTTAAAGGCTCGAGAGAATCATTCTGAAGATCCACGCAGTAGACGGATATGTAGTCCGTGCACAGAACAGACAAGAACATCCTTTCACGGTTCAGATCCGACAGGCTCTTTTCGAGAGAATTATTGCGCTGCTCAAGAAGCTCGGTCATTCTGAGAGTCTCCCTTACATTTCCGAGATGACCGCCCACAACCCCAAGCAGACTTATAAAGGATTCCGAACTCTCTATGTGGGGATTGTCCACACCGATAAAGCCTTTGAGCTGGTCCTTATAGAAGATAGGAAATGCTATTTCAGAGTGAATATCCTGCATGACCAGAAGCTGATACTCGGAAGGCATGAGATCCTTCACATCCTCCACGTTATCTATGATCATACTGTCGCCGCGCTCAAATGCTTCCAGCCAGTAAGGCATGTCGGCGGAATCCACGGACTGAAGATTGTCAATCCATGGCTGCACATTGTCACCGCACCACTCATATGAGTTGCGGAATATGTTGTCAGTCTCATCCCAGTCAAAAATATAAACTCGTTCTGACGAAGTGCAACTTCCGATGATACGGAGCAGAGTCTGTATGGATGCTCGGAGTTCAAAACGGTTTTGGGCTCTGTCAATGGCAACCATCTGCTGTAGTATAACAAAATTATCCATAAAATACCCCCTTTATGTGTGTAGATTTTTGAAATATTAATACATAAGGCTCTGTTTTTAAGACAATTTTACCTATTTTGAGAGAAAAAATCCATATTAATGGCAATTAATTCCATAGACAATATTTGTTAAAGACAATAGAATTAATGTGGGTATTTACAAAGAGCTTGCGTAATTATACAAAAGATCCAATATATGAAAAATACAAAAGCGGTTGCAAGTGAAAATACTACATTGAGGAGTGGATCAAATGAGAGAAAAAGTATTGATAGTCGATGACATTGAGCTGAATAGAGGGATACTTGCAGTTGCACTTGGTGATAAGTATGAAGTGATCCAGGCTGCTGATGGTGAGCAGGCCATAGACATACTGAAGTCTGAGAGTGAAGGGATAACAGCGATGCTCCTTGATCTGATCATGCCGAATGTCGATGGATACGCGGTGCTTGATTACATGAGAGAACACGGACTGCTTGACAGGATACCGGTAATAGTCATAAGTGCGGAATCTGCTAGGGATGTTGAGGTAAAGTGTCTTGAAATGGGGGTTACGGATTTCGTCAGAAAGCCATTTGACATTGTGACAGTCAGACGCAGGGTCAAGAATACCGTGGATCTGTTCATGTATAAGAATCATCTGGAGGATAAAGTCAGACTGCAGACAAGAGAGCTGGAGGAGAAGAACAAACTGTTTCAGGCTCAGGCAGAGCAGATACGTGAGACCAATGAGAAGATAGTGGACGTTTTAGGCACGGTTGTTGAATACAGAAATCTTGAGAGCGGTGAGCACATCAAGAGGGTAAAGGAATTTACCAATATACTTGCAGAGAAGGCTGCGGAGAAATATCCGGAGTACGGCCTTACACCGGAGAAGATAGCTGTAATAGTTGCAGCCAGTCCACTTCATGACATAGGCAAGATAGCCATCAAGGACAGTGTGCTCCTGAAGCCGGGCAGGCTTACAGATGAAGAGTTTGAATATATGAAGACCCACACGACAAAAGGCTGTGAGATACTTACACAGATTGCAGGCACGTGGAGTGAGGAATACGAGAAGATCAGCTATGAGATATGCCGCCACCATCATGAGAGATATGATGGAAAGGGCTATCCTGACGGACTGGCCGGTGAGGATATACCGATATCGGCACAGCTTGTGTCCATAGCGGATGTGTATGACGCTCTTGTGAGTGACAGGGTATACAAGAAGGCTATAGAGAAGGGCAAGGCATATCAGATGATACTTGATGGAGAGTGTGGAACATTTTCACCGAGACTTATAGAGTGCTTCAAGGAGTCCAGACAGGAATTTGAAGAGCTTGTGTGCAGATATGAGATGAAGAAGGAGAACCAGATATGAACATCAGAGAGTGTTATGATACAATAGGAGCAGATTTTGAGGATGTACTTGGCAGACTTGGCAGTGAGAGCCTTATACAGAGATTCGCACTTAAGTTTATAGATGATGGAAGCTACAATGAACTGACAGAGGCTATTACGGAGAAGAATGCTGAGAAGGCATTCAGGGCAGCACATACACTGAAGGGGATATGTCTGAACCTTGGACTTAAGAATCTGTATACAGTGAGCTCGGATCTGACAGAGAAGCTCAGGGGGAGAGAGCTTGATGGATATGAGGCTTTGTATGAGAAGGTCAGTGAGCAGTATAAGATAACTGTAAATGCTCTTAAGAGTGTTGAATAGATCATTGTAGTGAGAGAAAAGAGAGGGGACTTATAAGATGAAGAAGAGGACTATTGCCAGAATGATGGCGGCCGTTATGGTCGTGAGTATGCTTGCTGGTTGTGGTGACTCAGACGGCGATACAGCGAAGAATGTGAATCTTGATCCAGATCATCCGGTATCACTGAAGATATGGCATTACTACAATGGAACCCAGCAGGCAATATTTGACAATCTGGTTGATGAGTTCAATGCTACCAAGGGCAAGGATGAAGGGATATCTGTCCAAGCCGGTGAACATAGGAAAGTTTGAGGAAATGCTCTACGAGGTATGGAGCAGTCATAACAAAGAATTCAGCGTATTGCGCTAAGGGGGGGATAAATATGACACAGCACTTGCAGACGATGATGTGTGAATACACCATACTGATAATCATGCTCTATATAGGTGTGAGATGTCTTAATCAAAGAAATAATAAGATCATAAGATTGTTTTCTCATTTTGTATTCGGAGTAATTGCTTTCCAGATAATAAATATACCTGTAAGAATGGTTGACGCAGGACTGGTGCGTATGCCGGCCGCGGTGGTTTTTGTGTTGAATTGCGGATTCATGATCGCAGAGACATTTGTGACATATGAATTGTTTTATTTTTTCGAGAGTATACAGAATTCATTATTTGTGGAAAAAAAGATAATACGGGTATTGCGCAGTATTCCGCTTGTTCTGATGATTGTGCTGTGTGTGGTCTCGTGGTGGACAGGCTGGCTTTTCTACGTGGATGATACGGGCATGTATCGCAGAGGAGCATTGTTCGCACTTCAGGTGGTACTTCCATATACCTATGTATTTGTGACACTCGTCAGTGCGATAGTATATTCCATTACCAGAAGAGAGAAAAGATCTGCCGTCATCATAACTATAGAACTCATACCTGCGCTTATATGTTCAGTGTTGCAGATTGTTGCGGGTGGTTCTTATGTTCTGGCTGGACTGACGCTTTCGGCGATGTTCGTGTATATAGAGCTCTGCATGGAGGATATTAGAAAGGTTGAGAAGCTTGAGGTTATCGAGAAGGCCAACCACGAGCTGGAGAATGCCCTGGATATGGCGAATAAGGCTAACAACGCTAAGACGGTGTTCCTCAACTCCATGTCTCATGATATAAGAACCCCTATGAACGCGATAATAGGCTTCACAGACCTTCTGAATGACAACCTGTCCGACCAGGACAAGGCGCGCGATTATATAGCCAAGATCAGATCATCAAGTGATTATCTGCTGTCCCTTATCAACAATGTATTGGAGATGGCAAGGATAGAGAGCGGCAAGACAGAACTGGACGAGAGCAGTATATCACTTAAAAGTCTTGATTCGGTGTACTGGCTGTTTGAAAGTCAGATGAAGGAGAAGAACATAGACTTTACATGGAATGTGAATGTGAAGCATAACAATGTTCTATGTGATGTAGTGAAGATAAAAGAGATACTCATGAACATCATCAACAACGCATATAAGTATTCTCTTCCAGGAGACAGCGTTGCGGTGAAGATCGATGAGCTTCCATGCGACAGGGATGGTTATGTGAGGATACGCACAGTGGTCAGTGACACGGGAATTGGAATGTCGGAGGATTTCCTGGAGCATATATTTGAGGATTTCAGCAGGGAACAGACATCCACGGAGAGCGGACAGTTTGGAACAGGACTTGGCATGGCTATAGTTAAGAAGATAGTCGACCTTATGGGGGGAGATATAGATGTGCAGAGTGAACCGGGAAAGGGTACGACATTTACTGTTACACTTGAGCATCGTATATCCCAGAATGTTGAGGATGCTGGTTCGGTAGAGAAGCGCAACGAGGATTATTCATTTGAGGGCAGAAGGATAATCCTGGCGGAGGATAACGATCTGAACGCTGAGATAACAATGACGATACTTGTCGGTGCGGGCATGGAGGTCGACAGAGCCGCAGACGGAATCCAGTGTATAGACATGCTGGAGAAAGCGGAGCCGGGATACTACGATCTCATCCTCATGGATATACAGATGCCGAACATGGATGGTTACAAGGCAACCATGATCATACGAAAGCTGGACGACAGACGCCTGGCGGATATACCTATAATCGCTATGACTGCAAATGCGTTCAACGAAGACCGTAAGAAAGCCTTTGAGGTGGGCATGAACGGATACATAGCCAAGCCGATAAGCGCAGAGGATCTAAAGATGACGCTGGCTGGGATCGTGGAAGAATAATTTTGATGATTTTCCACATAATAACTCCAAAGCAATTATTTAACATGCAATGGAGGGTTAATACTGTTTATGAAGGCGACAGGAATAGTGAGAAGGATAGACGATCTCGGAAGAATAGTTGTTCCTAAGGAGATTAGGAAGGTTCTCAGAATAAGAGAAGGCGACCCGTTGGAGATATTTACCGGCAAGGAGGGCGAGATAGTTCTCAAGAAGTATTCGCCCATGGCTGATCTGACTGCATTTGCACAGCAGTATGTGGAGGCAATATCCCAGAGCCTTGGACTGCCGGTTGCCATCACGGACCGGGATTCAGTCATAGCGGTGGCGGGAATGCCGAAGAAGGAGCTGATGGGCAAGGAGCTTCACAGTGAGCTTGAGAGCGTGATAAACGACAGGAAAGCGATAGTTGCCCGCAAAGGCGATGCGAAGTTCATACACATAACCACAGACGACCTGGATTACGATGGACAGGTGGTGCAGACCATTATATCAGAGGGCGATGCAGTGGGCTCTGTCATCGTGATAGTGCGTGACAGCGGACACAGAATAGGTGAGATAGAGCAAAAAGCAGCGGTGATCGCGGCGGCATTTCTGGGCAAACAGATGGAAGGGTAGCCGGTAATGCAAGAATTTGGCAAAAAGTGAGTAAAATCAAGGGGTTTCGGCCTCGAAATCCCTTATTTTCCTTGACAAATATAACCATTTTAGGTATAACTATACATGTTGAGCTCAGAGTTTTCTGCTTTTGCGGGTAGCAGGCGGATGACAGAGAGCATTTATTTTTTAAAGGAGGAATTATCTAATGAATAAGACAGAATTAGTTGCAGCAATCGCTGAGAAGACAGAATTATCAAAGAAGGACGCTGAGGCAGCATTAAAGGCTTTCACAGACGTTGTAGCAGATGAGTTAAAGAAAGGTGAGAAGATTCAGTTAGTTGGATTTGGTACATTCGAGGTATCAGAGAGACCAGCTAGAGAGGGTAGAAACCCAAGAACTGGCGAGACAATGACAATCGCTGCTTCAAAGGCACCTAAGTTCAAGGCTGGAAAGGCATTAAAGGATTCAATCAACTAATCTTTAAGGGTTTGATATGAGACTTGATAAATACCTTAAGGTATCCAGAATCATCAAGAGAAGAACCGTGGCGAACGAGGCATGCGATGCCGGAAGAGTCATGGTCAACGACAAAGTGGCTAAGGCCGGAACCGATGTCAAGGTTGGAGATGTTATCGAGATAGAATTTGGCAACAAGACGGTGAAGGTCAGAGTTACAATGATTGCAGATTCCACTAAAAAGGAAGATGCCAAGGATATGTTTGAGTATGTGTAAAAATATGCCGGAATATACATAGTGTATTCCGGCATATTTTTTTTGTGGGCTCATATAGTTTATTAAATAGCTTGAGAAGGTTTCTGAACATGGGGGAAGTTAATAAGGCAAAAACCCACAAGGTGGTCATGGACAACAGGAACAGTCTGTCCATGACAGGGATCAGCAAGGTCACATCCATAGATCCTGATCTGGTTCTGCTGGTGACCGAGCAGGGGAAACTCAAGATAATAGGCAAGAATATGCAGGCGACAAATCTGGACCTTGACAAGGGAATACTGGATCTCACAGGAAATATCAACTCCATGATATATTCGGGTGACAAGGAAGGTGCTTTTTCTATAAAGGGGTTGTTCAAGTGATGAGCGATATGGCGGCAGGGCAGCTCTGGGGATATGGGATAAGTGTTGCAGCCGGAGCGTGCTCAGGTGTACTGGGATCGCTGTTCTGGTTCATCTCAAAGCTCTTTAGGAACAGCCGCGCGGTGGCGTGGATATGCGATATTACACTTTGGTTGATATTAAGTGTAGTAGTTATGGCGGTCAGTTACATATGCTGTGACGGAGATCTGAGACTATATATTTTTTTAGGATTTTTTTCAAGTTTTTTACTTGTATTTTTTACTATAAATTGGGCTGCTTCGAAAATTGCAAACCATATATTGTGTAAGAAAAAACAAGATTCAAAAAATGTGAAAATGTGACGGCGAAAAGTGCGTTGACATAATTAGTCTTAAATAGTAAAATTATGTCAATATGTTCGTTTGGCTACGAACTTTTTGTATATTATTACAAGAAAAGACAAGTAATAAAGTAATGAATGGGGAGTTTCTAATGAGTAAGACGGTCGGCAGATCAAAGTCAAAAAAGAATAACAAGATCACAACGAAGCTTGGAATGGTTCTGGTTGTGAGCTGTCTGATATTGCTGGCAGTGGTTGTACTGTACAAAGCACAGAGCCTGAAAGCACAGAAGGAGAGCCTGCAGGTTCAGGCGGCGGAGCTTCAGGAACAGCTTGACAGTGCGAAGGAAGATTATAAGAAGCTTGAAGAGCGTGAGAAATATATGCAGACAGATGAGTATGTTGAGGATGTGGCCAGATCACAGCTCGGTCTCATATATCCTGACGAGATCGTGGTAAAGCCTGAGGAATAAAGTCAGAACATAGCGGATGCTGATTTCAGCATTCGCTATTTTTTTGCGCATTTGACGGATATACTTCTTGTCACTATGAACAGGAAGGCGGGAAAATGTTGATGAGAGAAAAGGTAAATGGGTTCGTCGGAGTGATGGCGGTGGCTATTCTGTGTATGGTCAGCGGCTTATGCATGGTATGGGGGATAGCCCCGGTGGTTCTGGCTGTGTATGTGGCGGCCTGTGCGGTGTGTGGGAGATACATGATAACCTGCATCGGGTGTGCGGCGGGAGTCGCAGCCGGATCTATGGGTATAGCAGGGCTGTTGCACGCATATGAGTATATGATACCGGGGCCTGTGTATTCCGGTGTGATGGTGACGGAGAAATATCTGGTGCTGCTGGGACTTGCGATGTGTCTTATGAAGATCGTGTACTCCAGAAATTCCGGATCGTATGTCAGGGTGATCGTCGTCATGTCGGCTGCCGTGCTTATGGGAAACATAGTGGTATATGCGGATAACATGCTTATGGCTGCAGCTTATGGAGTGGTGGAGGCTGCGATATTCATGTGTGCAAGTGTGATACTGAAACCGGGGATTGGACTTCTATATACATATATCTGCGGGGATGCCTCGGATGTGGAGAGGGATGAGAGCTGGAATATAAGTCAGGGCATAGTGAGCCTCATGGCGCTGGCGGCGGTCGTTCTGTGGGTTGTTCCGGGTGAGGATATCTACGGTGTGAATCCGGCATTTATGCTAGCTCTGGTTCTGATATTGTACGCGGTGTATAGAACTGGAGCGGTGTACGGATGCGGAATGGCGGCGGTGGCGGGAAGCATTGTGTCGGTCAAGCTGAATGACAGCAGGTGGCTCATGTGGATGCTCCTTGTGACGCTGGTCATGCTCATAGGCCGGGCACTCACCGGGAGAAGAAAGGTGTCTGCAAGTCTGTTCTATGTTCTGGGGTGCGTTCTTGCCTCCGTGGCGGATGGAACAGTGCTGTGGAACGGCTCTGGGCGGGAGATTGCATTTTACTATATAAATATCGCCGTTCCGGTCGTATTGTTTGCGTGTATACCTGGTGCTCTGCTGGGCGCCATGGACGAGGAGACAGATCCGGCGTGTCTTCAGGCGGCTGCTGCGGAGATTAACAGACTCACGGCCTGCAAGATAGAAGATATGGCAAATGTGTTCAGACGGCTCGATTATACATTTGCCGGGAGCGATGAGCCGGCGATAAGCCTGGGACAGATCGGCGAGCTCGTGGATGGCTTCAGGAGACAGATAGATCTGATAGGTGAGGCGAGGGAGATATCCGATGAAAAGCTGCTGGGGCAGATAAGATCGCTGGGGATGGACGAGGTCAGGGTCACGGCATCCATGGACAGTGGCAACAGGAGCCGATACTATGTGGCGGGAAGAACGTCAGGTCAGGGCATGGTGCTGTCAAGACAGGTGGCTGATGTACTGAGTGGGTATTTCAGGAAGAATATAAGGGCGGGCATGGATTCGCCGAGCCTTTTCTTCGATGAGTACAGATCTGCCGTGTACGAGGAGGCGGCGCGTTACAAGGGGCGTTACCATGTCAGAAGGATAAAGAAATATGGCTCTCCGGTGTCGGGGGATAATTTCTCGGTGAAGGAGTATGAGGATGGCAGGCTGGTGATGATGCTGTCTGACGGCATGGGAAGCGGAAGCCTGGCCTCCTGCGAGAGCTGCATGATGCTGGACACCATGGAGGAGCTGCTGGAGGCGGGATTTGCCCCAGAGTACAGCATTGCATTTGCCAATCGATGTATGTCCAGGAGAAATAAGGGCAGAATATTCACGACATTTGATATGGTGGTCATAGACATGTACGACGGCACCATGAGGAGCTTCAAGCAGGGGGCGTCGGTGACCTATGTGATACGCCCGGGCGATGATGGAAATGAGGTCCGCCAGATAACGAGCACTACTCTTCCCGTGGGCGTGCTGGACGATGCCGAGTGCGACATGGCGGATGTGAAACTTGCGGCGGGGGATGCCGTGGTCATGGTGAGCGATGGGCTCTCGGATATGGATGTGTCCGATCACATGCAGGATGTGCTTAAGGGAATAAGAGTGGGTGACAGCAGACGGATGGTCGATGATATACTGGGCGCCATGATAGGACAGGGGGATGTGTCGCTTCGGGATGACGTGACGGTCATGGCGGCGGTGATATCAGGATCTGAGAAAAGTAGCGCAGCTTGAGTAACTCTATGCTATAATATGAAATTATGATATTTACAGAAGGATAAATGTATGGATGTATTTGAAAAAGATGTTCTTGAGTATATAAGAAAATACCACATGTTTGATGGTATAAGTCACTGCGTGTGCGGTGTGTCCGGCGGCGCGGATTCGGTGAGCCTGCTCACGGTGCTGGCAAGGCACAGGGCGGAGCTGGGAATAGATATACACGTTGTACACATAAATCACATGATACGCGGTGAGGCTGCGGATGGTGACCAGAGCTACGTTGAGACTTTGTGTGGTAAATATGGTGTCACATGCGACTCCTACAGGATCGATGTCAGGAAGCTTGCGGAGCAGGCCGGACAGACCGTGGAGGAGGCCGGACGCCATGCAAGATATGATGCATTTGACAGGATGCGTGCCAGATATGCGGATGAGGGCTGTGTGATCGCAGTCGCCCACAACCGCAACGATGTGGTTGAGACGGTTCTGTTCAACATGGCGAGGGGAACCGGAATGGGCGGCATAAAGGGTATAGCCCCGGTGAGGGATCACATAGTGAGACCGCTTCTGGGGAGCGACAGGAGCCACATAGAGGAATATCTTGACCGGCAGGGGATCAGATACTGTACGGATGCCACCAACAATGAGGATGATTACACCAGGAACAAGATAAGACACAGGATACTTCCCCTTATGAATGAGATAAATGGACAGGCCATGGAGCACATTTGCCAGATGGCCATGATGGCGGCTGATTACGAGCGGCTTGCTGCCGGACTGGTTGATGATTTCCTGACGGGACAGGGAATTGATGTCAGAAGTGAAGGCTGTGGCTGGACCGGAGACAGCACTGACCGGAGATATGAGCTGGACATGGCGGCTCTCAAGGAGCAGGACAGGCTCGTGCAGGAGCTTGTCATAAGAAAGCTCATCGGAATGGTGTGCGGAGGCCTGAAGGATATCGGCATGAGCCATGTGTCGGAGGTTACGAAGCTGTACTCGGCTGACACCGGGGCGGGGATCAATCTTCCTGCCGGTGCGAGGGTGTGGCTGGAGTACGGCAGACTGGTATTTGCCGGCGGTGAGAACCGCGCCGGTGACCAGAGCTGTCAGGACGGCGGGCTGCCGGGCTGCGTGGACATAGACATCACCTGTGATGGTGAGTATGAGCTGTGTGAGGGAAGGCTTACGGTCAGGATCTACGACAGACCTGAAGCCCTTGATCTTGCAAAAAAAGAGTGTACGAAGTTTCTTGATTATGGTAAAATAAAACAGTGTCTGCAGTTGCGGACATTTGAAAACGGGGATTATATAGTCGTTAATTCTGCGGGCTCGAGAAAGAAGCTCAACCGTCTGTATACTGACTGTAAGATACCGGTGGACAAGCGGCGTCATATTCCACTTGTGACATCCGGGCAGGAGGTCGTGTGGGCCGTGGGACTTAGGATTGGCGAGAATTATAAAGTGACAGAAGATACACAAAAGATAATTGAGTTGAATTTTAACAGGAGGAAACAGAGTTGAAAGAACAGATTGGTGTTATGCTCAGCAGCAGTGAGGTGGAAAACAGAATAAGCGAGATGGCAGCAGCCATAGATAAGGCATATGAGGGAAAGACGATACATTTGATCGGAATCCTTAAGGGAAGCGTGTTCTTCATGTGTGAGCTTGCGAAGAGAATGAAGAGTCCGGTCACCATGGACTTCATGTCTGTGAGCAGCTATGGCGATGGAACAAAGTCATCAGGTATTGTCAAGCTGAACAAGGACCTTGATGAGTCTATAGAGGGAAAGGATGTAATCATTGTGGAGGACATTCTTGATTCGGGAAGAACCCTTTCATACCTTGTGAAGCTTCTCGGCGAGAGAAAGCCTGCAAGCCTTGAGGTTGTGACCCTGCTTGACAAGCCGGACAGAAGAGTTATCCCGGTTGAGCTGTATATGACAGGTTTTGAGATCCCTGACAGATTTGTTGTGGGATACGGCCTTGACTGTGCCCAGAAGTACAGAAACCTTCCATATATAGGTGTTATAGAGCAGTAATATATTGATTAAGGAGCATATACATGGAAAATATGGATAAGAGAAAATTCAGGAATGGAATGATAATCTATCTGTTGATCCTGATAGTTGCTTTCATCCTCATAAACAGATGGATGCAGAGCGACAAGATTGAAGTGACCACCACTTACAGTTACACAGATCTGACAGAGGATTTGGATGATGGCAAGATATTGGCATTGTCGATACAGCCAAATGCAGAGATTCCTACGGCGGTAGTTCAGGTGCAGTTCACCAACGGAAAGACTCTTGCATTTTATTCCACAGATGTCAATGATGTCGTGAAGATTTATAACGACTATCAGGCAAGTGTGGACAAGTATAATGCGACCGTAAGCTCGGATGACGATAAGAAGGTCGTTGCCAGATGCAGCCTGAACGATGTGGAGAAGACGAGCATATGGAGTGTGATAATTCCGTATGCCCTTGTCATGATCGTCATGTTCTTTGTCATGCTGCTGTTCGTGAGATCATCACAGGGCGGTGGAGGCCAGATGATGAACTTTGGCAAGAGCAGGGCGAAAATGACAGAGCCTGATGAGAAAGAGAAGGAAGATAAGAAAAATAATAAGAAGAAAATAACATTTGACGATGTTGCCGGTCTCAGTGAGGAGAAAGAGGATCTCGAAGAGATAGTGTGCTTCCTCAAGAACCCGGGCAGATTCATCAAGGTCGGTGCACGTATACCGAAGGGAGTTCTTCTTGTCGGCCCTCCTGGAACAGGTAAGACACTCATGGCAAAGGCCATAGCAGGAGAGGCGGGGGTTCCGTTCTTCAGTATTTCAGGATCAGACTTCGTGGAGATGTTCGTCGGTGTCGGTGCAGCGAGAGTGAGAGATCTTTTTGCACAGGCAAAGAAGAACGCACCATGTATCGTATTTATAGATGAGATCGATGCCGTTGCCAGACAGAGAGGTACAGGACTTGGCGGTGGACATGACGAGCGTGAGCAGACTCTGAACCAGCTCCTTGTAGAGATGGATGGATTCGGAGCGAATGAGGGAATCATAGTTCTTGCAGCTACCAACCGTGTGGACATACTGGATAAAGCGATCCTCCGTCCGGGACGTTTTGACAGAAAGATATCTGTCAATCCTCCTGATATCAAGGGCAGAGAGGAAATCCTCAAGCTTCATGTTGCGAACAAGCCTCTGGCAGAAGATGTTGATCTCAACGAGATCTCCAGAACAACAGCCGGATTTTCGGGAGCTGATCTTGAGAACCTGATGAATGAGGCTGCGATCTCTGCTGCGAAGGCCGGCAGGGAATATATCAATAAGGAAGATGTCGACAAATCATATATCAAGGTTGGAGTCGGTGGTGAGAAGAGGAGCCATGTGGTCTCCGAGGAGGATCGTAAAATCACGGCATATCACGAGTCGGGACATGCGATACTGGTCCATCTCCTTCCATATGTTGGCCCGGTGCATATTGTGTCTATCATACCTACAGGTACCGGAGCCGGAGGATATACCATGCCGCTTCCACAGGGTGATCAGGAATATATTACTAAAGCGCATTTGCTCAACGAGATAAAAGTTAGCATGGGCGGAAGAATTGCAGAGAAGATCATATTTGGCAATTTTACCACGGGTGCTTCACAGGATATCAAGATGGCCAGCGGTTATGCAAGATCCATGGTTACGAAGTATGGAATGTCCGAAAATCTTGGATTTATCAACTATGAGAGCGATGATCAGGAGGAGGTATTCCTCGGGAAAAATCTTGGACATACCAAGCCATACAGCGAAAAGATAGCCGCCGCCATAGATGAGGAGGTTAAGCAGATCGTTGACGAGTGTTACAGGGAGGCTTATGAGATTCTGGAGCAGAATGTGGATGTTCTTCACAAGTCTGCAAAGCTTCTTCTTGAGAAGGAGAGAATAACAGGAGCTGAGTTTGAAGCACTGTTCGATAGAGACGATGCTAAGGATGCAGATGCAGATGTTCAGAGCAACGGTGCAGAGCAGAGTACAGCAGAGAATGTAAATGCAGCAGATAATGCTGTTGCAGAGCAGAAAGCTGAGACTCAGACAGACAAACAGTAATATATAAAGACAATACAGATGCCCGCAGTTTTCTTGCGGGCATTTGGCTTATGTTGGATATATGACGGAAGGGAGAACAAGGGATGAAGATAATAAAGAGAGGGATAAATGCGGTGATACCGTTCCTGCTGGCAAATGTATATCTGCTGGCAAGGTGTCCGGAGTGGAATATACCACTCATGCCGCTTATAGTTGTGGTGTTCATAGCAGTATATGTACTGCTGACCGCGATGCCGCTTCTCGGTCTGAAGAATATACAGTCTAAGGGTATCAGAAGGTGTCAGAGGGGATGCGAGAATCTGTATTCTTTCCTGGCGGCAACGGTCATGTCTGTGGCTGTGCTGATACTAATGTTGGTGCATGTGATAGATGTTGGTGCGTGGACATGGAAGAACTGGGTTCTGTACATACTCACGGCGGTGGCTGTACTGGCGGTCACATTCTGGGTTGGAATAATAAGGATATATGTGTCATCCAGGCAGCTCGGTATCAAATGGAGAGTGATCGGTATACTGTGCGGTTGGATTCCGGTGGTACATCTGATAGTCCTTGGCAAGCTGATAAGTCTGGCATCAGGTGAGACGGTTCTGGAGAACGAGAAGATTATAAAGGATAAGGCAAGACAGGCTGACCGGGTCTGCGCCACCAGATATCCAATACTCATGGTACACGGAGTGTTCTTCAGGGATTTCAGGTATCTGAATTACTGGGGAAGGATCCCTGCGGCACTTGAGGCGAATGGTGCGACCATATTCTACGGAAACCATCAGTCCGCCGCATCTGTGGCTGACTCCGGACGGGAGATAGCTGACAGGATACAGCAGATATTGAAGGAAACAGGATGCGGGAAGGTGAATATCATAGCCCATTCCAAGGGAGGCCTTGACAGCAGATATGCCATATCGAAGCTCGGCATGGCCCCTTATGTAGCATCACTCACAACGATTAACACTCCGCACAGGGGATGCGAATTTGCGGATTATCTTCTGGGCAAGATACCGGAGAAACAGCAGCAGACCGTGGCAAATGCCTACAATTCTGCACTCAAGAAGCTGGGTGACACAAACCCGGACTTCATAGCTGCGGTGACGGATCTCACGGCATCAGCGTGTGAAAACCTGAACAGAGAGCTCCCTGATCCGCAGGGGGTATACATACAGAGCACGGGTTCATGTATGAAGAAGCCTTCCGGCGGACGCTTCCCGCTCAACACCACCAACGCATTCGTAAAGCAGTTTGATGGTGAGAACGATGGACTTGTCGGATATGAATCTTTCAAATGGGGCTCAAACTTCATATATCTGAAGCCTCAGGGCAGGCGTGGAATCTCCCACGGAGACGTGATAGACCTGAACAGGGAAAATATAGATACATTTGATGTGAGGGAATTCTATGTGGAGCTTGTGAGTGATCTGAAGAGACGCGGTTTTTAGAAAATGCCCGGTGTTTTGTCTAATGTGAACAATAAAAAGTAAAAATCAGGTAATATTCAGGAAATGTATTGTGATATTGCACAATGACATTTGCCAAATAAAAAAATGTTTGGGCAGACTTTTGACGGGATTTGTATATAATAATACTTGTAACCCCCAATACATTATATAGTTTTGGCTACACCCCATAAAAGTAACAAAATACCTTCTCCAAAAGAGACAGTCGTTCGGTGACTGTCTCTTTTACTTTTGGTGAAAACAGAAATTGGGCAGGATGGTCTGATATGAGGCGATTCCTGCTGTATATTTGCAGCTAATATATGTTTTATCTTGTTGCCTAATCTCCCGAAAAGTATTAATATAAAAAAGAGTATGTGCAAGGGAGATTTTATTGTATGGTGGAAAAGAAGACCAATGGGCAGAAGATACATGATTATGTATATAATGTAAAGCCCATACTAAATAAAGGCGGACTGTTTGCGGACGGAAGCAAATATTATGTCAGCCCACAGGAGCCGGATGTGGATCAGGATGTGAATGTCAGATTCAGGACTACAGCCGATAATGTGGATGAAGTGTTCCTTATATATAATGAAGAAAAGATACAGATGACAAAGGAAAGTTCCAACAGAATATTTGACTTTTATACCGCAACGATACCTGGAGGTCTGCCATTCATAAGATATCATTTTGAGATACATTCGGGAAGGGTCACATGCTTTTATGACAAGCTGGGACCTACGAAGCAGAACGACAGAGAGTACGACTTTGAGATATGTCCGGGATTCAAGGTGCCGGAGTGGGCAAAGGGTGCGGTATTTTATCAGATATTTGTGGACAGGTTCTGCAACGGGGATACTTCCAATGATGTGCTGGATAATGAGTACGCATATATAGGTACCGGTTCAGTTCAGGTAAAGGACTGGAATCAGAGGCCGAGCACCATGGATGTGGGACGTTTCTATGGCGGAGATCTCCAGGGTGTCAAGGATAAGCTTGATTATCTGCAGGATCTGGGAGTGGATGTAATATATCTGAACCCTATATTCGTATCACCATCCAACCATAAGTATGATATACAGGATTACGACTACGTTGATCCCCACTATGGAAGAATAGTTGACGATGAGGGTGACTGCCTTCCGGGCGGATGCCTTGAGAACAAGCAGTCGTCGAGATATATCAACAGAGTTACAAATAAAAAGAATCTTGAGGCCAGCAATCAGCTCTTTGCCGAGCTGGTTGAGGAGATACACAAGCGTGGCATGAAGGTCATCCTGGATGGCGTGTTCAACCACTGTGGTTCATTCAACAAATGGATGGACAGGGAGTGTATATACGAGAATCAGGAGGGCTACGAGAAGGGTGCGTTTGTATCGAAGGACAGCCCTTACAACACTTTCTTCAAGTTTTACAATGACAATGCATGGCCGTACAATACAACATATGATGGCTGGTGGGGACATGACACTCTTCCAAAGCTCAACTATGAGGACTCGCCGAAGCTGGTTGAGTACATCATGAAGATAGCGAGAAAATGGGTGTCACCTCCATACAATGCGGATGGATGGAGACTTGACGTGGCGGCGGATCTGGGCCATTCACCTGAGTACAACCACCAGTTCTGGCGTGAGTTCAGGAGAAATGTAAAGGAGGCCAACCCAAATGCCATCATTCTGGCGGAGCACTATGGTGATCCGAAGAGCTGGCTGAAGGGCGACCAGTGGGATACAGTCATGAACTACGATGCGTTCATGGAGCCTATCACATGGTTTCTCTGCGGTGTTGAGAAGCACAGCGATGAGTTCCGCGGAGACCTTCTGGGTAATTACGATGCGTTCAAGGGTGCGATGAACTACCATATGTCCAGATTCCTGAGACCATCGATAGACGTGTCCATGAATGAGCTGTCCAACCACGACCATTCCAGATTCCTCACGAGAACCAACAGAAAGGTCGGACGACTTCACACCATGGGAGCGGATGCCGCCGATCAGGGCGTGGACAAGGGTATATTCAGACAGGCTGTCGTATTCCAGATGACATGGCCGGGCGCTCCTACCATATACTATGGCGATGAGGCCGGTGTGTGCGGATGGACAGATCCAGACAACAGAAGAACTTACCCATGGGGACATGAGGACAAGGAGCTGATACAGTTCCACAAGGACATGATAAGAATACACAAGTCGTACGAGGCGCTTAAGTCAGGTTCTGTATTATATCTCCATGGCGGACACAAGATACTCTGCTATGGAAGATTTACTGACAACAAGCAGGTGGTAGTCATCATGAACACCAACTATGAGGATGTGGATCTGAAGCTTCATATCCGTCAGATAGGTGTGTACAACCACTCGATACTCAGAAGAGTCATGCTGACAAATGAAGAGGGCTATACACTGGAGCCACAGGATTTCATGGTGGAGCACAACGTACTCACGATCAAAGCTCCGAAGATGAGTGCGATGGTGCTTGTTCGTGCCTGATGGCCGGAAGACAAAGATATACAAGACAAAGATATATGACATAAAAATATAAAAAAGTTCCTTTGGACGAATGATGTTATTGAAAGAATCATTTGCCGGGGAGCTTTTTTATTTGCAAGAGTAATGCTTGCACAGAAAATGGATTGAAAATGGAATTGCTTGCCCGTGTTATCGTCTAAATCTGCGGCGAGCCGAATTCTATGTTTGTCCATGACTTTGTAACGATCCAAGAAACACAATTTAGAAAACAGATAGATTAAACTACAGGTTGGGTGAAAAATATAGGGAGATAGGGTATATTGGACAAAATAGTATTGTAAAGAAGGAGGCAGATAGAATATGAGAGTATTGCTTTTGCTTAGGGGATCTGCCGGTTGTGGCAAATCTACATGGATCGAGCAGAATGGATTAAAACCATACACACTTTCAGCGGACGACATCAGACTGCTTTGTCAGAGTCCGGTGCTGCAGGTGGATGGTACGAGAGGAATCAGTCAGAACAATGATGGTACGGTGTGGAAGACATTGTTCAGCCTCCTTGAGATCCGCATGCAGAAGGGCGAATTTACGGTGATAGATGCCACGAATTCCAAGACTTCGGAGATGAACAGATATAAGAATATGTGTGAGACGTACAGATACAGAATGTATTGTGTAGATTTTACAGATATACCTATAGAAGAGGTGAAGAGAAGAAATGCCGGGAGGGAGGAGTTCAAGAGGGTATCAGATGACGTTATTGACAAGATGTACTCCCGCTTTGCCACACAAAAGATCCCTTCGGGAATCACGGTCATAAAGCCGGACGAGCTTGACAGCATCTGGATGAAGAAGAGGGATTTCTCCCAGTATAAGAGGATCCATCACATCGGGGACGTTCACGGATGCTATACAGCGCTGATGAAGTATCTGGATGACAATGGCGGTATAAAGGATGATGAGTTCTATATATTTACAGGTGATTATATCGACAGAGGCGTGGAGAATGCGGAGGTTGTAAATTTCCTGATATCTATCATGGACAGGAAGAATGTTCTCATGCTTGAGGGCAATCACGAGAGATGGCTGTGGCTGTGGGCAAATGACTGCACCGGCAGGTCGAAGGAGTTTGAGCTTGTGACAAGACCAATCCTCGATGCTTCCGGAATCGACAAGAAGGAGGTGCGGAAGCTTTACAGAAGGTTTGGACAGTGTGCTTACTATAGCTACGGTGATAATGTATATCTGGTGACCCATGCGGGACTCAGTGTGATTCCCGACAATCTCACATTTGTGGCAACTGATCAGATGATACATGGAGTCGGAGCTTACAATGATTTCGAGAAGATCGCAGAGACATTCTACGGGAAGATGCCGGCGAATTACTATCAGATCCATGGACACAGGAACACCAAGCTGCTCCCGGTGCGGGTGAATGACAGAGTGTTCAACCTTGAGGGCAGAGTCGAGTATGGCGGGGAACTCAGATGCGTTCGGGTGGATGCTGATGGAATCCATGAGGTGGAGATCCACAATGATGTGTTCAAGGCACCTGAGATACAGGAGGAACAGACCGTTACCACAAGCTCTGTTGCAGATGTGATCATCTCCTTGCGGGGGAACAGGTACATACAGGAGAAGACATTTGGCAATATTTCGTCATTCAACTTCACGAGCAAGGCATTCAATGACAGGGTGTGGGATGAGCAGACCACAAGAGCAAGGGGCTTGTACATTGACACATTCAAGGGAAGAGTCGCAGCGAGGGCGTATGACAAGTTCTTTAATATCAATGAGCGCCCTGAGACAAAGTTTGATATGCTGCAGAATAAGCTGCAGTTTCCGGTGACTGCCTATGTCAAGGAGAACGGTTTCCCGGGACTCGTGAGCTACGATGAGTACAACGACGATTTGTTGATAGCGAGCAAATCCACCATAGAGGGACCATTCGCCGGCTGGCTGAAGGATATGATATATGAGAAGGTGACACTGGAGAATATAGAGAATATGAAGCGGTTTGCGAAGGACAATAATGTGACATTTGTATTTGAGTGTGTTGATATGAAGCATGATCCTCACATCATAGAGTACCCGGAGAGCAATCTGTATCTGCTTGATATAGTTTACAACCAGATAAACTATGCAAAGTATGATTACGATGCGATGTGTGATACAGCCCACCGGTTCGGCCTGACACCAAAGAAGAAGGCTTGCGAGCTTGCAACCTGGCAGGAGTTCTATGACTGGTATTATGATATCCTTGAGGATGATTACGAGTATAACGGCAGAGTCATAGAGGGGTTTGTCATCGAGGACAGCGACGGATATATGACAAAGCTCAAGCTTGCATACTACAATTTCTGGAAGTTTATGAGGACAATATCCCATGAGGCTATCAGAAACGGATATATCAAGAAGACATCGGCACTCACCACCCCTCTTGCAAATGAGTACTATGCGTGGGTGAGAAAGCTTCACGATACAGAGGATCCCGCAAATGTTCCGAGGGATATATGCACGCTTAGAAGATGGTTTTATAATGACATGAAGCAGGCGGAAGGCGATAGCCTGATATAGGTGATCATAAGAGATAACACGGTGAATGTTTGACGGGTTATGTTATATCATGGCAGCAGCCAGACATAGAAAATTATCCAGGCTGCTGCATATATTTACATGGTACGCTGAGTAGGAATGAGAGGTGATATTGTATGATATTTTATACGTCAGATCTTCATTTTGGACATGCAAATGCTATAAAATTTGATGAGAGACCATTTACAGATGTGGATGATATGGCTGATGGAATGATACATAACTGGAACAGCAGGGTAGGAAAGAATGATACAGTGTATATTCTCGGGGATTTCTGCTTTAAATTGAAAGATCCGGAGCCGATCCTTGCAAGACTTAAAGGACACAAGCGCCTCATCCTTGGCAATCACGATCAGGTAATAATGGGAAGTGAGAAGCTGCAGTCCTACTTCGACGATATACAGAAGATGGACTATGTGAGCGACAGAGGTAAGCTGATAGTTATGTGTCACTTTCCGATAGCTGAGTGGAATAAGAAGAAAAGCGGGGCATACCATTTCTATGGACATATCCACAAGAGCAGTCCTGAAGTGTACAGATTCATGACCGGCCAGGGACGTGCTTACAATGTAGGCTGCATGATCAACAACTACATGCCGTGCACCGCTGACGAGATCATCCGAAATAACGAGATATATCAAGCCAGATTACAGTCAGAGGCTAAATGATAAGAGGTATAAGGACGTATGTATATGTAACTGGCAACCTGTATTTTCAAGTTTTGTAATTCCACATGCTTCCAATAACTGCCGGAAGTAAAATCAGAATGCATCATGTAGCGAAAACATAGAAGTAAACGGAAAAGAAGGAATAAGGAGGAATTGTATAATTATGAAAATATTAAATGACATATAGTGTAATTTAATGCTATAAAAAACCAGCCCATAGGTGTTAATGAAAAAGTAGATTACCTCCGGGAAAGCATAATAAAAAGCCTACACCACCGTGTAGGCTTTTTGCGCTTTCCCGGATGGGCACAATCCCTCGTCAGCACCTATGGGCGTCCGTCTCAGCACCCATGGGCATCCGCCAATCAATTCTTTGGAGGCAGCGTAATGTAATTTCGATCCACCGCCTGGAACAGCTTCGGCCGGAAATTCTCCTTGGTAAGTTCGAATATGGAGTGTGACACCAGGAAGTAATAAGCCTCCACAGCCTGATCCACGTTGATACTCGTGATCTCCGGGCTGTTCAGGTATCCCTTGATGGCAACGGTGAGACCCATTACCAAATACTTACATATAATAAGAGGAGACAGCATAGGATTGTCAGGAATCTGATCCGTGTCAAATATCTTCAGGTGTTCCTTGAAGAAACTGGTGAACTGTTCGATCATGACCTGCTCAAAGCTGTTCTGCCCGGTTGTCTCAAAAAGCTTTCTGTAAAGCTTCGCTTCATTAATAATGTGTGTGAAGAGATATTTTATGGCCTCAAGGATCATGTTGTGCTCAAGCAGTACCTCCAGTTCCTTGGTCACCTCATTGTAGAGCATGTAATCCATCAGCTCATATTTGTCTTTAAAATATCTGTAGAATATCGGTCTTGATATTCCGACGTCTTCAGCGATCATCGTGACAGTGATCTTATCAAAGGAATATTCGTTTACAAGCTTTTTGAAGCTTTTGATAATTTTATCTTCAGTCTTTTCCTCGCTTGGATTAGGCACTTTCCCAAACCTCCCTCAGTTTATAATTTGTTTATAATCAATTTTGAATATGTGTTCAAACGTTTGTTACAGATTAGCATATTTGTAACAAAATGTAAACGTTTTCGTATTTTGGGTAGTTTATTTAAGAAATATCAGGTTGTATAATCCACCACAGAATAGAAAAAGGAGATGTTATGGCTATGTTAAAACTAGGAGAAAAGATAGTAAGTGCGAGGGTCGTAATACTGATTCTCAGCTTAGTTCTTCTCATACCAGCGGCATACGGTTATATCAAGACCAAGGTAAACTACGATATTCTGTCATATCTTCCGAAGGATATCGAGACCATGAAAGGTCAGGATATACTGGTTGACCAGTTCGGTACAGGAGCCTTCTCACTGTATGTGGTAGAGGGGATGGAAGACAAAGATGTATCCGCACTGAAATCAAAGATTGAAAAAGTAGACCATGTATCAAAGGTTATATGGTATGACAGCTTTGCAGACCTGTCAGTACCAAAGGATATGCTTCCTGAAAGCCTTTATGATGCATTTAACAATGACGAAAAGAATGCCACCATGATGGCCATCATATTTGATGATACCACATCGGCGGACGGCACAATGGATGCCATCGAGGAGATAAGAAGCATATCAAACAAGCAGTGCTTCCTGTCCGGTATGTCAGCGGTTGTCGTCGATACCAAGAAGCTGTCAGAGAAGGAGACCCCGATATACGTACTTATAGCGGTTATCCTGAGTAGTATCATACTGGCGATCACAATGGACTCTATCATGATCCCGGTACTCTTCCTTACAAGTATAGGAATGGCGATCGTGTACAACCTTGGATCAAATATCTTCATGGGTCAGGTATCATACATAACAAAGGCGCTGGCTGCGGTACTTCAGCTCGGAGTTACAATGGATTACTCCATATTCCTGTGGCACAGCTACAAGGCACAGCAGAAAGAATACACGGATAAGAAAGAGGCTATGGCACACGCCATCGCAGAGACAATATCATCAGTTGTGGGAAGTTCCATAACAACAGTTGCCGGATTCGTTGCACTGTGCTTCATGAGCTTTACCCTCGGACTTGACCTTGGTATCGTCATGGCAAAGGGTGTCGTACTCGGAGTTATCGCATGTGTAACGATACTTCCATCACTCATCCTTGTATTTGACAAGGCGATAGAGAAGACAACACACAGAGTAATACTTCCAGAGTTCAAGGGAGTAGGAAAATTCATAGCTAAGCACTACAAAGTATTCCTTGTATTGTTCGTGATCATCCTGATCCCTGCAATATACGGATACAATCATACAAAGGTTTATTACAAGCTGGATTCATCACTTCCAGACAGTCTGGAGAGTGTTCAGGCCAACACAGAGCTGGCTGAGGTATTCAACATGAATTCAACACATATGATACTTGTCACAAATGATCAGAGTGACAAGGACACAAGAAACATGATGTCAGATATCGAGAACATCGATGGAGTTAAGTTCTGTCTCGGACTTGACAGCATCATTGGAGCAGGTATTCCAACCGACTTCATACCTTCAGATGTCACAGAGGCGCTCAAGAGCGATGACTGGCAGTTGATACTCGTCGGATCAGAGTATGAGGTTGCTTCAGATGAGGTTAACAATCAGTGTACAGAGATCAATAATACCATCGATTCATACAACGAGAAGAACATGCTGGTTGGTGAGGCTCCTTGTACAAAGGATCTTATCACTATAACAGATAAGGATTTCGCATCTGTAAGTACAGTATCCATCGGAGCGATATTCATCATCATCCTCTGTGTATTCGGTTCAATATCACTGCCAATCGTACTTGTGGCAGTCATAGAGTTTGCGATATTCATCAACATGGGTATCCCTTGCTTCACCGGAACAGAGATACCGTTCATAGCTTCAATAGTTATCGGTACTATCCAGCTCGGCGCGACGGTTGATTACGCCATACTGATGACAACGAAGTACAAGAGAAACAGACTGAACGGATACAGAAAGTTTGACGCCGTGGCAACAGCATGCCAGGAGTCAGTACAGTCCATAGTTGTCAGCGCACTTTCATTCTTCGCTGCAACATTTGGCGTAGGTCTTTACTCAGATATAGATATGATCAGCGCGCTGTGTACACTTATGGCTCGTGGAGCACTCATAAGTATGTGTGCAGTTATCCTGATGCTTCCATCAGCACTGATGCTCTTCGATAAGGTCATCATGTTCAGATACAGGAAGAACCTGATGGATGGACCATCAGCGAAGGTTAGCGATGAGGACACTGCAGCCACTCAGGCATAGCAGTTATAAACAGATGTAACTACGGAACTTTTGTAATCTATGAAAAGAGGTAATAATATGATCAAATGGAAGAAATATATATGTGTTGCATTATCAGCAGTTATGATGGCATCACTGGCAACAGGATGCGGAGATACAAATGACAGCTCATCCTCAGACAAGGCCGAGGCTACAACCGAGAGCGAGTCAGACACACTTCAGGATGCACTTACATCTGAGATATCCAAGGATGGCGCATCTGACGCAGACAAGGAAGAGACAGTATATGTCCTTGCCGATGCAAATGGAAATGCAAATGACGTTACAGTCAGCACATGGCTGAAGAACTCAGACGGTGCAGAGGGACTCAACGACAAGACAAACCTCACAGACATCCAGAACGTGAAGGGCTATGAGGAATACAAGGACAACGGCGATGGCACTATAACATGGGCTGCAAATGGATCAGATATCTACTATCAGGGCAAGTCAAATGAGGAGCTCCCTGTTGACGTAAAGGTAACATACAAGCTGGACGGCGAGGAGATAGAGCCTTCAGAGCTTGCAGGCAAGAGCGGTAAGGTCACCATCAGATTTGATTATACCAACAACACCAAGAAGACAGTCACAGTGGACAGCAAGAATACAGAGGTCATCTCACCATTTGTAATGCTCTCAGGAATGATCCTTCCTGTAGATAAGTTCTCAAACGTTCAGGTTGAGAATGGTAAGGTCATCTCAGAGGGAAGCAACCAGATCGTAGTCGGATATGCAGTTCCTGGATTCAAGCAGTGCTTACAGGATGGTATAAATGACAGCAAGATAGAGACAGCACTTGATAACATAGATGTACCTGATTATGTTGAGGTTACAGCGGATGTCACAGACTTCGAGCTCTCAATGACCATGACGGTTGCAGCAAGTGACCTTCTTGGATCAAGCGCAGAGGATGCCATAGACGAGGTTGAGGACAAGGCAGATGTGAGCTCACTCACAGACAGCGTAGGTCAGCTCGGTGATTCTGCAGATCAGCTCGAGGAGGGTTCAGGAAAGATCACAAATGGTTTGGAGACTCTGAAGGATGGTACTTACTCACTGAAGAAGGGCGCTGACACACTGGCAGACGGTGCAGCTTCACTTGAGACTTACACAAGCCAGCTTGCAGCAGGTACTTCACAGATATCAACAGCCATGGGAACTCTGGACGATGGAATCAAGTCTATAAAGGATGGTTCATCAGCTCTCAACGATGGTGCAAAGACACTGGCAACAGGAGCAAAGACAGTCGATACAAGCGTTGGCACACTCAAGAGCGGAGCTGACAAGCTGAACAGTGGTGCAAAGGAACTTCAGGCAGGCTTTGAGGGAACAGACAGCAATCCTGGACTTTCCAAGGGCGCAAGCTCACTGGCATCAGGAGCAAGCAATGCATATGCAGGTTCACAGGCACTTGCAAAGGGCGCTACAGAGCTCAATAATGGTGTGAACACATTGATCACCATGCTGACAGGAATGCCATCACAGATCGTAAGCCAGGCTCAGTCAAATGTATACAGCCAGCTCGGCGGTTCCATAACAAGCGAGGCCGGAATAGATGCGGCTATGTCACAGCTTGAAGGAGCACTTGCACTAGGTAAGACTACTCTGGATGCGGCAAAGGGCGATGGAACATACGATGCATATTTTGCACAGTACACAGGCCTTGCAAAGGCAAAGGGTGCTCTCAATGCGATCGATCAGATAGGAACGACCCTCACAGCTACTTTGACTTCAGAGGAGACAACAGCACAGATAACAGCATTACAGCAGGGTGCTGAGACACTGGATACCAAGATGGGCGAGCTGTCAACAGGACTCAAGACCATCAGTGACGGTGCTTCAAGCATTTCAACAGGAATCGATTCCGCATATGCAGGTGTCAAGGCAATCGCAAAGGGAACCGGAGATCTCTCAAGAGGTGCGGCAGCACTCAAGAAGGGTACAAAGACTCTCAGCGATGGAGCAGCTACAATATCAACAAATATGAACACACTGTATCAGGGAAGCTTAACACTGGCAAATGGAAGCAGCCAGTTAAAGACAGCGGCAGGAACTCTTGATTCAAGTGCAGGCCAGATCGCAGCAGGAGCAAAGACCCTCAGTGATGGAGCATCACAGCTTGACAGCGGAAGCAAGACTCTGGATGACGGAGCAAAGGAGCTTGTAACAGGTTCAAAGACTCTCAGCGATGGAATGAAGCAGTTCAACGAAGAGGGTATCAAGAAGATCACAAAGCTGTTTGCAGGCAACTATCAGGCAGACATTGATTATATAGAGGCACTCTTCTCAGACGATACAACTTACACAAGTTTCACAGGTACGATCGATGGTACAAAGAGCACAGTTAAGTTCATATATGAGACAGGTGCGATCAAGTCTGACGCTGAAAAATAAGCGAAAAAACAATGAAAATCTTCGTGTTGACTTTACTGTAGCCTTAGGTTATAGTATAAGCGTCCGTGAGGATAATGGTAACATTTACTATAGTTTAGGAGGATTAGAACATGTTTGATAAGGTTAAGGCAATATTCGAGGAGCAGTTAGGAGTTTCACAGGACGAGATGAAGCTTGACACAAACTTCAAGGATGATCTTGGTGTTGATTCACTTGATCTTTACGAGATCGTTATGAAGCTTGAGGATGAGTTCGATGTTGAGATCCCTGCTGAGGAGCTCGATGACGTAGCTACATTTGAGGACGTACTTAACTACCTTAAGAGCAAGGGTGTTGAGGAGTAATATTGCTAACTGAACAGATTGGACTGTTTTGAATACATTTGTTATTCAAAGTTGTCATGTATCGGACATGACATAACTTTGGTAGCCAGCCAGGACATGAGTCCTGACTGACCATCCAAGGTTATATATATTATATGAGAGTTGATTTACAGCAGATGCTTTGAGCCGTGGGGCTTGATGGCATGTGCTTTTTTTATGCGTTAATACACCGCCAAGCGATGCCGGATTTTCGAGCTCGCTCGAAAAAATCCGGCATTACGAAGTGCGGAGCAAGCTGAAGTATTAACGCAGTATTAATTCTTGACCTTGCGATTTGCGGAGCCCTGTTCTATAATAAGGGATGGTTGACTTGGCTTCTGGATGTAGCATGAGAGATGGTTGATAAAATCCAGTACAGACAGACATCAATGATATGCGAATGTAAATCAATTACAAAATATAATAAAGGCGGTAAAAAAGAAATGGGTAAGACAGCAGTTATATTCCCAGGTCAGGGCGCACAGTATGTGGGCATGGCAAAGGATTTTTATGACAGTTTTGAGGACAGCAAGAAGGTATTTGACGAGGCAGATGACGTTCTGGATATAGAGCTTAAGAAGATCTGTTTCGAGGAGAACGATGACATCAACAAGACAGAGTACACACAGCCGGCCATGGTTGCTGCAGAGGTTGCCATATATGAGCACCTGAAGAACGCAGGTCTCAAGGCTGATGTATTTGCAGGACTCTCACTCGGTGAGTACAGCGCACTTGTTGCAGCAGGAGCCATGACTCTCGCTGACGGCATCAAGACAGTTAGAAGAAGAGGTATCCTTATGCAGAACGAAGTACCTCTCGGAATGGGCGGAATGGCAGCAGTCATAGCAATGGACGCTGACAAGATTGCCGAGATATGTGAGAACACACCTGGCAAGGTACAGATAGCAAACTACAACTGTCCTGGACAGATCGTTATATCAGGTGAGGCAGAGGCTGTTAAGGCAGCATCAGCAGCACTTGCAGAGGCTGGAGCCAAGAGAGTTATCCCACTTAACGTAAGTGGTCCATTCCACTCACAGATGCTTGTGCCTGCAGGTGAGAAACTTTACGACTTCCTTCAGGGCGTGGATGTTGCAGAGGGATTTGCTCCTTACTACTGCAATGCAGACGCAGAGGAGATCACAGACGCAGCAAAGGTTAAGGAGCTCCTGAAGAGACAGGTGTACTCATCAGTAAGATGGCAGCAGACAATAGAGAACATGATAGCTGACGGCGTTGATACATTTATCGAGGTTGGCCCAGGCAAGACTCTCACAGGCTTCATGAAGAAGATCAACAGAGAGGTAAAGAGTATAAATATTGCAACTGTAGACGATTTAGCGAAATTGGAGGAACTGAATGCTTAAGGATAAGGTAGCAGTAGTAACAGGTGCCGGAAGAGGTATCGGACGTGAGATAGCAAAGACATTTGCCGGATATGGCGCAAAGGTAGTAGTAAACTTCAATGGCTCAGAGGAGCGTGCAAACAGCCTGGTTGAGGAGATCAAGGCAGCAGGCGGAGAGGCAGTGGCTTTCAAGGCAAATGTGGCAGATTTCGCTGAGGCAGAGGCACTCATGAAGTTCGCAGTTGCTACATATGGAAGAATAGATATTCTCGTGAACAATGCGGGAATCACAAGAGACAATCTTGTACTTGGAATGAAGGAGGCTGATTTCGACGATGTTATCAATATCAACCTCAAGGGTACATTCAACTGTATCAAGCATGTGTACAGAACCATGATGAAGCAGAAGTACGGACGTATCATCAACATGTCATCCGTAGTAGGTATAGAGGGAAATGCAGGACAGGTGAACTACGCAGCATCCAAGGCTGGAGTTATAGGTATCACCAAGTCTATAGCCAAGGAGCTCGGAAGCCGTGGAATCACAGCGAACGCCATCGCTCCTGGATTCATCAAGACAGACATGACAGATGCACTCTCAGACAAGGCAAAGGAGGCTATGCTTGACCATATCACAGTCAAGAGACTTGGTGAAGTATCAGACATCGCTGAGACAGCAGCGTTCCTTGCTTCGGACAAGGCATCATATATAACAGGACAGGTCATCAAGGTTGACGGTGGAATGAGCCTGTAGGATATACAGATCACGATCTGGAATAATACAAATAGAAAACAGGGTATCGCAACAATGTTGTGATACCCTGTATCTGTAATATGAACATTATAAAGTTATATTTTATTTCTTGTTCAGTTTGGAGAATTCCTTTGCAAGCCCAAGAAGCTGTGCGTGCTGATGTTCTGTCAACTGGGTTGTATCAATATACTTGGCACTTGAATCATCCCCTTTGAGAAGATAATCAGTGGAGCAGTTGAAATATTCAGCGATGCGGAGAATCATGCTCACAGACGGGTCGATGGAATTGTTCTCCCAATTGCTTATAGTCTGGAATGCCACTGATAACTCCCCTGCAAGCTCTTTCTGTGTCATCTTGTTCGCGGTGCGCAGTGTTCTTAATTGTTCACCTATCATAATAATCAGAGCTCCTTTAAATCCAAAAAAACGTAGTGACCCTCACTAATTAATAATAGCTGAATGGTATTGGGTTTACAAAAGATAAAACTATACTTATAATAGAAAAATGGCTTTTTTGTCATATTTTGGGCATTTGTTATTGATCAGATGTACTCTGATAGTAATGTGTGCATGCCAGGTTGTTTTGATTCGTACAAATGTCATAATAAATCATTACAACAATTCTAGTACGTTGATTTTTCAACATACTAGAATACTAAAAAGTGGAATAATACTATAAGCGAACAATATATCAGAATATATCAGGAGGTAACGAACATGGGAATTATGAAGAATATCGCACAGTCAGAGGTACTTAAGCTCAAGGATCAGGTGGCATATCAGGAGGGACAGGTCGTAAGTAAGACACTTGCTCAGAATGTATGTATGAGTATAACCTTATTTGCATTTGCCAAGGATGAGGAGATCAGCACACACGAGTCTGACGGAGATGCATTTGTGACGTGCCTTGACGGTGTGGGCGAGGTGACAATAGACGGTGTCAAGTATGAACTCCACGAGGGCGAGTCAATAGTAATGCCTGCAAAGCATCCACATGCCGTATACGGCAAGGAGCAGTTCAAGATGCTTCTGGTGGTTGTGTTCCAGTTGTAATTGAATCACGGAGAAAACCAATGAAAAAAGCAATTGTGGTATTGATCGTAATGGTGTGCCTGACAGCAGGAATATGGGGAATCTTCATGCTGAGAGGCAGTGCGGGGAAAGCCGGGGGCCACGTAGAAAATGACAATGGAAATACAGGCGTAGCTGCTGATGTCACGGAGAGCGGAACTACGACAGAAGAGCAGACCGCGGATAGCCAGGAAACGACGGAGGTGCCCGAGGAGGAGAAGCCGAGTCTGGTGGATGAGACACTTGCTGGGATGACGCTTCATGAAAAGGTCTGTCAGATGATGTTTGTGACTCCGGAGGAGCTCACGGGAGAGGACGGCGTGACTGTGGCAGGGGATGCGACCAGACAGGCTCTGGAGAATTATCCTGTTGGCGGTATCGTGTACTTTGCGAAGAACCTTGAGAGTCAGGATCAGGTGAAGGAGATGATCGACAACTCCCAGAAGTACAGCAGTATAGGATTATTTGTGGCGACCGACGAGGAGGGCGGCGTGGTAAACCGCCTGATGGATACTGTCGGAACCACATATATAGGCTCCATGTACTATTACAAGGACGACGGAGACGAAACGGCATATGAGAACGCATACACCATAGCAAATGATATGTCGGCGCTTGGCTTCAATCTCGACTTTGCGCCGGTGGCGGACGTATGGTCGAACCCAGACAATACGGTTATCGGCGAGCGCGCATACAGTGATGACTACGCCCAGGCGGCAGAGCTCGTTGGAAATGCGGTGAAGGGCTTCAACGACGGAGGAGTCATGTGCACCCTGAAGCATTTCCCGGGGCATGGAGACACGGCGGAGGACTCACATTATAGCAGTGCCTATGTGCATAGAACAAAGGAAGAGATTATGGCGGATGAGATGCAGCCGTTCAGGTCGGGTATAGAGGCGGGGGCAGAATTTGTCATGGTCGGACATCTGATCGTCCCGGATATAGACGAGGTTCCAGCCACTCTCTCATACAAGATAGCGACCGGTATTCTTAGGGATGAACTGAAGTTTGAAGGAGTTGCCATAACCGATTCATTTGAGATGGAATCCATAGCGGACAATTACAGTGTGGATGATGCGGTAGTGATGTCGGTAAAAGCCGGAATGGATATGATACTGCAGCCGAAGGATATGGCGTCGGCGGTGAATTCCATAGAACAGGCAGTGGCGGACGGCGAGCTGTCAGAGGACAGGATAGACGAGAGCGTCCGAAGGATACTCACCCTGAAGGAGAGCCGCGGACTGCTCAAATAGCAAACTATGTAGTAATCAAAACTATTTAACCTTGTTATATATATTACATTGTGGTAAAATTATTTTTATCTGGGGTGCAAAAAAGCACTGTCAGCAGATAGAATGAAAAATACGAGGTATGAGATGAAAAGAGTAGTTGTAACAGGCATGGGTGCTGTGACACCTATAGGAAACAGTGTAGAAGAATTCTGGGATAATATAAAGAAGAATACAGTTGGTATCGGAGAGATCACAAAGTTTGATGTCAGCGATTACAAGTGCAAGCTTGCTGCTGAGGTGAAGAACTTTGATCCAAAGCAGTATATGGATCCAAAGGCGGCAAGACGTATGGAGCCATTTTGTCAGTATGCCATAGCAGCTACAGGCGAGGCGATCAAGGATGCAGGTCTTGACCTTGAGAAGGAAGACAGAACAAGGATCGGAACATGTATAGGAAACGGACTTGGCGGTGTGGCAACCATAGAGAAGGAGCACAAGAAGGTTGTAGAGGGCAAAGCGAACAGAGTCAGTGTAATGATGGTTCCTATGATGATATCCAACATGGCTGCGGGCAATGTTGCAATACAGTTTGGCCTTGAGGGCAAATGTACTGACATAGTTACAGCCTGTGCCACAGGAACAAACTCTATAGGAGAGGCTTACAGATATATACAGGCAGGAGAGGCCGATGTCATGGTTGCAGGTGGTGCAGAGTCACCTATCTGTGAGACAAATGTATCAGGATTTATTTCAATGACAGCGCTTTCAAGTGCAGAGGATCCTATGAGAGCGTCCATACCATTTGACAAGGACAGATGTGGATTTGTAATAGCAGAGGGCGCAGGAGTTGTTGTACTTGAGTCACTTGAGCATGCTCAGGCGAGAGGTGCCCAGATCCTGGCTGAGGTAGTCGGATATGGTTCAACCTGTGATGCATATCACATCACATCCCCTAAGGAGGATGGAAGTGGTGCAGGACGTGCCATGAAGCTTGCCATGGAGGAGGCCGGAATCACACCTGCTGATGTTGACTACATCAACGCACATGGAACAAGTACCCATCACAATGACCTCTTTGAGACAAGAGCCATCAAGTATGCTATGGGCGATGACGCATACAACGTGAACATCAATTCCACAAAGTCCATGATAGGACATCTGTTTGGAGCTGCCGGAGCAGTTGAGTTCATAACATGTGTGAAGTCCATAGAGGATTCATACATCCATCCAACAGTTGGTCTCCGCGAGACAGAGGGTGAGATGGATCTCAACTACACCATGGGCGAGGGTGTACACAAGGATATTACATATGCGCTCAGCAACTCACTGGGATTTGGCGGACACAACGCAAGTATACTTGTGAAGAAGTTCGAGGCATAATACAGGCAGGATTACTGATAATTACATATAACAGGAAAACATCACTTCAGACACAGGGGTGATGTTTTTTTGTGCGCTGCCCCAGGTTAATAAAATAAATATTTGGGGGACATAAACTAATAAAACCACAAAACAACACAAAAAAACATGAAAAACAAATGAAAACCAGAAAAACCCACAAAATGTGTTGACAATCCCACATGGCGTGGCTATGATACAAAGCAAAACAGAAGCGCGTATCTGATTTTAGAGTGCAAAGGGGCACGGAGATAGAACTGTAAAGTTTCATCTCTGTGCCCCTTTTGTTTTAACAGGGAAATCTTTTGGAGGTGGAATATGGCTACTAAATCAAGCATTATGGACACTAACAGCTACAGTGATGACTACAGTTCACTGCTCAGTAACACGACAAGGGATATGATAAACCGCCGTGAGAAATGGATGGGTGGTGCATACAGACTTTTCTATAGAAAGCCGGTCAACCTTGTGAGAGGACAGGGACAGTACCTCTGGGATGCAGAGGGGAATAAATATCTGGACATGTACAACAATGTGGCAGGAATCGGTCATTGCCATCCTGCTGTGGTCGAGGCAGTTACAGAGCAGATGAAGCTTTTAAATACCCACACACGTTATCTGCATGAGAGGATCATTGATTACAGTGAGGATCTGCTGAAGATGATGCCGGACGAGATAGACAAGATAATGTTCATGTGTACCGGTTCTGAGGCAAATGACCTGGCACTCCGAGTGGCACAGGAATACACGGGCGGCACTGGAATCATAGTTTCAAGGGAGGCGTACCACGGAACAAGTGCTCTGACATCTGGATGTTCACCAGCCCTTGGAAGTGAGCAGCCACTGCTTCCGAATGTAAGACTCATTGAGACACCTGACTATTACAGACATGGCGGTACACCTGAGGAGTTCACCGCATGGTACTCAGGAGAGATGCAGAAGAAGATCGATGAGCTGGAGGCAGCAGGATATAAGTTCTCATGCTTCCTTGCAGATTCTATATTCTCATCAGATGGAGTACATCCGAATCCGGTCGGTTTCCTGAAGGCGGCCATCGATGTGGTACATAAGAATGGCGGTGTATTCATAGCTGATGAGGTGCAGCCGGGATTTGCAAGAACGGGAGATGCGTTCTGGGGATTCGCCAGACATGGGATCATACCTGACATGGTGACAACAGGAAAGCCTATGGGTAACGGAATCCCGATATCAGGACTTGCCGCCAAGCATGAGGTACTCGCCGCATTCAGCGACAAACTTCCATATTTCAATACATTTGGAGGAAATCCAGTGGCTATCGCAGCCGCACAGGCTGTGCTTAATGTCATAAAAGAAGAAAAGCTGCAGGAGCATTGCAAGGTGGTCGGTGCAAAGCTTCTGAAAACATTGCAGGAGGTAAAGGACAGACATCCTGATTCTGTGGGAGACGTCAGAGGCGCAGGCCTGTTCATTGGATTTGAGCTTGCGAAGAATGACGGCAAGAAGACTCCGGATCAGCAGAAGGCACTGGATGCCATCGAACTTCTGCGAGACAACAATGTACTGACTTCTGTTGCAGGCCCTTATGGAAATGTCTTAAAGCTTCGTCCGCCTATGGCATTCCAGGAGTGCGATATCGACTGGATAGCATCAACCCTCGATAAATGTCTGCATCAGCTTGAGTCATAGATAACACACGAAAAGGAGGAAGAATTATGAAAAAGAAGATTTGCTCAATACTTTTGGCAGCCGCACTGGCACTTACGGTGACTGCATGTGGAAGCTCTGGAGGAAGTACAGATGGGAGCACACAGGCAGTGACAACAAGCTCTGAGTCCAAGACGGACAAGGACACACTGGTGATCCTGGGAGCAGAGAACTGGCAGGCATCACTCAGCCCACTGAAGCACACTTCCACGATGATGCTTCACGCAGAGGCCATAGCTCTGGAACATCTACTGGTCATGGATGAGAAGACACAGGAGCCACAGCCTAATCTTGCTACTGAGTGGTCATATGACGACAGTCAGACAGTCTTGACGGTCAAGCTCCGTGAGGGCGTAAAGTTCCACGACGGTTCAGACTTTACCGCAGAGGATGCCGCAGCATCATGTGAGGCATATTCAAGCTCACAGAACGTATCCGGTTCATGGTGGGCAGATGAGTTAAAGTGTAAGGTCATCGACGATTATACATTTACCATAACTCCAGCATCGGGAAAGCCTCTTGGCTCTTTGGTCAACATGCTTTGTTCAACTCCGATAATGTCCGCTGACGATCTTGCAGATCCTGAGAACACTCTGGATAAGAGATACAACGGAACCGGCCCATACAAGATGGTAAGCTTTGAGAACGATACAGCGACATATGAGCTGTTCGACGATTACTGGGGAACTCTTCCTAAGATAAAGAAGATCGAGTACAAGTACGTTGCGGATGCCACAACACGTCTGTCAGCATTGCAGTCAGGTGAGGCCGATGTCATCGAGCGTGTTGATTCCGATGCGGTGTCTGTGCTTGAGTCAGACAGCAATATCGTGGTTGACAAGTTCCTCACCACAGAGTGTAAGCACCTTATTCCAAAGTTCAAGATGCCGCCTATGAATGAGAAGCTCGTCAGAAAGGCGATAGCCTACGCGATCGATTATGACGGAATCGTAAATGATATATTTGGCGGATATGCAGAGAAGGCAGACAGCTTTATCTCCTCAACTATATGGGGCTACAAGGCTGTAGGTGGTGTCGGCGAGTACGATCCTGAGAAGGCTGCAGAGTGCCTGAAGGAAGCCGGCTATGAGAATGGCGAGGGCCTTCCAGAGCTCAACATTTACACATCCGTTGGTTTTTACCCTAAAACAAAGGAATATTACGAGTACATTGCAGCTTGTTTACAGGCTGTCGGTATCAACTGTAAGGTCGTTCCACTTGATACTTCATCATGGGGCGATGTGTTATATGAAGAAACTCCTTGCTACATGATCGACTGTGGATGGCAGCCATCAGGTATCGAGCCTGAGCTGAAGCTGAATTCATGGTATGCAGCAGGTCGAATCAGCCACTATGAGCCTACGGCAGAGCTTCAGGACATCATGGACAGATTCGCAACTGAGACAGACCCAGATAAGAGAAAGCAGATCCTTCAGGACGAGTACCTTCCGGCCCTGGCAGAGGAGATGCCTGATATCCCTATCATCAAGTCCATGACTATCTTCGGAGTAAGATCAAATGTCAAGGGTCTTGAGTACACAAGTGGTGCAGATTATATCTTCACAAATGTCACAAAAGAGTAAGCGCATAGCAATACATTAGATTCACAAAAAGGGGCTGCATGTGTAAGGATACAGCATGTGGCCCTTTTTAAGAAGGGAGGAAATCAAAGTGCTGGGAACCGTTTTAAAAAGACTTGCACAGGGCATTTTTGTTACCTTTTGCGTTATATTTATCAGCTTTGTAATACTTCGAATGATACCGGGAGATCCGGCGAAGGTCATGGCTCCGACAGCAACAGTAGAACAGCAGCAGGCGATCAGAGACAGTATGGGACTGGAAAAGTCCATCCCGGAGCAGTTTAAAATGTACATGGTGAATCTGTTCCATGGAGATCTTGGAGAGTCATATTTCAAGAGCGATACAGTCCTGAATGTTATGGAGCAGGCCACACCTTTATCATTGATACTGCTGATATCTTCAGTGGTCATATCGATCATATTATCCCTGATCCTGGGAACCATCGCAGGACTAAATGGAAATAAATGGGAGGATCGTCTCATCTCGAGTATTGCGGTACTGTTCCAGTCAATGCCTAACTACTGGGTATCCTCCGTGTTGATCATTATTTTCTCAGTCAGACTTGGACTGCTGCCGTCAATGGATTATTCGGGACCTGCATCCTGCGTGCTCCCGACAGTTGCACTGGCACTTCCGCTCACGGCGGTGCTCACCAAGGTGGTGCGTTCCTCACTGATCGACAGTTACAATCAGGAATTTGTCAAGGTTGCATATGCGAGAGGAATATCGACAGTGGCAATATATTTCAAATACGCACTCAGGAATTCACTTATCCCTGTACTGATATCCCTAGGAACACAGCTTGGCTTTCTGGTAGGAAGTATCGTTGTTGTCGAGTATGTATTTAACTTCCCGGGAATCGGATACACGGTGTTAAATGCGATCCTTCGAAGAGACTACAACCTGGTCCAGGGAATTATCATTCTGTTTTCCGTATTCTTTATTGTTTTGAATATTGCCATTGATCTTGGAAGTATCCGTCTTGATCCACGAATGAGAAAAGCACAGGGAGGACTGTAATTATGAAGAAAAAAAGTAAATTTAGATCAGTCCTTCAGTGGATTGGTAAAAACAAATTATTTACACTTGGAATCATTATTGTAGGAATCTATCTCCTTGCCGGAATCTTTGCGCCGCTCATCGCGCCGTCGGACTCGGGCAAGGCAAATCCATCCATCAGATTATTGAAACCATTTCAGGATCCGGCACACTGGCTGGGAACTGATGCCATAGGACGTGATCTGTTCTCGAGACTTTTGTATGGAATCCGTACCTCAGTCATAATTGGTTTCTGCAGCGTTCTGCTGGCCGCCCTCATAGGACTGATAGTCGGAATCATATCCGGTCTCACAAGTCCGGGACCTCTGGATTCAGTGCTGATGAGAATCACCGATGTACAGATGGGATTCCCATTTATCGTACTTGCCATGATCGCACTCACACTGTTCGCACCGAATGAGGTGTCGGTAACCATAGTGCTGAGTCTGGCACTGTGGCCGGCCTATGCGAGAACGGTGCGGTCAAATGTAATACCCCGGAAGAGCACAGATTATATCGCAGCGGCAAAGCTCATGGGGGCGAGCTCATGGAGGATATCCACGAAGTATATCGGCAAGAATCTGATCCCTGCCATGCTTCCTCTCATACCGCTTGATATCGCCGGAATGATCATCAATGAGAGCTTGCTCAGCTACATGTCACTCGGTATAAATCCGCCAAAGATATCCCTTGGAAACATAATGTCCGATGCCCGTGGCTATATTGCATCTGATGCATGGTATATCATGATCCCCGGCATCGTTCTTATCATCATGGTTCTCGGACTGAATTTTATCGGTGACAATCTTCAGGTTCATTTCGATCCAAAGCTTCGCAAATAGGAGGATAACAGTATGGATAATAATACAGAAAAAGATACAGATGTGATCCTTGAGGTAAAGGATTTAAAGACCTATTTCAAGACCGGTCCGCACAAAGTCGTGAAAGCAGTTGAGGGAGTCAACTTCTCACTGCGGAAGGGCAAGGTGCTTGGAATAATAGGAGAGAGTGGTTCCGGCAAGAGCGTGACGGCGAGATCGATACTGAGGATCGTGGAATCTCCGGGTTACATAGCAGGCGGCGAGATCAGGTTCAAAGGTCAGGATATACTGAAGCTCCCGGAGAAGGAGATGAAGAGCATCCGTGGAAATGAGATCTCCATGATATTCCAGGATCCTACTACATCGTTCAATCCCTACATGACAATTGGAGCACAGCTTGCCGAGGCCTATAACGCACATACCCCATCGGGTTCAGAAAAGGCAAAACAGGAGATAATGAGAGTTCTCAAGCTTGTCGGAATAACCAACGGCGAGGAGGTCATAAAGAAATACCCGTGTGAGTTCTCAGCGGGTTTCAGACAGAGGATATTCATAGCGATGTCAATGATATTGTACCCGGATCTGCTCATAGCGGACGAGCCTACAACAAGTCTTGGAATCACCATTCAGGCGGAGATCATCGAAGCCCTCAGTGAGGTGCAGAAGCAGACCGGCATCTCCATCATGATAATCACCCACGACTTTGGCGTGGTGTCCCAGTTCTCAGACGACATATTTGTCATGTATGCGGGAAGATGTGTGGAGTCGGCATCCAAGAAGGATCTGCTCAGAAATCCAAAGCATCCTTATACGGTTGGACTTATCCGTTCTGTTCCGCTTCTCGAGGCTCGTAAGACGAAGAGACTGAAATCCATTCCGGGATTCCCGCCGGATATGTCAAATGTCCCGGAGGGATGTCCATTTGCTTCCCGTTGTGAATATGCGAAAGATATATGTCATAAAGAGGTGCCGGCACTGAAACCGGTTGGAGAGGGACATATGTGTGCCTGCCATTTCCTACTGGATTATGACATTAACGAAGATACAGAATTGGGGTGATCATATGAAGGATATAGTATTATCTTGCGATAATCTGCTGAAGCAGTATCCGGTGAAAAAGGGAATGTTCAACAAGGTTGTCGGACAGAAGAACATAGTCGACCATGTCTCGCTGGAGCTGGAAAAGGGCAAGACACTTGCGATCGTCGGAGAGTCGGGCTGTGGCAAGACGGTGCTGACGAGAGTCCTGCTGGGAATTGAGGACAAGACGGACGGAAGTATCGTATTTGAAGGAAAATCCGTGGACGATATGACGCCCCAGGAAAAGAGCGATATGAAGGCAAAGATACAGATGATCTTTCAGGACACTCTGGGATCGCTGCATCCGAGAATGAGTATCCGTGAATCACTTGAGGAGCCATTGATCCTGAATGGAGTGAAGGACAAGGAGGAGAGGGAGAAGATCATTCTGGACACACTTTCACAGGTCGGAATGGCACCGATGTTCCTTGACAGATACCCGCATCAGTTATCCGGTGGACAGAGACAGAGGATAATCATAGCGCGGTGTCTGGTCGTCACACCGAAGATCATATTTGCCGATGAGCCTATATCGGCACTGGACGTGTCATTGCAGGCACAGGTCATAAATATGCTGATGGATCTGCAGGACAAATATAAGTTGTCCATGCTGCTGATCGCCCACGATCTGGCTGTGGTGAGACAGATCGCGGATCAGATAAAGATCATGTATTTCGGAGAGATAGTCGAGAGTGCACCGAGCAGCGAGATATACAAGAATGCGCAGCACCCATATACAAAGGTTCTGCTCAAGGCGGCTCCGAGTATAAGCAAGGGACTTGAGGATGCGGGCTTTGACATAGACCTTAAGCCAGGTGATATACCTGATCCGGCAAAGCCGATGCCGGGATGTCCGTTCTGTACACGCTGTATATATGCGGATGAACGTTGCATGAAAGAGCGCCCGGAGGAGACAGAGGTATCACCGGGACATACGGTTCGCTGTCACAAGGCAGGACAGATATAACAGAGATTAAGGAGGAATCGTGATGGAATATAGTGCAGTCAGTACGATATGGATTATGGTAGGAACGGTACTCATTTTCTTCATGCAGGCGGGCTTTGCGATGCTTGAGACCGGCATGACGAGGGTAAAAAATGCAGGAAATATCGCCATGAAGAATCTGGTTGACTATTGTATCGGTTCGGTGACGTTCTGGTTGATAGGATTCGGAATTATGTATGGCGGCGATGGAGCTGTACTGGGTAAGATCAAAGGTGTGGCAATGGAATCGGTATATGGAGGCGGCATGCTTCCTGACGGGATCCCATTCTGGGCATTCCTGATATTTCAGACAGTATTCGCTGCGACGGCGGCGACCATCGTGTCGGGTGCCATGGCGGCGAGAACTAAATTTGCAGCATATTGTATCTATAGTCTGATGATAAGTCTGGTGATCTATCCTATATCGGGACACTGGATATGGGGAGACGGCTGGCTGGCACAGCTCGGATTCCATGATCTTGCCGGATCCACAGTTGTACATATGGTGGGCGGTGCCGCTGCATTTGCAGGAGCGTGGATGCTCGGCCCGCGTATCGGAAAGTATTCAAGAAGCGGAAAGTCGAAGAAGATACCGGGACACAGCATGCCGCTGTCAGTGCTTGGAATATTTATCCTGTGGTTTGGCTGGTTCGGCTTCAACGGAAGCTCGGTTCTGCCACTGACAGGAGATACGGTGTCGATAGTTGGCAAGGTGTTCTGTAACACCAATCTATCCGCTGCGGCTGGAGCAGTCACAGCGATGTGTATAAGCTGGGCGTGGAAGAAGAAGCCAGATATCGCCATGACACTCAACGGCGCTCTGGCAGGCCTGGTTTCTATCACTGCGGGAGCCGACGTTATAAGTACACCACTTGCGGTGTTGGTCGGAATCGTGGCCGGAGCGATAGTAGTTGGGGGAATGCATTTCATAGAGAACGTGGTAAAGATAGATGATCCTGTGGGAGCCATCGCGGCACACGGATTCGGTGGCCTGTGGGGAACTGTAGCGGTTGGATTGTTCTCAGATGGAACCGCTACAAAGACAAAGGGCCTGCTGCTCGGCGGTGGTGGCTACCAGTGCGGAATCCAGATCCTTGGCGGAATAGTTGTGTTCCTGTATGTATTTGCAGCTTCGGCACTACTGTTCAAGATCGTTCAGAAGACCATCGGCCTTCGTGTATCGGCTGAGGATGAGATGGATGGACTGGATATCAGTGAGCACGGATTTTCAAATACTTACACAGAGGTGCTGTCCTCAGACGGAATAAGCGCGCCTATGATGAATGTGCCTAAGATCGATGGCAAGGCATTTGACAGCCCAGAAAATGCGGAGAATCTTAACATATCCAAGGTGGTCATCATAGCGAGAAAGAATAAGCTTGACGCACTGCTTCACGCCATGAATGACATAAATGTAACTGGAGTTACGATCACGGATGTGACCGGATATGGTATACAGAAGGGAAATAATGACAAATATTACCGCAGCTCGGATGCGGATCTGAACCTGCTTCCTAAGGTGAAGGTCGAGGTCATAGTCAGCACTGTACCTGTGTCCAGGGTTGTGGAAACTGCGGAGAAGGTGCTGTACTCCGGCAACTATGGCGATGGCAAGATATTCGTATACGATGTGAAAAATGTTGTGAAGGTTAGAACCGGAGAGGTTGGAAGAGAAGCATTGATTGATGAGAGCAAGTAGGAGAGGAGGCTTTTTTATGCGCAAGACAACAATTGATGAGGCGATCGCAAGGGTCGATGACTGGAAGGGCAAGGAGATCAGTTACAAGCCCGTTTCAGGAGGAATAACGAATCCGAATTTCAAAGTGGATGTGGAGGGAGAGCATTTCTTCCTCAAGATACCGGGAGCCGGCACGGATTACATAAACCGTGAAGTATGCCATGAGGCAAATGTGATCGCGGACGAGAGCAAGGCAGGCCCAAGAGTCTATTATTATTTCGAGGATACAGGTGTTGAGATATTCCAGTGGCTTGACGGCTACCGCCAGGTGACATTTGGCGATGTGTATGACAAAGATATATTCCAGTCGATATTCGAGAGGATCAGGGACTTCCACCATCTCGAAACAAAGCCGCTGAACCTGAAGCAGAGCATATTTGAACAGGCGTGGGATATGAACGCAAGGGCGAAGAAGGGCGGCTATATATCACCGTTTAATGACAAGATGGAGTATCTGCTCTCTGCTATTGAGAAGGCGCTGGCGGGCAGTGAGGAGCTGTGTCCGTGCCACAATGATTTCTGGACAAACAACCTGATGTACAACGAGGAGACAAATGATCTGAAGATCATAGATTATGAGTATGCGTCCATGAATGATCCTTATGTGGATCTGGGTCTGATATCTGCTGTGAACTATTTCACCGAGGATATGGACGTGGAGATGATGAAGATATACGGCGGAGGCAAGGTTGATGAGAGAGCCTTTGCTAGAATGAAGCTGAACAAGATAGCCTGCGATATCAAGTGGGCGTATTGGGCACTGTATCAGGCGGCCAGCTCCAACGTGGAGTTTGATTACATGAACTGGTATGGACAGAAGATGGCGAGACTGCAGCATTTCTGGCTCGATTCAAGGCTGGATTACTGGCTCGACGTTGCGAGGGAGAAGAGTACCCGTATCAGTTGATGATCAGCAGATCGTATTATGAAACCGGTTCAGGAAAGGGAGATGTATAGCATGAAGGATTATTATAAGAATATGGAAGATTCATGGGTAGAATTTGTCAGTAAGAATATACGCGCACAGGCATATTCCGGGGAGGAGAAAGCCACCTCGGAGGTGTTTATGCAGGCCATGGAGGAGCTTGGTATTGAGCATTTCCGCGATGAGTGCGGCAACGTGGTCGGAGTCATCCGCGGAGAGGGTGACGGTCCAAACGTGCTTCTGACTGGACATATGGATGTTGTGCCTGAGGGAAGCATAGATGCATGGAGTCCGTATTCGCCATTTGAGCCGAAGGTGGAGGATGGAAAGTTATACGGCAGAGGCATAAGCGATATGCTTGCTGGCCTGACTTCGGAATTCTTTGCATTTATGGAGATCAAAAAGCTGGTGGATGCCGGGGCGAAGATATCGGGCAATCTTATATTTGCTGCAGTCGTCTATGAGGAGCCGGCGGAGAGTATCGGAACGATTTATCTTATGGAGCACACTCTTCCGGAGCACGGCCTTGATGTTGACCTGTGCTATCTGGGGGAGCCGTCAGACGGCAATCTTGCCATCGGACAGCGAGGCAAGATCGAGCTTGTCATAGAGGTGTACGGTAAGGTGGCGCACTCGTCCGCTCCGCAGGAGGGCATAAATGCTGTTGAGAAAGCGCTCCCTATAATGGATGCGATCATGCATAACTTTGGCAGTGAACCGCTCGTACATGAGATGGGTAAGACGTCCATGGTCATCACTGATGTGGTGGTAACACCGGGACAGAAGTATTCCTGTGTGCCGGACTATTGTGAGATCACAGTGGATCAGAGATATGTGCCACCTATGACCATAGAGGATACGGTGAGCAGGGTTCAGAAATTCCTGGATGAGCAGAAGAAAAAGGATCCTGAGCTCAGAGCTGTCGTTCATCCGAGAATGAATAAGAGGACGTGTTACACTGGTTATGAGGCGGAGGCGGCAAAGCAGCATCCGGCGTGGGTGACCGGCAAGGATAATGAGTATGTCGAGCTGACATACAGGACGCTTAAGGAGCTTGGTCAGGATGTTGAGAAGATATACTGGCAGTTTGGAACCGACGGAAGCGTTATATGCGGCAAATACAACATACCGACTATAGGATATTCGGGTGCGATGATGAGTCAGGCGCATCAGGCACAGGAGCATGTGGAGATCGACAGGATCCTCGACTGTATAGAGGGATATACTGCGGTTCTCTGCAGGCTGTATGGACTGGATATGTCGGAATAAAGGTTTACACGGCACCGCTTATTTTGATACAATCATGTTGCAGGTCAGAAAACATAGGGCTCAGTTTATAAGGAAATAAGGGAGGGGACAGATGTTAGCAGATCAGCGTAAACAGATAATATTGGATCAGGTAAATCTTAATCATTCGGTTACTGTTGCCAGACTGGTTGAGCTGCTGGGCGTGTCGACCGAGACGGTGAGACGTGATCTTGAGGATCTTGAAAATAACAACATGCTCACGAGGGTACACGGCGGTGCGGTTTCTGTGAAGAAGAGATACCGGTTTGAGGATATGGATGTCAGGGGCACATCCAATATGGAACTCAAGGAGCAGATAGCCAGGAAAGCGCTTGAGTATGTGAAGGATGGAGACACCATAGCGATAGATTCAGGCAGCACGGCGTCGTTGTTCGCCATGGCACTGAAGGCGCGCAATTTTGACTCACTATCCGTCATAACCTATTCCTCGGAGGTGTTCTCCATATTATCGGAATGTGGAAATTACAGGATAACCCTGCTGGGCGGTGAATATCTCCCGAAGGAGAAGTTGTTTTATGGCTTCCTGACACATGAGGCGATGCAGAAACTGTATTTTTCAAAGGCATTTGTAGTACCTTCGGCACTTTCGGTCGAGGATGGCGCACATGATTTTATAAGGGAGACCTATGAGAATCAGTGCATGCTGATAGGCCATGCTAGCGAGGTATTTCTGCTGGCGGACAGCACGAAATTCGAGACAAAGGGAGATTTCAAGCTCAGTGATCTCCAGCCGGAATTCACCATCATAACCGACGATAAGCTTCCGGAGTCCGTATACAATATGTATAGAGAGCACAAGCTGAACGTGGTAAGTTGATGACAGTCAAAAAAGTGTCTGTTTGCCTCTCTTTGGGTGTACAGAAGATCGATAAAATAGTATAATAAATGTGCTATATAAAAGATTGGACGGACAACTAAAGGAGGGTTATGGTTATGTACGAGAACAAGGATATGCTCAGTTGGCTTGGCTATTTTGCAGACATGATGAAGGTCAGTCCTGAGAAGATAAAGATGCTGAATATATGCGGAAAACAGAAGAACGTTGTTCCGACTATAGACACACACAAGAGAGTTCTTATATTTGCAGATCAGAGTCATGAGGATCTGTTGTACACGCTTTGGGAGAAGGGCTTTGGCGAGTATGACATGTGGTATGCAGAGGGTGTGGAGCCCGGCGGCGAGGTTCATCATGACAAGCTGGAGAAGGTGCTGAACAGGAAGATAACAGGGCCAACAGTTATATTCATCATGAATGAGAAGACAAGGGAATCCGTCAGATACGGAATTGCAAATGATTTCTTCTCGGCTGGAACAGTACACTATGTCGGCAAGGAGATAAGAGCAGTCATCATGAGTCTGCTGGATGTGGATACGCATGACACCATCTTGGCACTCCAGGCCGAGAGTATAGTCATTGAGGCTGCGATCGTGGCAAGCGAGGGCAACATTATAGCCGTTGAGCCGGACGAGGGTTCGAGAAGATCCATGGAGGAGAATGTTGACAAGTTCGGAGTACATAATGTACAGATAATCCCAGACATGAGCGAGGAGACTCTGGCAGCCATACCTGTTCCGAGACTGGCATTCATAGTTGCAAATCATTATCTGGAGTCAGATATGGAGAGACTGCTCAAGATCAATCCGAATATGCAGTTTGTCATATACACACTTGATCTTGGAATACTTGCACAGGCAAAGCTCATATTTGATAAGCTCGGAATAAAGAATATGGAGGCTATTCAGATATCTGTATCCAAAACCAACAAGGACAACATGTTCGTTACCCAGCCGTCACCATGGCTTATCACCGGTGGAGCAGAGTAATCGACATCATAATATTTATATATAAGAAAAACCGCCTTTATGTAATAGGCGGTTTTCTTGTGTCTTCCAGACGGACGATTCCGAGGATCGTTCCCAGACAAATGATATCACTTGTGAGATACAGGGATCTATCACATCTGCTGACAGCTTCAAGGTATGGTGAGCCATCCTTTTCTGTATATTTTCTGATCATCTCGACTCCATTCTCGTTCAGGAATAACGCAATATCTCCGAAATGAGGAAAGTTTTGTTCCACGGCTATAATATCATCCTTAATATAGATAGGATGGAGCATATTAGTCGTGAGCCTCAGACAATAATCTGCATTTGGAAAATAATCGGCGGGTATCTCTATAAATTCTGTCGCGTGTGTTGAGTAGTCTGAATTGGAAGCAAGCGTGTGAGTTGAGGAAATACACGGAATCCTGCGCGTTTTGGCGCGGTACGCATCCGCTGAAGGAAGCTTCTTCTGCATGTGATCTTCAGAGTCCGCCATTAGCATGACCATCCGCTTGCCGTGGATGTTGAGTGTTCTGTATTTTTGCAGGAGATACAATTCCTCGTCCGTAAGGCTGCGCCTATGGAGAAATCCATCCATGGTACATCCAAGTGCGTCTGCGATGGATATCATAAGCTGTATTCCCGGGCTCTTGGTCTTGCCGCTCCTGATGGCTTTTATCGTATCCTCAGAGACATCTGTCAACTCAGCTAACTGACTGATCGTAACCCCGCGTTCAGCCATGACTTCCCTGAGTCTTTTCCCTATATCGTATTGTTGCTGCATGTAATTCACCTCAGTAACATTATATAATAGAAGAAACAGGCTTGTCCAGTTGAAAAGTGTAAGAATATACACTTTTGCGATTTGTGTATGCGCAGGAAAGTGTATGAACTGCTCTTTAATATGAAATTAAATATGATATAATGAATTTATCTGTTACATCGAGAGATGACAAGGGGGTCATTTTCTACAATAGTCTGTCACAATGGGGGTGACGGATTACGGCAGAGGGAACAAGGCTATCACGTGTCGAGCGTTAGGGCGTCGAACACGAGATAGCCTTTTTTCGTGGGGGGCGAAGGACGGACGGCTGGGTATTCTTCCGCGGGGCGGGTATATCATCTGCTATATATGTGGTATCACGCTCTACTTCCTTCGCTTCGGCTTAGCTTCTATATGCACTCGTTTCCGGCCGCGATAAGGGCGATGCGGCTTCCAACTCGGCAAGAAGCACCGAAGCTCAGTCGTATTCGCTACCGATACCACATATATAGCAGATGATATACAGCCGCGGAAGAATACCCAGCCTGTTTCTGGCGGAAGGGTGATGGGAGTGGCGAATTTTACTTTGATGATTTGGAAGAAAAGCTAATTATAAACGAAATGTTAAAATTATAAAAAAAGTATAAACTGGTGATACACTAGGTTTTATGCGGGCTTCTTGGGAAAACTGTGACAAAAAACTGTTTTTGTTACGAAAAATAATACAAAAATAAAAAATGATTAAAATTTGACTATAAGGGCAAATAAATGACTTTAAATTTGTTTTGAATGGTGATAAAATACGCAAGCAAGGAGCGAGAGTAGCTTTTTAGAAAAAAAGATAGGGGAGTATGACCGTATGAATGTAGTATTTTTTGATGTAGACGGCGTACTGAATTCGGAGAAATTTCTGTGTGAGAAGCATGGGGAGTTTATCAATCCTAAGAATGTGGCTAACCTCAAGATGGTTGTGGATGCCACAGGAGCGAAGCTGGTCATGACAAGTGACTGGAGAAAACAGGTGATTGATAAGGATATCAGTAAGGCACACGTAAGGGAACTGATAGACAGACTTGCGGATGCTGGAATGGAAGTATATGGGGCAACTTCTTCAGGGGATGAGCTCAGAAACAAGTACGGGGATTATACCAGAGCATGTGCAGTCAAGGATTATGTGACTGCGAATTCCGTAGAGGGATATGTCATACTGGATGATATGGATATGGACTGGGAGGCTCATGAACTCGATTCTCACTGGATCAACACAGAGAACGTACTTGTGGGGCTGTCTGAGGCAGATGCCAGGAATGCTATTTCTATAATAAACAAATAATAAATGAGAGAAGAAATAGTGTTTTGACATATAGATGGTTGCGAAATAAGTAATTGAGAATGTGCCTGAGCTGTTTAGCTTTACCCACTCAGGGATATACGAAGCCGCCGGTCCTTAGATGGCGCGTTAGCGGCATCTTAGTACCGCAGCAGGCTGAGTTAAGCGGGAGCGCTCCCTGATGGGTATGCTAAAGCAGCTCAGACACTAGGATATTTGAATTTTCGCAAACACCTGATAGAAAACAGTGTGAAAGGAAGTGATGTCTTACGGATCTGGCAGAAGAGTTATCCAATGAACTCCAATGCAAAACAGTATTTACAATACCAATATTTGGTGGAATACCGGTAACGGAATCTGTGGTGGTAACATGGATCATTATGGCAGTGCTTGTGCTGTTGTCGATTATCCTTGTAAGGAATCTCAAAGTTGAGAATCCGGGTAAGAAACAGCTTGTGCTGGAGACCATAATAACTACTTTTAACAACCTGTTCAAAGGTGTTATCGGAGAGGCGGGCATGAAGTATGTTCCGTATCTGATAACGGTTATTCTGTACATCGGCATGGCCAACATCATGGGTGTATTTGGCTTTAAACCACCAACAAAGGATCTGAATGTGACAGCCTCACTGGCCATCATGAGTATCATACTCGTACAGGTGGCAGGAATACGAGGAAAGGGGACAAAAGGCTGGGTCAAGAGTTTTGCAGAGCCGGTAGCAATAGTTGCACCGCTTAATGTACTTGAGCTTGTCATCAAGCCGCTGTCGCTGTGTATGCGACTTTTTGGTAATGTTCTCGGAGCATTCGTCATCATGAAGCTGATAGAGGCAGTAGTTCCACTCATTGTCCCTATCCCACTCAGCCTGTACTTTGATTTCTTTGATGGATTTTTACAGGCATTTGTATTTACTTTCCTGACTACGCTTTACATGCAGGAAGCGATGGAGTAAAGATTATCTGATTTTAAAAATGAAAATAAGAAGGAGAAAATGATATGAACGGATTATTAGCAATTGGAGCAGGTATAGCAGCATTAGTAGGACTTGGCGCAGGACTTGGAATCGGTCTTGCAACATCAAAGGCAGTTGAGGCTGTAGCTAGACAGCCGGAGGCGGACGGAAAGATCACAAAGCTTCTTATCATCGGTTGTGCCCTTGCAGAGGCAACAGCTATCTACGGTTTCGTAATCGGACTTCTTGCAATCATTCTTCTTAAGTAATCAGATTTTTGGTCAGATGGATATTTTAATAGAAATATCTGATAGAAATCTGGAATTGCAGAAGAGATGCGGATAATAGAAACAGAAAGATAGGAGTGGCTATATGATTGATATAGAATTTTCTACAATAGCATTCACCATTATCAACTTAATAGTTCTGTTTCTTCTTTTGAAGAAGTTCTTGATAGGACCGCTCAACGATGTCATCAAGAAGAGAGAAGATATGATCGCTGGCACCATATCGGATGCCAACAATCAGAAGGCTGAAGCAATGAAACTCAAGTCTCAGTATGAGGATACCCTTGCAGGGGTTGATGCTGAGTGTAGGGATCTCCGTGAGAAATCCCGTGTGGAGGCCCAGAATGAGTACAGCCGTATCATAGATCAGGCTGATGCAAAGTCAGTCAAGATGATAAAGGATGCGGAGAAGACCATAGAGATCAAGCAGAACAAGGCACTTTCTGATATGCAGTCACAGATCGCAGAGCTTGCAATGGCAGCAGCCGGCAAGATCGTGGGCGGTGAAGGTGATGCGGAATCAGCAGGAGCTGCCATGTATGACGAGTTTTTGAATGAAGTAGGTGATTCAGGTGACACAGAAGGCAATTAATTACGGAATTGTCCTCTATCAGCTTGGAATCAGTCAGGACATGGTGGAGGAGATAAAGGCGCTTGTGGATGGTAGTCCGGAGCTGGTATATGCACTGGCAGATCCGGTGGTCAGCCACGCGGACAAGCGCAAGGTCGTTGACAGGGTATTTGACAGATTTGGCAATAAGGATCTGGTAAATTTCATGAAGACCCTGTGTGACAACGATGGATTTGACATGATACATGACATATTTGACGAGTATGAGAAGTATGCCAGAGAGCAGCAGGATATCCTTTCGGCAACTCTCTATTATGTCACACCGCCAACTGATAAGCAGAAGGCAGGTATCGAGAACTTCCTTATGAAAGAGTATGGAAGCAAGGCGGTACAGCTTTCTATGGTGGAGAAAAAAGAATTGATAGGTGGATTTGTCATAAGAACGGGAGACCGCGAGTACGACAGAAGCATTCTGGGCAGGTACAAATCCCTTAGACAGAAACTGGTTATGAGGTGATAAATTGAGTTCAATTAGTTCAGAGGATATTATTTCTATACTCAAAGAAGAGATAGAGAATTATGATTTTGACTCCAGGGACAAAGAAGTCGGTAAGGTCATCTATGTAGGTGATGGAATCGTAACCGTATACGGTATAGACAATGCCATGTACGGCGAGATCGTTGTTTTTGAGAATGGTGTCAAAGGTATGGTTCAGGATATCAGAAGAACAGAGATAGGATGTATTCTGTTCGGTCGTGATACAGGAATCAAAGAAGGAACAAAGGTCAGCAGAACGGGAAAGCGTGCAGGCATCCCTGTAGGCGATGCATTTATCGGACGTATAGTTGATGCCCTTGGAGCACCTATAGATGGAAAGGGCAGCATAGAGTCAACGGATTATCGTCCAATAGAGAATCCGGCTCCAAGCATAGTTGATCGTAAGTCGGTCAACCAGCCGCTTCAGACAGGAATCCTCTCGATAGATGCCATGTTCCCAATCGGAAGAGGACAGAGAGAGCTGATCATAGGAGACAGACAGACAGGTAAGACATCCATAGCGATAGATACCATTCTGAATCAGAAGGGCAAGGATGTCATCTGTGTATATGTGGCTATAGGCCAGAAGGCTTCAACAATAGCCAAGGTTGTAAATAACCTGAACAAATATGATGCCATGGACTACACGATAGTCGTTGCATCTACAGCAAGTGATTCAGCACCACTTCAGTATATTGCGCCTTATTCAGGTACAGCGATCGCTGAGTATTTCATGCATAAGGGCAAGGATGTGCTGATCGTGTATGATGATCTGTCAAAGCACGCTGTTGCTTACAGAACATTGTCACTGCTTCTCGGACGTTCACCAGGACGTGAGGCATATCCTGGAGATGTATTCTATCTCCATTCAAGACTTCTTGAGAGATCAAGTAAGCTTAAGGATGAGCTGGGAGGAGGCTCCATCACAGCCCTTCCTATTATCGAGACACAGGCAGGCGATGTATCTGCTTATATACCTACAAATGTTATATCTATCACAGATGGACAGATATTCCTCGAGAGCGATCTGTTCTTCTCAGGTATGAGACCTGCTGTCAACGTCGGTCTGTCGGTATCACGAGTTGGTGGTGCAGCGCAGACAAAGGCGATGAAGAAGGCCGCAGGAAGTATCCGTATCGATCTGGCACAGTACAGAGAGATGGAGGTGTTCACACAGTTCAGTTCAGATCTTGATGAGAATACCAAGGAACAGCTTCAGTACGGCAAGGGACTTATGGAGCTTTTAAAGCAGCCTCTGTGTAATCCGCTGTCAATGGCCGAGGAGGTTATCATTCTGGTAGCAGCTACCAATAAGGTATTCCTTCCAGTTGAGGTTTCAGAGGTCAAGAAGAAGAAACTTGAGATGCTTGAATACTTCCACAGTGCCCATAAGGATATCGTGGATGAGATCGAGGAGAAGCAGGTGCTTACCGATGAGCTGAAGGACAAGATAGTCGCAGCCGCTAAGGAGTTTATCGAGAGATAGATCTCAGGAGAAATAAGAAGATTCGTTGAGAGGTGATTTGATTGGCAAATACCAAAGAAATCCAGAATAGAATAAAGAGTATCAAGGATACTCAGAAGATCACCAATGCAATGTATATGATCTCATCTTCCAAGCTTAAAAAGGCGAGGACAGATCTTGAGAACACGGAGCCTTACTTCTACACACTTCAGGTTGCTCTTGCCAGAATGCTCAGACATGTTCCTGAGATGGAGCATCTGTACTTCGACAGCAGAGAGGGAATCAAGGAAGAGGACAGAAGGCGAGGTTATCTGGTCATTACCGCCGACAAAGGTATGGCTGGTGCCTACAACCACAATGTAATCAAGATCGCTGAGCAGGAGCTTGCAACCCACCCAAACAGTGAGCTGTATGTAGTCGGCCAGGTGGGAAGACACTACTTCGCCAAGAAGGGAGTGCCTATAGATATACATTTCCAGTATACAGCGCAGAATCCTAGTCTTCACAGAGCCAGAGTCATAGCGGACAAGATGCTTGAGAACTATGAGAATGGCGATATAGATGAGGTATACATCATATATACCAACATGAAGAGCAGTGTGGTCGTTGAACCGCAGATGATACAGCTCCTCCCTATGAAGAGGACTGACTTCGCAGGCGTTCCTGCGGATGTGTTCCACGAGGAGATTACCATGGAGCCTTCACCGAAGGCAGTGCTTGACCGAATCGTACCAAACTGTGTCATGGGATATATATACGGCGCTCTGGTAGAGTCCTTCTGCAGTGAGCAGAACAGCCGAATGATGGCGATGGACTCAGCCACAAAGAGTGCCAAGGAGATGCTGGATGATCTCAATATCAAATACAACAGAGCAAGGCAGGCAGCCATAACGCAGGAGATCACAGAGATCGCGGGCGGCGCCAGAGCTCAGAGAGACAGGAGCTAATAAGCTCAATAAATAATTGTAAAGGAGGTCTGATGTTTTGAAAAATGGTAAGATAGTACAGGTCATGGGACCTGTCGTAGACGTAGAATTTCCAGACAACGATCTGCCATACATCAAGGATGCTCTTGAAGTAGATAATCATGGAAAAAAATGTGTTATGGAAGTAGCACAGCACGTAGGAAATAATACAGTAAGATGTATCATGCTGTCCGCCAGCGAGGGACTTTCAAGAGATATGGAAGTCGTTGCGACCGGATCAGGAATCAAAGTTCCAGTAGGGAATCAGACACTTGGACGTCTGTTCAACGTGCTTGGTGAGACAATAGATGGCAAGGAGGATCTCTCAGACACAGAGCACTGGGTAATCCACAGAGAGCCGCCAACATTTGAGAATCAGAGTCCTGTCATCGAGATACTTGAGACAGGAATCAAGGTCATAGATCTTCTTGCACCTTACTCAAAGGGTGGTAAGATCGGTCTGTTCGGCGGTGCCGGAGTTGGTAAGACAGTCCTTATCCAGGAGCTTATCCAGAATATCGCATCCGTACATGGTGGATACTCAATATTCACTGGTGTTGGAGAGCGTTCAAGAGAGGGAAATGATCTGTGGACAGAGATGAGCGAGTCAGGCGTTATCGACAAGACCGCCCTGGTGTTCGGACAGATGAATGAGCCACCTGGAGCCAGAATGAGAGTTGCAGAGACAGGACTTACAATGGCAGAGTATTTCCGTGATGTAAATCATCAGGATGTGCTTCTGTTCATCGACAATATATTCAGATTTACACAGGCAGGTTCAGAGGTTTCATCACTTCTCGGACGTATGCCATCAGCCGTTGGTTATCAGCCAACACTTGCAAATGAGATGGGTGAGCTTCAGGAGCGAATCGCATCTACCAAGGAAGGATCAGTCACGTCAGTCCAGGCCGTATATGTGCCAGCCGATGACCTTACAGATCCTGCCCCAGCCACAACATTTGCGCATCTGGATGCAAATACAGTTCTTTCAAGAAAGATCGTTGAGCAGGGTATCTATCCGGCAGTAGATCCGCTGGAGTCAAGCTCACGAATTCTTGAGGCTGATATAGTCGGCGAGGAGCATTATAATGTTGCAAGACGTGTACAGGAGATACTTCAGAAGTACAAGGAGCTGCAGGATATCATCGCAATCCTCGGTATGGAGGAGCTGTCAGATGAGGATAAGCTTACAGTTACCAGAGCCAGAAAGGTTCAGAGATTCCTGTCACAGCCATTCCATGTTGCTGAGAACTTCACAGGTATTCCTGGAAAGTATGTAAGTCTCAAGGATACGATCAAGGGCTTCAAGATGATCGTTGACGGTGAGATGGACGAGTATCCTGAGTGGGCATTCTTCAATGTAGGTACTATAGAGGAAGTAAAGGAAAAGGCCGAGAAGGGCCAGTAAAGGAAGTGCATAGATGAATACATTTTATCTGAGAGTTATTTCCAGTAATAAGATATTCTTCGACGGCCGGGCAGAGAAAATAGTTCTTCCACTTGAAGATGGAGAGAAAGCGGTTCTTGCACATCACGAGAACATGGTCATAGCCACCAGCATAGGCGAGATCAGGATTACCACCAGCAAGGGTGAGCAGGTAGTCGGTGTTGTCGGTGAGGGCTTTGTTCAGATAGTAAATAACCGAGTTGTCCTTATCGTGGATTCCGCAGAGAAGCCGGAGGATATCGACAGGGTCAGAGCCAAGGAGGCAAAGATCAGAGCGGAAGAGAGACTCAGACAGAAAGAGAGTCTGAAGGAATACAAGCAGAGCGAGGCATCACTTGCCCGTGCACTCACAAGACTCAAAGTAACAGAAAAGATATAGTGCGCAAAAGGAAAAACAAGCGGTTATGCGAAGTGAAACGAGCATGACCATTTGATTTTCCTTTGCGCTTATAACGAGAAGTCGTTCGGCGTAAGCCGAACATAGAGCGCGTCAGCGCGGGACTTCGAGTCTAGAAGAATTCCGTCAGTCGAAAGATGCAGCGGGACGAAGACAGAGCGCGTCAGCGCGGGACTTCGAGTCTATTATAAAAGGCAGTGCCAGCAGCGGGACGATGAAACCGATGTGGCGTTGCCTTTTTATGTGCAGACACAATAGATAAAATGTTACTTGACAACTTTTGCCTTTACTGAGAAAATTACTAGATAGTATATGGTGAATTGTATATACAGTGAACTATGTATATAAAAGTTTATGAAAAAGAGGACGTGTGCATGTATATGCACACATTTTTGAGTTAAAGGTATTTGGTTAGAGGTATTTATGTTAAGATTTATTTGGGTAATAGTTTCGTGCTTGTTTCTGATCATGTACTATGTGCCAAAGATGTCGTATTATGCTAGGCACCCGGAAAAATATGGTGAGGATATATGTTATCAGATGGCACAGGTTATGTGCAATCATGTGAGACGTCGTGCTTTTATCAAGACGGTTGCCACGGGTATGGAGAACCTTCCTAAGGAGGGCGGATATATAATGTATGCCAATCATCAGGGTAAGTATGATGTACTGGGAGTTATAGTTTCCCATGACAAACCGATTACGTATGTCATGGATGCCAAGAGGTCGAAGCTGTTCATAGCAGATCAGCTTACGGATCTTGTGAAGGCACAGAGACTTGACAAGGAAGACATAAAGCAGCAGGTACAGGTTATAAACGATGTATCCACGGAGATCAAGGCGGGAAGGAGATATATTTTATTCCCGGAGGGAGGATACGATCACAGTCACAATGAGCTCAAGGAGTTCATGCCGGGAAGCTTCAAGATCGCCAAGAAGGCGAAGTGTCCTATCGTTCCAGTCGTGCTGTATGATTCCTTCAAGCCATTTGAGGGATGGTCACTGAGGCGTGTGACGACACAGCTTGCATTTCTGGAGCCGATCCCATATGAGGTTATAGCGGATAAGACGACCACAGAGATCAGGGATATGGTCGTTGACAAGATCCAGAGGAAGCTTGATACGATGGAGACAATGAATTGTTGGTAACGATATATGGATAATTATTCTGAACGGGCAGGTCATGTTGATGATCTGCCCGTTCGGGGGTTACGGAAGCTAGGTGTTGACTATATCAAATCAGGTGAATACAATATAAAAGGGTATTTAACCACAAAAACAAGGATTGGGAAGTAGAGATATGGGACAGAGTAAAGAGAGAAACAGTAATGAAAAAAGCGGATTCCTCAAGAAGCTTATAATAGTTCTGGCAGTGGCGATCGTGGTAGTATTTGCGGTATTTTATGTGATCTATTACAGATTTTCATATCAGGCGGACAAGCTGGCAAAGGAGACCGCCCGCATATACGCATTTGGCGATGGCGGAGAGATGGCTGACATGATAGCCCCGGGATACGTGAAGAAGTTTGAGGATTCGTCAAAGGTTTTGTCGGTGAGTGATATACAGGACATATATATAAACAAGTTCAGAGCGTATACAGATGAGCAGGTCGGGGATATAGATACGATCGAGTGCAAGGTCACCGATATACAGGCGGTGAGCAATATAGAGGATGTGCAGCAGCAATTTGCGGACAACGGAGTTAAGGGCGTGTCCCAGTACAGAAGTGTGGAAGCTGACTGGATAGTGACAGGCAAGGATGGCGGCGAGGTCACGGTACACGTTCAGGAATGTATGTTGAAGTGCGACGATGGCTGGTATGTGGACTATGTCCGTATGCCGGATGAAATAGACAGCATGAGTACGCCGGTCGATTCCGGGGATGCTGACAGTGAGGAGACAACAGAGGCGGAGATCACTGAATAATATTGTGTGTATAAGATTGGAAGGGCATACAGTATACAAGAAAGAAGGCTGACAAAAAATGTATGATGTGAGATCCATGAAGGCAGAGGACTTCATAGATGATGGCGAGATCCGTGAGACGCTGGACTATGCGGATCAGAACAAGGACAATGTGGAGCTTATCGACAGTATCATAGAGAAGGCAAAGCTCAGGAAGGGGCTTACCCACAGGGAGGCATCAGTGCTTCTTGCGTGTGAGATGCCGGACAAGATAAATGAGATATATGATCTGGCGGAGCAGATCAAGAAGGACTTCTACGGCAACAGAATAGTTATGTTCGCGCCGCTGTATCTGTCCAACTACTGTGTAAATGGGTGTGTGTATTGTCCGTATCACATCAAGAACAAGCATATAGCCAGAAAGAAGCTCACCCAGGAAGAGGTGAGACGGGAGGTCATAGCACTGCAGGATATGGGTCACAAGAGACTGGCCATTGAGGCCGGTGAGGATCCTCAGATGAATCCTATCGAGTACATCCTGGAGTGTATAGACACGATATACAGCATCAAGCACAAGAACGGTGCAATAAGGCGTGTAAATGTAAATATAGCGGCGACCACAGTGGAGAACTACAGGAAGCTGCACGAGGCAGGAATTGGAACGTACATCCTCTTCCAGGAGACCTACGATAAGGAAGCGTATGAGAAGCTTCATCCATATGGACCGAAGCATGACTATGCATATCACACAGAGGCTATGGACCGTGCTATGGAAGGTGGTATAGACGATGTGGGTCTGGGAGTGCTCTTTGGTCTGGACAAGTATAGGTACGAATTTGCGGGGCTGCTGATGCATGCGGAGCACCTTGAGGCTGTTCATGGAGTTGGTCCGCACACCATCAGTGTGCCAAGAGTCAAGAAGGCTGACGACATAGATCCTGAGGCATTTGACAACGGAATAAGCGACGATGTATTCTGCAAGATCGCAGCATGTATCAGAATCGCCGTTCCTTATACAGGAATGATAATCTCCACAAGGGAGAATCCAACGGTCAGGGATGAGATCATAAGGCTTGGAGTGTCGCAGATAAGCGGTGGTTCAAAGACCAGTGTGGGTGGCTACTATGAGCCGGAGCCAGAGGATGAGAAGTCGGAGCAGTTCGATGTCAGCGACACGAGAACTCTGGATCAGGTTGTGAACTGGCTGATGACCAAGGGCTATATACCATCGTTCTGTACGGCATGTTACAGAGAGGGCAGAACCGGCGACAGGTTCATGAGCCTGTGCAAGAGCGGACAGATACAGAACTGCTGTCATCCGAACGCACTCATGACGCTGGAGGAATATCTGGTGGATTATGCTTCGCCGGAGACCGCGGAGATCGGCAGGAGACTCATACAGGATGAGCTGAAGAATATTCCGAATGAGAAAGTCAGACAGATAGTGGTCGAGAGACTTGACAGGATAAAGCACGGAGACAGAGATTTTAGATTCTAACACATTGTGGAGGAGCAAAATGAGTTTAAACGATACACCGTCGGCAAACAGAGTGCATATAGGTTTCTTTGGATGCAGGAACGCAGGCAAGTCCAGTCTGGTAAATGCAGTGACGGGGCAGAGCCTTGCTGTTGTGTCGGATGTGGCGGGAACCACCACGGATCCGGTGTACAAGTCCATGGAACTGCTTCCGCTTGGACCGGTGGTCATCATAGATACACCGGGAATAGACGATACCGGCGAGCTGGGTGAACTCAGGGTGTCGAAGACCAGACAGGTGCTTGCGAAGATAGATGTCGCTGTGCTGGTGGTTGATGGTTCGGTTGGCCTTTCGGCGGCGGACAGGGAGCTCACAGAGCTTTTCAAAGAGAAGAATATAAATTATATAATTGCGTACAATAAGAGTGATCTTGTTAAGGATGATATACAGGTTCAGAATTCAGCGGAGAATTCCATATGGGTCAGCGCAGAGCGCAGACAGGGAATAGAGGAGCTGAAGGAATTGATAGGAAAGCTCACGGTGACAGACACCATGACCAGGAGACTGGTCGGAGATCTGATACAGCCGGGTGATATGGTGGTGCTGGTCATACCGATAGATTCTGCAGCTCCGAAGGGCAGGCTGATACTTCCGCAGCAGCAGGTCATAAGGGATGTTCTTGAGACCGGAGCTACGGCTGTGGTGTGCAGGGACACGGAGCTTGAGGATACTCTGAGACGGCTGGAGGGGAATGTATCTCTGGTGGTCACTGACTCCCAGGCATTTGCAAAGGTTATGAAGATAGTGCCGGATGACATATATCTGACATCGTTCTCCATACTGATGGCAAGATTTAAAGGGCAGCTTGATGCGGCGGTAAATGGCGCATATGTCCTGGACAGGCTGAGGGATGAAGGCCAGCGTACAGATGCGGACAGCAGACCTCCAAGGATACTCATAGCTGAGGGCTGCACCCATCACAGACAGTGTGATGATATAGGAACTGTGAAGCTGCCAGGATGGATACGCAGATACACAGGACTTGAGCCTGAATTTACATTTGTCAGCGGAACGGAATTCCCAGAGGATCTGACAGGATATGATCTGGTGATACACTGCGGAGGCTGTATGCTGAATGAACGCGAGATGAAGAGTCGTCAGGGAAGGGCGGAGCAGCAGAGTATCCCGATGACGAATTATGGAACTGCTATAGCTCATATGAATGGGATTCTTGACAGGAGTCTGAGGATTTTTCAGACAAAGACGGACATATAAATATTTGGATGAAAGGTGATCGATATGGCAAAGACAGGTTTGGTACTTGAGGGCGGCGGCCAGAGAGGCATATATACCGCCGGAGTCCTGGATGTGTTCATGGACAATGATATAGAGGTCGACGGTGTCATAGGGGTGTCGGCGGGAGCCATACATGGACTCTCCTATGTGGCGAGACAGAGAGGGCGCAACATGCGTTACAATATGAAGTACAGGAACAACAAGCACTACATGAGCCTGTACTCCCTTTTAACTACAGGAGATATATGTGGTGAGCAGTTCTGCTACCACGATATCCCGGAGAAACTGGATCCACTTGACTACGATGCATTCCTTGCAAATCCTACGAAGCTCTATGTGGGATGTTCTAATCTGGATACAGGAGAGGCGGAGTATCTGGAGTGTACAGATATGAGAAAGCCTGAGGATGTGAATAAGGTGAGGGCTTCGGCATCCCTCCCACTGGTGTCCAATATTGTAGAGGTTGATGGAATGAAGCTGCTGGATGGAGGTGTATCCGACAGCATACCGATATTTGCATTCAGAAGGATGGGCTACAGGAGAAATATAGTAGTTCTGACAAGACCGGAGGGATACCGCAAGGGCCCGGACAAGATGCTCAGGCTGGAGGCCGGAAGGTACAGGGAGTACCCTGAGTTCGTTAAAAGATGTCACATGAGACACATGTATTACAACAAGACCCTGGACAAGCTGGAGGAGCTTGAAAAGGAGGGTGATACGTTGATAATCAGACCGAGTGAGACTATAGAGATATCAAGGCTTGAGAAGAAGCCGGAGATGATCGAGGCCATGTATGAGCTGGGTGTGTACGATGCAAAGGAGAAATTGCAGCAGGTTAAGAAATTCCTGCGTGAGAGTAAGGAAGAAAGCAGGGACTACACACATGGACAGGCGCAGCAACAGACGGCGGTTACACAGCAGACCCGATAATGGAATATATGACAGATTGATACTTTCGGGAATGGACATTCCTGAGAGTGTGGATACACAGAAGAAGGCACAGGAGAATCACAGCAAAATGGCTGAGACTCCTGTGCCTTCTCTCATACTGTCACTTTCGGTATCTACAATATTCACCATGCTGATTGCAACCTCCTACAATATTGTAGACACCTATTTTGTATCAGACCTTGGAGAAAGCAGCGTGGCCGCAGTGGGGATCATGTTCTCTGTCATGGCGCTGATACAGGCTGTGGGTTACACATGGGGCATGGGAGCTGGAAGTGAGATAGCGAGACTCCTCGGTAAGCAGAAGAAACGCGAGGCAGAGCAGACGCTTGCCACGGCACTGGCGGGAGGAATACTGTCGGGCGCGGTCATGGCGGTTATATTTGCCGTGTTCAGGGAGGATGTGGTAAGACTTCTGGGGGCCACGGACACAAGTCTTGCTCCTGCTGGGCAGTATGGAATATATATCATGCTGGCGGCTCCAGTTATGTGTGGTGCCTATGTCCTGAACAATGCCCTGCGGGCTGAGGGGCAGCCGTATCTAGCCCTGTTGGGTATTCTGGCAGGCGGACTGTCAAATGCGTTATTTGACTATATATTGGTGAGAGTGCTTGGACTTGGAATAGCCGGTGCAGGCATAGCGACCCTTGCCGGACAGGGGATAAGCCTTGCCATAATGTATATATGTGTCAGGTCAAGGTGCAGCGTGGTAAGGCTGCATATATCAGACTTGTGGAGCTTCAGATATGGGGTGCGTATAGTGAGAACAGGGCTGCCATCCTTCCTGAGGCAGGGGCTCATGTGCTTTGCGGCGGTCATGATCAGCAGAAACTGCAGACAGTACGGTGATGGAGCCATGGCGGGAATCACGGTTGCAAATAAGATATTTGCGGTCACATTTGCCGTGCTGGTGGGCTATGGGCAGGGATTTGCCCCGGTGTGCGGGTTTGCCTATGGTGCAGGACTTGAATCCAGAGTGAAAAGGTCGCTGAGATTTACCATGATAACTGCGGTGATATTCATGTGCGCTATGGGTGCTGCGACCTGGGTGTGGGTATCCGAGGTGGCCGGTGTATTCTTGCATGAAGGTGGCACTCAAGCTATGCAGCTTGCGGCGCTGTCTCTCCGGGCGCATGCCATATCCATGCCGTTTGCAGCTGTGTGTCTGGTGACCGGAATGTACTATCAGGCTCTTGGAGCATATGGAAAAGCCACCCTCATATCCGCCCTGCGTCAGGGAGTGTGTTTTATACCATTAGTATTCATACTGCCGCGCATGTATGGCATAGATGGAGTGGCTTTTGTCCAGGCCGCCGCCGATGTGCTGGCGGGGATTGTCTCGGCCTTTTATCTGCTATATACAAATGAAAAATAGTCCGTGTTTATCATCTCGTCCGATATATACAGTCGGTTTTCAACCTCCTCGATCATCTGATCCACGTATCCATCAGGGATCTGTGACTCAGGGACGAAGTAAGAGGTCTCCCCCGTGCTGGCATCATATCTGACCTTGTCGGTCATAAAGCTTTGATCCGCGAAGATCACAAGCTCATCGGAGTCGGACAAAATGTTGCGGCCAGCCAGAAGTCTTGAGTCAAAGTCGGCTCCGAGAAGGTTTAACACAGTTGGAAGTATGTCCACACTGGAGCAGAGCTTGTCGACAACTACTGGCTTCTCCATGGATGAGCTCCATATACCAAACTGGTTGTGGTGAAGCTCAAAGTCATCATTCTCTATGTCCTTGCCCGCAAGCTCGTTGTAGGTGCCGTCGCTGAGTCCGTAAGGATAGTGGTCAGGTGCCACGATGAACAGAGTGTTGTCCAGCTTGCCAGTCTCTTCCAGCTTATCCATCAGGAATTCCAGAGCCTTGTCAAGCTCCATCTGGGCTGCAACATAGGCTATGGCCTCATCTGAGTACCCTTTTCCGAAGAGAACATTCTCGGCTCCCTCCCTGTTAATCATGCATATATACTGATTGTCGTAATTGTAAGGCAGATGGCCGGAGAAACTCATAAAATACATGTTAAATTTGTCATCCTGAATGAAATCCCCATACACAGCCTCCATACATTCGAGATCGGAATACATAACGTGGTCAGGAATATCCAATCCTGCGCCGATGGCCTTGAAGGTGGTGTAGCCCATATTCGGATGGGTTCTTGTTCTGTCGTAGTATGTGGCATCAAAGTCGTGGTAGCCGTAGCTCTTGTAGCCCTGTGCGTTCAGCATATTGCCGAGGGCGTATGGCTGGTAGGTGTCCGCGGATGCCTCAAAGCTCCATTTGGAGGATGCCGGATACTGGCTGAGGCAGTTGGTATATTCGCCGTCTATGGTGCTGTGATACCACAGTGGGTTGTAGAAGTTAGTAAATTCAAAGCCTTCGTGATAAATCTTGTACAGTGTCGGTGTGGCCTCCCTGGATATTCCATATGTACTGAGACTTTCAGCGGTGACAAATACCACATTGTACCCCTCGAACATGCCGGTGTATTCGTCCGTGTAAGTTGGCTGTACCCCCGAGAAATATGCCGTCAGGCTTTTAAGCTCCTCGTCATCTGTCTGATTGTACAGACTTTGGAAATCTATGCTTTCATCGACCTGCGGAACATATACAGGCTCGTCGGCCTGGGTTGATCCTGCCGCCTGATCTGAGCCGCTGGTCTGAGAAGCTGATGAAAAATCTGTCTCGTCCGCAGATGCGGCATTGATATCTGATGCGGCAGTCTGTGCATCTGACTGATTATCTCCAATATCTGCAAGCTCAAATGTCTTGCTCTGGCTGCTCTGAGTCACCATGGTCACACAGTCTCTTCCCGTGGTGACCATGACTCCAAGCTTGTTCATGGACAGTTCAAGTACATAGCGTCCGTGGAACAGCGCATATGGAGTGTAGGCTGCAGTCCCGTGCACTGCCAGAATACAGATGGCAAGTACCCATGCAGCTGCGGAGATACCCAGCTGCACCAGCACTGCCCTGAGCACACCAGGCTTCTGCCCGATGCGGCATCTGCCAAATGAAAACCAGAACCTGTTCATGATGATAAGACATATAAGTGGCAGCAGGAACAGCACTATGATATACCAGTTGGATCGCAATGCTGAAAAAAGCACAGTCCTGAAGTTCATAGCATCCTGGGCACCGCCGATGGACACCAGACTCAAAAATGTTCTGAATATCTTATAGTATACAAATTGTGCAATATAGTAGATCGTAAATATACTCCACAGCAGGTAGGCTATGGCTGCATTTGCATATCTGTGCCAGAAGGAGGTCAGTGCTGACAGGGTAAGTCCGCATGCCAGCGCAAATGTCAGGGGATGTAGTATGTTGCTGCCTGCAGATCCATAAATTGCAATGTGAAACAGGAGCTCCATATAAATAAAGGCCAGCGGAAAGAATATGGAACGCCACAGCAGACCACAGTGTCTGCTTTGAGTTGTATCTGTTTTCATCTGGCATCTCCTTATTCGCGTGCGAGTATGTCGTCAAGTGCGCCCCTCACTCCTATAGGATCTGTGACCAGAAGAGTGTGGAAACCAAGCTTTGCGGCGGCATCGAGATTCGCCTGCCTGTCATCAAGAAAAATGGATTCCTCAGGGACAAGGTTATATTTGTTGCAGAGATGCTCATAGATGGCGGCGTCTGGCTTGGTCACGTGGTATTCATAGGAGACCACTCTTCCGTCCGTGTAAGGCAGGAAGTGGAATCTAGGCGTGTGGAGTGCAAACAGTCTTCTTGGGTAGTTGGACAGGAGGTAGATGTTGTAACCTCTGGACTTGAGATCCTTGAGCCACATGTCGGCTCCCGGGAACATGTCCACCACTTCATCGAGATTGTTCATGAACAGGTCTATGTAGCTGCTGCATTCCGGGCTGAGTTCCTTGAAACGTTTGATGAGCTCTGGCTCAGGCATATCGTCCAGGTCAAAATGATTCCACATAGGGTGGTTTATCATGTTGTGATCAAGAGTATCTATCACGTCCGCTGGTATGCCAAGCTTCTCCATGGTGCTTTTCCAGTGGAAGTCTACGAGGACCATGCCAATATCAAAGATTATATTTTTCATATGTATATTCCTTTCGTGTCGTATGCTGCCGTATAAGTGCAGATTATGTCGTCACAGAAATTTTAACTCATAATAGGACAAAAATATACTCAAATATTTGCGGAAATGCTGACAAATACCTAATATGCTTGTTTACAGTTTTCCGGTCACAGTGTTACAATGATTAAATCGGCAATGTAAGGGGAAATACAGTGTATGATATACGTATTTGTGGACTTTGAAATGAATATGATAGATTCAGAGTATAAGAAGGAAAAGAAAATATGTAAGAGCGAGATCATAGAGATCGGTGCAGTTAAACTGGATGAAGATTATAATGAGATAGATTCGTTTAAGAGTTATGTGAAGCCGGCATATGGAACCATGGCTTCGCGTATAATAAAGCTCACAGGAATAACAGATGATATGGTGGAGAATGCTCCTTCATATGCTTTTGCCATGGGGAGCTTTATAGAGTGGTGTGCTGATGCCGATGTGATATACGCATGGAGTGAGAATGACCTGAGACAGCTCCGCAAGGAGGCCAGGCTGAAGGAATACACGCACCCCGGGCTGGAAAGTATCATATCAAGGTGGAAGGATTTCCAGAAGGAATATGCCAAGCTCATAGGAACGTCAAGAAGGATATCACTGTCGGACGCTGTGTTTTATCTGGGAGAAAACTTTCAGGGGGCAGAGCATGATGCCCTGTGGGATGCCAGGAATACCGCTGAGGTGTTCAAGCTCTCAAAGGATGAGGAGAATTTTTTCAGGATCATGGCCCCGGTCATCGATGTGTACAAGCCCAAGAAGAATCTGACATATTCCCTGTCCGAGGCATTTGGAGATATACATCTGGGTGAATAGATATGTAATTGATGACTACATAGAATAATAATGTGGATTATTAGGAGGACTTCATGAACTGGAATAAGAGGGATACAGTGAGGACCGTGATTATATTGTGCGGTGTGGTGCTGTTTGCATATGTACTGTTTAATTTTGATAAGGTGTCCAGTATGTTCAGCTGGCTCATCAATATACTCATGCCATTTGTCATAGGATTTGCCATAGCATTTGTGGTGAATGTACCTATGAAGGGACTTGAAAAGGTATTGTTTAAGAATAAAGACAGCAGACTGTACAGGTTCAGGAGACCAGTGTGCCTCATACTGTCGTTCCTGTGCATAATAGCTGTTCTCACGTTTGCAATAACTATGATCATACCTGAGATGTCCAAGACTATAACTATGTTTGCAGAGAAGCTGCCATCGGCCATGGATGATATACAGAGGAAGGCGATCAAGCTGATGAAGGACCAGCCGGAGATAGTGGATAAGATAAAGAGTATCAATATTAATTGGGATGCACTTATATCAAATGTGGTTGGTATTGTGAAGAACGGCGGCAGCAGTGTATTGTCTTCCACGTTCTCCATTGCCAGCAGTGTGGTAGGCGCCGTGGTCGATGTTCTGGTGGGACTGTTCTTTGCGTGCTACATACTGGCTCAGAAGGAGACTCTGGAGAAGCAGGTAAAGGGTGTATTGTATGCGGTGTTCAGGGAAGAAAAGGCGGACCGATTCATTCAGACTTGTGTTCTTGCGGATAAGACCTTCTCCAAGTTCATCTCAGGTCAGTGCCTTGAGGCGTGCATACTTGGACTTATGTTTTTCATTACGATGACCATATTCCGTATTCCGTATGCGCTTACGGTCAGCATCATCATAGCAGTATTTGCACTGATCCCGGTTGTTGGAGCATTTGTCGGATGTTTTGCCGGAACGATTATGATCCTGGTAGAGGATCCGAAGCGTGCCATAGTGTTTCTGATCATATTTGTCGTGCTGCAGCAGATAGAGGGTAACTTCATATATCCTCATGTTGTTGGTGGTTCGGTGGGACTTCCATCTATATGGGTACTTGTGGCGGTCATGCTTGGAGGTGATATGTTGGGCATTCTGGGTATGCTCATATTTGTACCGCTTTTCTCCGTCCTGTATGCGATGTCTGAAGAATATGTGGTTAAGAGACTCAGAGACAAGGGCATATCGTGGAGGAAATATAATCTGGCATGCAACATCCCCGAGGGGCGATGGAATGGAAGGCTGGATGAGGAATGTGCGTCTGATGTCAGCAAGGTGGACGCCGGGCAGACCGGGACGAATGAGTCAAATGCACCGGGCAGTACAGCCGGAAGCGGCAATTCTGGGAAAAACAACACAAGCAGAAACAATACGGGAAGAAATAGCTCAGAAAGAAATAACATAGAAAGAAACAATACAGACAGAAACAGTAACAGAAATAAAAACTACAAGAAGAGAAAGAAATAACGGCTCATATATGGCATCATCTGTGTGGTGATACATATAGCCGTTCAGAAAGAAGGATATACACATGTACAGAGACATAGCGAAATTGGTTTTATACAGAGATCTTGGAGAGGACAGCATACTTATGAAGCTGTCTGGAATATTTGAGGATTTTGATCTCAAGAGGTGTGAGAATGCGGAGCTGTGTGCCCGCATATACGATCAGATCAAGAGACTTCTGGATCTTGCTACCAGTTATGGATTCGATAAGAATCTGTGGCACAACTATCTGGCATTTATACTCATCACCAATGAGAACTCATTCAGTATAACCAGTGAGAAGGTGGGAGCAAATGACGGAACAGTTAATTATTTTGCAAAGAATGATTTCAGGATATTCAAGAAGCTGTTCGACTTTGATTTCTCAGAGATAGAGAGCGCACTTGGAATAGATTGTTTCTCAACTATCAACAATTACAAGTCTATTGGCAAGAAGGAGAGAATGTACAATAAGAATGTCAGCGAGAAGGTTCAGGCTGTCAGCAATGCGATAGAGGAGGCTGAGAACGAGGACCAGATATTTGACATAGTGACATCATTCTACAAGGCATATGGTGTTGGTATGTTCGGTCTCAACAAAGCGTTCAGGATCACCCGTGAGCATGGAGATCTGGAGTTTGTACCTATAAATAACACAGAGGATGTCATGCTGGATGATCTCATCGGATATGAGATCCAGAAGAAGAAGATCGTGGACAACACTGAGGCATTTGTGGAGGGCCGCAAGGCGAACAATGCACTTCTCTTTGGTGACAGTGGAACAGGAAAGTCAACCACGATCAAGGCGATCATCAACGAGTACTATGACAGAGGACTTCGTATGATAGAGATATACAAGCATCAGTTCCAGGATCTGTCGCAGGTCATATCGCTTATCAAGAACAGAAATTACAGATTTATCATATACATGGATGATCTTTCATTTGAGGAATTTGAGATAGAGTACAAGTACCTCAAGGCTGTCATCGAGGGTGGACTTGAGATCAGACCTGACAATGTGCTCATATATGCCACATCCAACCGCCGTCATCTCATCAAGGAGACATGGAACGACAGGAATGATATGGAGAATAACAATGGTATTCACAGAAGTGATACCATTCAGGAGAAGCTGTCACTGGTCAACAGATTCGGAGTCACGATCAGCTACAGCGCACCTTCACAGAAGGAATACTTTGAGATCGTCAAGGGACTTGCTGAGAAGGAGCACATCACCATGGACGAGAAGGAGCTCTGCGCAGAGGCAAACAAGTGGGAGCTTGCACATGGCGGCATAAGCGGACGTACTGCACAGCAGTTTATCAACTACCTTAAGGGGCAGGGATTGTAAAAATAATTGCTGTTGAACTACGGTTTATATTTTGTTATTATTAAGTTAATTTTGTAGAGCAAGATACTTTGATAAGGAGTGTGGAAAGATGATAGATCTTAGCAGCAAGAAAGGTAAGACACTGGTATCCAGAATAATTGTTGTGGTTCTGTGTATCGCAATGGTTGTTACACTTTTAGTTTCAGCATTCTAATAGGAAAACAGGTCGAATTGGAGAGTAGATATGAGAGGAAAGTTTGGAGAGCACCAGACGGTGCGATCGATACTTAAGAGTCTGCCACGTACTGTCCACGACGATGTGACGAGAGCCGGAATAGGAGATGACTATGCCCGGCTCTTGTTGCGTGATGGGGGTAGCGGAGACACCGGCGCAGCTAAAAGCGTGAATGTTGCGGCTGGTGTGTGCTGTGACAGCGGGTATATGGGACTCAGACTTGATATAGCGAGACTTTACAACAGTATAAGGATTGGCGGATATATGCCATGGGCGGCAGTAGATACCATAGTTATGCCTGATGACGATGAACGACGCATGAAGAAACTGCTCAGAAAGCTTGCGGGCATATGTGCGGAGTACGGCGTTGACATAGTGACGGGACATACTGAGGTGAACAGTGCTGTTGCCGAGCCAATTATAAGTTTGACAATGATGGGAATATCTGTAGGTCAGGAACATGCAGGATATTATGATTTAGACCTGTGTGGATCAAAACGACTGGCCGGTATGGACATTGTTATGTGTGGACAGACTGGCGTTGGGGGAACTTTGCAGCTCTACTATGACAATCAGAAGGAACTTTTTGAGAGATATTCGGAGAGTTATCTGAGACCTGTGGAGCAGCTCGAGCAGCTTATACTGCTTGGCGGCCAGGTTGACATAGCATTAGATCATGGCTGTATATATTCACACGACATATCGAGGGGCGGCGTATTTGCAGCTCTCTGGGAGATGGGAGATGCGCTGAAGTGCGGGCTTGAGGTATGTCATGACAATATACCGATACTTCAGGAGACAATAGAGATATGTGAGCACACCGGGGATAACCCGTATATGATAGATGGTTGTGGTTCTGCACTCTTCGTAGTTCCGGATGGAAAATTGCTGGCTGATAAGCTCTATGAGGCAGGATATGAGGCTTCAGTCATAGGCCATCTTACGGAAAAAAGCGATAGGGTTGTGGTGCACGACGACGAGAGGAGATTTCTTACACCGCCAAGGTTTTTATAGGAGGAGTAGTATGCTAAATATAGTATTACATGAGCCGGAGATCCCGGCCAATACAGGCAACATAGGAAGAACATGTGTGGCAGCAGGCGCAAGACTGCATCTCATAGAACCACTGGGCTTCCAGATAAATGAGAAACAGTTGAAGCGTGCCGGGCTTGATTACTGGGACAAGCTGGATGTGACAACGTATGTGAATTTCGAGGATTTCCTTGCAAAGAATCCCGGAGCAAAGATATACATGGCGACAACCAAAGCCAGGAAGAAGTATACAGATGTGAAGTTTGAGGATGACGCATACATCATGTTCGGCAAGGAGAGTGCGGGTATACCAGAGGAGATCTTGGTTGATTATAAGGATACATCTATCAGGATTCCGATGTTCCCAGACATTCGTTCACTGAATCTGGGCAACTCTGTGGCAATAGTGCTGTATGAAGCACTCAGACAGAATGATTTCCCAGGTCTAGAGGAAGCAGGAAATCTACATCGTCTTAGTTGGGACATGTAGTGATAGAGGGGGAATATACATGGCGTATCCTACAAGTGGAAAAAAGATGCTGAACATATGCATTCTGGACATACTGAAGAAATATACGGACTGTGACCACACCATGGATCAGAAGGATATCATTGCGAAGCTCAAAGAGGATTATGATATAACTGTGGACAGAAAATCCGTAAAAGCAAATCTCAATTGTCTGGTGGATTATGGCTATGACATTGAGTACACCGAGACGGAGAGAGAGAAGAAGGACGGCACAAAGGAGACACTTACATCAAACTGGTATTATAATCACGAGTTTGACGATGCAGAGCTTCGAATGATGATAGACAGTATCCTGTTCTCCAAGACCATACCGGCTGGTCAGGCGAGCCAGCTCATAGACAAGATAGCAGGTCTGTCAAATATATATTTTACAAACAAGATGACGCATGTGAGCAGTCTTCCGGGTCTCGAGCACACCAGCAACAAGCAGACACTGTTCAACGTGGGAATGATAGATGATGCCATATCTGAGAAGAAGCAGATATCATTTGTGTACAATAATTATGGTGAGGACAAGAAGCTTCATCCGAGACGGAAGGAGCCGTACGTAGTCAATCCGTATCAGATGGTGGCAAATGATGGAAAGTATTACCTCATTTGCAACTATGACAAGTATGACAATCTGTCGAATTACAGAGTGGATAAGATGACACAGGTCCAGATAGTTGACAGACCGGTGAAGAACCGTGCAGAAGTAAAGGGCATGGAACACGGGCTTAACCTTCCAAAGCATATGGCTGAGCATATATATATGTTTGCCGATGAGCCGGTGACCATAGTGATGCGTGTCAGAAAGGCTGCCATATCGGATGTGGTGGATTGGTTTGGAAGAAACTTTGATGTGGTCGATGAAAATATAGCCAGACAGTACGAAGGCTTCAGGGAGACTGAGGATGATGTAACTTACGTGCGGCTTGTGTGCAGCCGTCAGGCGATGGCGCACTGGGCGATGCAGTATGGAACCTCGGTGGAGGTCATTTATCCCACAGAGCTCAGAGCCCAGATCGGTGAGGCTGTAAAGGAAATGAATAACAAATATAATAATTAAAGAGATGGCTGTCAGTATAATTCAAAAAACTGGCAGCTTTTTTATAAAAAAAATCGCTTTTACTGCAAGAAAACACAGATTTTGATCGGAATATATATTAGAAACACACGGGGAGGTGAATGATATAGTAACTAGGAACAATTATATATCGAAGCTGAAACGGCATAATGAGAAAGCTCTGGAGTTTGTGGTTCAGGAATATGGAGGGCAGGTGAAAGCTGCTGTGTACAAGAATCTTTCGGGCATGCCGGAGGAAATTGAAGAGTGCATGGACGATGTGTTTCTGGATGTATGGAACAATATAGACAGATTTGACGAGAGCAAAGGCTCGTTCAGAAGCTGGATAACGGCAATTGCAAGATTCAGATCCATAGATTATCTGAGAAGATACAGCAGAAGATGTTCGGAGGAAGACATAGCAGACTATGAGAACAAGCTTGCAAATGACAACCTGCTGGAGATACTCAATGAGGAGATATCGGACAGCATGGAAAAGCTGCTGAGTGGTCTGTCGGATGAAGATAGGGACATCATTCTGAGGTACTACTGGGATGACCAGTGTGTAGATGAGATAGCGGAAGATTATGGGGTATCTTCATCATCTATCTACAGCAGAATGTCCAGAGCAAGAAGTCGATTGAAACAAGTGTAAAGGCGGTGAATGATCATGAAAAACGGAAAAGACAGAAATGTATATGATGTTATGAACGATGTAAATGTGGACATTGAGACCATGGATATGTCGGATGAAGAGAAGGATGCCTGTGTGAAGAGGCTCAGGCACAAGGTGAAGGCGAGGAAAACCGGAAGAAATCATGGATGGAAGACGGCGGCAGCGGCAGTGGCGGCTGTTCTGATCCTGTCGGGAGGCGGACTGACATATGCGGCAGAGAACGGCTCGCTGGCATGGTTTTTTGACAGTCTGAGCAGGGAGACAGGAAGTGTTATTCCATCAAAATATGTGGACGAGAGCTACATAAATAACGAGTATAAGGGCAGTGTAAAGGTGATAACCGAGTCCGATGCAAAAGTAAGCTTTGATCTGAAGAAGGTAGCAGTGGATGGCGATCAGGTCAACATTGCGATGGTGATCACATACGATGACTTTGACACAGAAAAATATGAGAGCTTTGATGCTCAGATGCAGATAATAGAAGGCGGTGCGAACATCGTCAGTGAATATGCGGGCAGCACGGCTCCTGGCGATGGAACCTCGCTCACGAACAAGCAGACAATGTCTGATATTGTATACAAGTTAAAAAAGAAAAATGCATACAAGGTGGGGGATGTCATCACCATGAGATGTAACAGCATTACCCTGTTCAACAAAAATAAATCAAGTGATGGCGCGGTCACCTATGTAGCAGACGAGGTGGATGGCCCTTGGACCTTACAGTTTAAGGTTCAGGATGATATGCAGGGACATAGTGTGGATGTATCCGGCATAGATGGCATTGAAAAATGTACAATAAATACAAAGGGCATAACCATTGACATTGCTGAAAATGCGGCGGTCGATGATGACTCGCTGGAGAATATAATACTTGAGATGACAGACAATAAAGAATTGAAAGATGTAGTATATGGAATCGGCAAGACCGGTGATGGCGACAGCATACAGAGAATGGAGTTGAACTTCACTAAGCCGATAGATGTTTCACAGGTGAAAAATGTGTGGATAGATGGTAGGAAATGTAAAGTGAAATAAATAGAGCCGGGGTATTACAACAGAGACATTCTCTGGGGTAATACCCCGGCTTTAATATTCTGCGATATGTTATGAGTCTTTGATCCTGAATTTGCCATTGCTCTTCACGCCAGACGATGATATGTCTGTATCGGAGTGGTGTTCAGTGTGCTCGACATGCACAGGCTTGATAGGCACCTGCATATCCTTCTCCTTAGGAAGAGAGAAGATAAATTCGCTTCCCTCGCCCTCCTCGGATGTGAGGGTGATCTGCTCGCCGTGAGCCTTGATGATCTCCTTGGTTATGGCCAGTCCCAGTCCGGTTCCGGTCTTGTCCTTGCCACGGCTCGGATCCGTCTTGTAGAATCTCTCAAATACCTTCTTCTGGGCATCCTTTGGAATTCCCACGCCTTCATCCTTGACGCTTGTATATATCTTGTTGTCCTTCTCGGTCACCTGAACTCTGATCTGGCGTCCCTCAGGTGTGAACTTTATGGCGTTGTCAACCAGATTGTATATAACCTGCTGTATCTTGGTTCTGTCGGCGTATACCACTGTGTTGTCGGTGAGGAATACGCTGTCCAGGAAAATTCCCCTGTCCTTGCACCTTTTCTCAAATGTGTTGATGGTCGGTGTGATGATATCCCTGATATCGAAGTTGGACTTGTCAAGCTGCAGGTCAAATGAGTCAAAGTTGTTCAGCTCCAGAAGTCCCTGTGTCAGCTTGGTCAGTCTCTGTGCCTCATTTAACACTATGCCGAGGTACTTCTCATGCTTTTCCAGTGGAATAGTGCCGTCCAGCATGGCCTCTATGTAACCCTTGATGGATGTGAGTGGCGATCTGAAGTCATGGGATATATTTGATATAAATGACTTCCTGTACTCATTTGAACGGCTCAGCTCATCTGCCATCTCCTCCATGTATCTCGCAAGTTCGCCGAATTCGTTCTTCGCGGTCACATTTACCCTGGCATTGAAGTTACCCTGGGCGTATGACTTGGACGTCTTGATGATCTCACGTATAGGCTTGAGCAGGCTGTTTGACATGAGCATAAGCGCGATCATGGCGATCAGCATGAGGATCAGGAATGGCACAAATGTCGTTGAAAGCATCCTGCTCTTTATATCCTGCTTGAATGTCATAGGTGATGTCAGGATGATAGTTCCCATGTAATTGTTCCACGAGTAGAGAGGCTGGCCGATCACCAGAGTGTCCTCCGAGAAATAGCCGCCAAATGTATCCTCGAAGCAGAATGATGCAAACAATTCATCCGGTTCCACATAATTCTTGAGGTTGTCATTTGTGCTGCTGTGTGAATCTGAATCCTTGGAAGACCCACCGGATTCACTGCTTCCTGAAGAGCTTCCCGACCTGAAAATAATGTTGCTGCGTTCATCGGTGAGCCAGATTCCCATGTCCAGGGTATCCGCCGCATGTTGAAGCTCCTTGTATAATTCCTTGCTGTCAATGGTTCCGTTGCTGTAATCAGTCATGGCGCCGTCGGCAAGCATTGTGATTTCGTTCTTCATGGTGGATTTGCGCTCTGAGAGAACAGAATTCTGTGCTGTTGATATACTGTACACCATGAGCAGTGCAAATATGATTACAACCAGCACTACGAATCCGACCACGATCTTGTCAAATGCTGTTTTCTTCATTATGATCTCCATTCAAACTTGTAGCCTATGCCCCATACAGTGGCAATGCTCCAGTTATGATTGTTGTTCAGCTTCTCACGAAGTCTCTTGATATGTACATCCACGGTTCTAGTGTCGCCCACATACTCGTATCCCCACAGCTTGTCCAGAAGCTGCTCTCTGGTAAATACCTGATTTGGTCTGCTGGCGAGGAAGTAGAGGATCTCCAGCTCCTTTGGCGGCATCTCGAGATTGTGTCCCTCAAAGGTTACAGTGTAGTTGGAGATATTTACGACCAGCCCGTCATACTCCACAAATGTACCTACATGGTCCGCACTTGTGACATCGTAAGCTGCGCTCTGTGGCTGCTTCTGTGCACTCTCAGTCATGGCTGACCTTCTGAGAAGGGCGCCGACCCTTGCCACCAGCTCATTTGAGTCAAATGGCTTGACGATATAATCATCTGCACCGATCTTAAGCCCCAGCACCTTGTCGAATACTTCACCCTTGGCAGAGAGCATGATGATAGGCGTGTTCGATGTCTTTCTTATCTCTGTACACACCTGGTAGCCATCCATTCCCGGAAGCATGACATCCAGGAGAACCAGATCAGGTGAATATTCCTCAAATAACTGTAGAGCTTCCGTTCCGCTTGCGGCTATCTCGGTCTCATAACACTCTTTGTTGAGGTAGAGTGATATAAGCTCTGCGATGTTCTCGTCGTCGTCAACGATGAGAATATTATTTTTGCTCATATATATAAACCTCCCAGTAAATTTATAATAATATAGTTTGTAAAAAATCCGAAGGCGTACACCGATTTCATTGTTGAAGCATTATTTTAAAGTTCCACTATGGTGACTCCCGCATCGCCCTCTCCGAATTCTCCGAGACGGAAGGACTTGACATGTGGCTGTGATTTCAGAAATTGATGTATTCCTTTTCGGAGGGCTCCGGTGCCCTTTCCGTGGATGATGGTGACTCTGTGCAGATGAGCCATAAGGGCATCATCAAGGAATCTATCCACAAGTGATGTGGCTTCGTCGACCGTCATACCGAGTACATTTATCTCAGGCTTGATATTCATCATCCTGTTCATGCTCTTGCCACCTGTGACTGTGGCCTTCTGCGGTTTCTTCTTTTCATGCTCAACCAGCAGAAGATCAGTAGGTGGAAGAGCCGCGCTGATTATACCCATCTGGACCTTCAGCTTACCCTTGGAGTCAGCCAGTGCCATGATGGTTCCCTCGGAATCCATGCTGATAACATGTACGGTATCGCCAACCTTGAAGTCGGATGCCTTGTGATCTGACTTTACAGTCTTGCGCTTCTCCTCGTTCATCCTGCCGAGGTCGTTGATCTTCGCGCGGAGTTTCTGTCTCTCGGCCTCCATCGCCTTGGCATCGGCTTTTGCCGGGTTAGTGGTCCATTTGTTGTATTTTCTTATAGCGGCATCGGCCTCAGCCTTCGCCTCCTCTATGATCTCGGATGCCTCCTGGCGCGCCTTTGCCAGAATCTCGGCTTTCTTGTCTGAGAGCTCTGTATCCTTCATCTGTGCACGTTCCTGAAGCTGCTTTGCATCCTCCTTGAGTCTTGCAATGTCGGCTTTGTCCTGTTCAATCTCCCTCTTGCTTCTCTCAAGATCCGCGATCAGGGTCTCAAAGTCAACTGTATCGCTGTCGATATTGGCCTTGGCGCTCTCAATGATGCTATCGTCGATTCCAAGCTTCTTCGCTATGGCGAAAGCATTTGACTTTCCAGGAATACCAATCATCAGTTTATATGTCGGCTGGAGTGTTGCCACGTCAAATTCGCAGCTTGCATTCTCGACACCCGGTGTGCTCATGGCAAATGTCTTGAGCTCACTGTAGTGTGTGGTTGCCATACATCTGACACCCATGTCGTTCAGATGTGACAGGATGGCGATGGCAAGTGCTGCACCCTCTATAGGGTCCGTACCGCCGCCCAGCTCGTCGAAGAGGACCAGACTGCCGGGGGTGACATGATCCAGTATGTACACGATGTTGCTCATGTGGGATGAGAATGTGGACAGATTCTGTTCTATACTCTGCTCATCTCCGATATCGGCAAATACGTCGTCAAATACATTCAGTCTTGAACCGTCAAGTGCCGGAATATGAAGTCCGGACTGTCCCATGAGTGAGAAGAGTCCCAGAGTCTTAAGTGATACCGTCTTACCACCGGTGTTAGGACCGGTCACGATGAGGAGGTTGTAGTCCTCACCCAGTTTGATGTCCACAGGTACGACGGTGTGCTTCTCCAGCAGCGGATGTCTTCCCTGCTTTATATCGACAATCCCATCGGTGTTGAATATCGGTTCGGTTCCCTTGTAGCTTCTTGCAAATGATGCCCTTGCGAATATAAAGTCCAGTTCTGCCAGAGTGTCGAAGTCGTATTTGATATATTCTATCTCAGCCGCTGTCTGGGCGGAGAGTGATTCTAGTATCTTCTCGATCTCGGCAAGCTCCTGATTGTCCAGCTCCTTCAGCTCGTTGTTCAGGTTCACGATGGCCATAGGTTCGATGAACACTGTGGCACCGGTCGACGACTGGTCGTGTATCATACCGGGAAAATGGTTCTTGTACTCGGCTTTGACCGGTATACAGTATCTGCCATTTCTCATGGTTACCAGGTTATCCTGGAACATGGTCTGCTTGCTGGTATCGCTGACAAGCTTTGCAAGCTGGTTGTGCAGCTTTTCATTTGTCAGGCGCTTGTTCCTTCTCACTGCCTTGAGACCTGATGAAGCGTCATCGGCGAATTCGTTTTCAGAAATTATGCATCTGTGGATTTCCCTGGAGAGATGCTCCAGTGGCATGAGCTCCAGAAATCTCGTGCGCAGGCTGTCCGGGCACGTGGTGCCATCCGGGTTCATGCTCAATCCCAGCATCTTGTTGGAAGCTTTCTCTTCCTCGATCTGCTCCTGACTGCGCCTTCTCGTATCGGTCATGCTGGTGCCCTCGTTCTCGCCGTATCTCTTGGCGGTGGCTGCCAGGTCAAGCATGCTGGCCACATCAAGCAGCTCAGCGGTGGTGAGGATACCCTCGACCTCAAGTCTCTTTAGAGATGCCCCGATATCTTTAAGTCCTGCAAATGACAGATTGCCCTGGGTGTTCAGACGCCTTAAGGCATCCCTTGTCTCCTGCTGAAGAGCCTCGATCATGGCGAGATCCTTGCGGGGCTTTATGCGCTGACACTTCCTCTTCGCCATGGGTGATGAGGCAAATGTTGTCAGCATCTCAACTATTTTGTTGTATTCTATAACTCTTAATGTTCTTAGATTCATTTTCTGTGTTCCTTATTTGTTTTTAATGTCGTGTTCTATATTTTATGTATATAATATGTAGATTTTGAATCGGATAGGTACTAAACATGATAAGTGCATGAAAAGCATAATTAAATATACATAAAGTCTCTAATTCTACACATACATAATTGATTATACCCCTTATAATTATAGAGCGTCAACATATTGCAGGTGTAGAAATAGGCACATTTTCCCTGATTAATTCAGCGGCTGTGGTTGCGGGAGGAACACAAAGCTGATATTATAAAATACAGTTTGATCTGGGAAAAATAAAGCGATATATGACTTAAGACAAAGAGAGTTACGTATTACAAAAGGAAGAGGAGAAAAAGCGGATGAAAGAGTTATTGCAGTTTTTGTTGGGGATAGTATTGATGATAGCAGGCGGTGTGATGTTTCTTAAGAATGTCGTCGTGTCCGACTGGGGACTTTTAAGTTCACTGTTTCGTATAGGTGGTGGTGTGAATATTGGAGGAATCTTTATTGTCCTGCTGGTCATCGCATTTATCGCACTTCTGGTTAAGCCGAACATGGGAACAGGACTTGTGTTCACAGGACTTTGTATAGCATTCTTTGTATGCATCATAATCTCACTGAATGTTTCACTGAGATATATGTCAGGACTTGAGCTCACACTGATCCTTGGAACACTTTGCGTGGGAATAGCATTTGTCATCAAGGGGCTGTTTGGAGTGAGAAAGCTTGACAGGGAAGAATCACGGAAGAATGGGAAGGCTGCTTCAGATAAGCTTCATGAGTATGATAAGATGTGATGTGGGGGAATATAGTAATATAGGCGGTTGTGGAAATGTTCAGTAAATACTGGATTTTCATAACCGCCTATTGTATTCTTATATATGATTAAAATTAAAGCATACAATAATAATTAAACATAGAAAGAGGAAAAGAAAAATGGTATTTATAACAGATTTCAACGAAGGCGACATGATATCGAATGTCTATCTCTGCAAGAACAAGCAGACAGGAACTACAAAATCAGGAAAGACATATTACAACCTGGAGCTTGTGGATAAGACAGGAAGTATAGCCGGAAAGGTCTGGGAGCTGAGCAATGCGATAGGGCACTTTGAGTCAAAGAACTTTATCAAGGTGGATGGTCAGGTCACATCATTTAACAATGAGCTTCAGCTCAATATCAAGAAGATTCGTATTGCAGATGAGGGAGAATACTCAGAGGCTGATTATATGCCGTGTACCAAGAAAGATATAGAGCAGATGTACAAGGATCTTATGGCTCTCGTGGAATCACTCGACAAGGATTATTACAAGGTGCTTCTGAAGAAATTCTTCGCCGAGGATCCTGCATTTGTCAAGGAATTCAAGAATCATTCAGCGGCAAAATCTATACACCATGGATACATAGGAGGCCTCTTGGAGCACTCACTGGCAGTTGCCAAGATGTGCGACTACTACACTACATATTATCCGGTGCTCAACAGAGATCTGCTGATCACAGCGGCACTTCTCCACGACATTGGCAAGGTCTACGAGATCTCCAAGTTCCCTGAGAACGACTACACAGACGCAGGTCAGCTTCTGGGACACATAGTCATGGGAACGATGATGATCCGCGATAAGATCAATACCATAGACAATTTCCCTGCAAAGGCGGCAAATGAGCTGGAGCACTGCATACTGGCTCACCACGGGGAGCTTGAGTACGGCTCACCAAAGAAGCCGGCACTCATCGAGGCTCTGGCACTGTCCATGGCGGACAACACAGACGCCAAGATCCAGACATTTATCCAGGAGCTGGATGCGGCAAAGGACAACAATGGCTGGCTGGGCTTCAACAGAGCATTGCAGTCTAATATAAGGAAGACGTCGGATAATTAATAACGGCAATAGGAAGAGAGATAGTATATGTCAGATATTAGGAACAATAGGAGACCTAAGAACAATAGACGAGTAAATGGTGAGCAGAGAAAAAATACCGGGGAGGCAGTGAATAATGCCAGTTCAGTTGTTAGAACATCTGGAACAGATGAATCGAATGTTGGCTCGTGCGTAAAAACATCGATCCGGAATATGGCGAATGTTGATAAGGTCACACTTGTCAAAAATGAGAACTACCAGGTACTCATCGAGGACATGGGCAATGATGGAGAGGGCATTGGACATGTTCAGGGCATGACTGTATTTGTCAAGGATGCCGTGGTGGGCGATCTGGCGGAGGTGAAGATCGTCAAGGTGAAGAAGAACATAGCCTATGGAAGACTGATGAAGCTCATCACACCATCTCCATACCGTGTGGAGCCGGTGTGCGACAAAGCGAAGAGGTGCGGCGGATGCACCATGCAGCAGGTTTCCTATGAGCAGCAGCTCGAATACAAGTGGAACAAGGTGAAGAACTGTCTGCAGAGGATCGGCAAGATGGAGAACGTGGAAGCCATTATGGAAAAGCCAGCCTACGGCATGGATGATCCATTCCACTACAGGAATAAGGCACAGTTTCCGGTCGGAAGAGACAAGAACGGCAATGTGGTCATCGGATTCTACGCAGGAAGAAGCCACGACATCATAGACACAGAGAGCTGTGCCATCGGTGCGCCAGTGAATGACCAGATAGTTGCTATCGTCAGAAGCTTCATTGAGGACAATCACATATCGATCTACGATGAGGAGACTGGAAGAGGTCTGGTCAGACATATCCTTATCAGAGTTGGATTTACCACCAAAGAGATCATGGTATGTCTGGTGACAAATGGCAACAAGCTTCCGCACAGTGAGATTTTGATAGATGAACTGGTTAAGATAGACGGCATGACATCCATTTGCCTGAACGTCAACATGGAGAATACGAACCGTATACTCGGTGATAAGTGCATAACCCTCTGGGGACAGTCATACATCACGGACTATATCGGCGACATCAAATACCAGATATCTCCATTGTCTTTCTATCAGGTAAATCCTGTCCAGACAAATGTCCTGTACAACAAGGCTTTGGAGTATGCGGACCTGTCAGGCGACGAGACCGTGAGGGACATGTACTGCGGAATAGGAACCATATCATTGTTCCTCGCACAGAAGGCAAAGAAGGTATACGGAGGGGAGATAGTTCCACAGGCTATAGATGAGGCAAGACACAACTCCGAGATCAACGGGATCACAAATGCCGAGTTCTTCGTCGGCAAGGCAGAGGAAGTCGTTCCCGATATATATAAGAAGGGCGGCGATGGCTCACACGCGGATGTCGTGGTCGTTGACCCACCACGAAAGGGCTGTGATCAGGTTCTTCTGGATACTCTGGTCCACATGGCACCGGAGCGTATCGTTTATGTGAGCTGTGACCCGGCAACCCTGGCGAGAGATGTGAAGATACTTCAGGAGAAGGGGTATGAGGCGAAGAAGGTGGCGGTCGTGGATCAGTTTTGTCATAGTGGGCATGTGGAGACGGTCTGTTTGCTGTCAAGAAAAGATAAATAAAGGCTGAAAAGCGGCGTATTTCAGGGCTTTTTCGGAAGTTAGGAATAGAAGCCTAACTCCTGAAAAGGCTCGGTTATTTTATATGGAAACATATCTACTGCGAAAATGTGTGTCAGGTTGTGACCTCGGATTAGATAACGCAAATTGAGTGAGTGGATTAGATGTCAGGGATTTTGGGCTGATTTTTGAAAAACGGAAAGGGTTGACAACCAATCTGGCAACTCGATACTAATAGCATTTTCGGACAGTGGAATGGATGTTGGGAAGGAGGAGGTTAGAATGCCGACCAAAAAGCAACACTTTGTTCCACGTGTTTATATGAAGGCATGGGAAACACAAGTTGAAACCATTAAAGAGCCCGATAAAAAATTCAATGGAATTTATGTAATAAAGGATGGAAGTATTGGGGATGGCGCAAACAGAAATTCCGTTCTTTGGAAGCCTCATTTATATACCATAAATTTTAAGTATTCATTTATTTGCAATTCATGTGCAAAGGTGAAATCGCAATATGTTGATTTGATTTATGATTTGCTTAAGACGGGATTTAAACAGCCTGTTTATGGGAAATTAGGATATAGCATCATCAAAACAAAAAAGAGCATAAATAAGCATTTCTTCGAAATACATGATTGGGACTTTTATTATTACGATGGAAATGTAGCAAAGAAAGCTGCTATATTGAGTCAAATAGATGCACTTAACTGTTATATTTTAGAAGATTCATTTGATGATTACTTAGAAAAAAACTGGGAAAATATCATGAATTCATTCGTAAGTGGTGTTCATAATGGTCACCCAATTGGACTTGAAAGAAGTGAAAGAATCATATCTGAAGACATCGCAAGGAATATGCTGGCGTCGTTTTTCATTATGCTTTGTAGAAATCCAAAATTTGACGCTATGGGTGTTTATACAAAAATTAAAGAGAAATTATTGTATCCTGTTTTTGAGTCAATGTGTAAAGCTGAGGAAGCAGAAACACTAGATGTAGGGAAAAGCGAAGGAAAAGAGTATGTAGATGAGTTAATGACCGGAATATGGTATTCTGAATTATATAAAATGTTTTTTAAGAACAAAGGTGGCTTTTATCATAATGCTGTACAACTTGCTTTAAGTGGTTGTCAGATGATTCTTTTTGAAACCTACGATAATGCAGGACAATTTATTACGTCTGATAATCCAGCGTTTGAGCATAAATCTACTGTTGTCGAAAGAAATAATGGAAGTGGTCTTATATTTCCGATATCTCCTAAATATCTAGTTTTTGTCGCTAATGGAGATGAAGGAATTAATGTTGTTGACCATAGATTTGCAGATACAGATACTGTTAAGTATTTTAATAGAATAATAAATGCACACAAGACAGAGATAATAATATCTTCATCGAAAAGCTTAATGGATATGATTTGATTCGCGAAATTTACAAGGCCTATTATAGAAAACCAAAGGAGGTATTTTATGGCAATAGCGCAAGATGCATATTTCATTCCTGATGATATAGCAACAGGAATATATTGAAGAATCGGTAGTGTGGTAAGGTGGGCAACTGGTCCTAATAAGGGACAAATAGTAAAGCACCTTAAGCCAATTGACCTACCAGCAGCAGAGCAGGTTCAGGGTGTTGGTGCTAAAGCATTACAGTTTGTAAAACAGCATAAAAAAGGAGCAATAATTGTTGTGGCGAGTGCAGTAGCTGTTGGCGCTGGTGCTTGGGTTTGCAATAAAGTAAAAAACCATGAACCAAAGGTTGTAACAGAATTCAGAGCTAGCCTGAAAAGCTATATTGATGCAATTCGCAAGGGGGAGATGGATATTGATAAGATTAATAATCTAATGAGCTCTTTGGAAGCGTTGAAAGCTGACAAAAATTATTCAAAAATCAGTATCCAGCTTACATCAGAAGAACTTGATGTTTTAGTAGGACGAATTTATGAATATACCCTGAAGCTGGCAAGTGATAATGAAATAGAAATAGCCTCAGACAACTTAGAAGAAGAAAAAGATGTTATCAAGAATCTGCAATCTTATCTTAAGGTACAGAGACGTATATTTGCTGAAGCTGCATAGAATGGAGGATAAATATGGGCTTTTTCGGGAATTTATTTAAAAGTGAATTTGAAAAATGGGTTGAAGGAGCTTCTCATGAGGAGTTATCAGAGGCTTATGAAGAAGAAAGACAGGATTGGATTAAGAACGGATTCAATGGTGGAACCGGTGAAAAAACTCCTAAAATGAATCGTCTTAATAAAGAAATAAGTAAACGTGTAGCTGAAGAATGGGAAAATGACCCACGAAGAAATAAAGACCCAAACTTCCGTTGGACAGATGCTAATCGTTGGGATAAGGATTAAAATGATAAAGACTCCCCATCACCGGATGTATTCCAGTGGTGAGGAGCCTTTTTGAGTCTAAGGGACATTATCCTTCTATGTCAATTTTTAGTCCGGACTTGAGCTCCACCGTGAAGTGGTCTTCCCAGACGGTAATTTACTTGAGCCAGCGTTTTACCAAGGTTGCATCGAAGGATTCAAGGTTGGTACGCTGCTTCTTAATGTAATCCTGCAGGTCATTAATTCTTGCAATCTGCGCGTCTCTGGTAGCGGTGTCAACGGTGCATTTTTCACGCAGCTCTCGAAGTTTGAAAATCTGGTCAGCAATTTCATCGTAGGCTCCTTTGTTGTTAGTTTTTTTGAGAAGCTCTTTTTGAAGTTCCATCAGCTGCTCGTCAATGCCATCAGCGGTGCTCTTTTGAGTTTCTCTGATGACTTTAGCAATGTTCTGTTGTAGCTGCGCCTAATAGGTCGATTTATCACCAAGGAGCGTGTTGATAGACTGAACTACCACATTCTCCAATACCGGCTCATTGACGGTTCTTGCGTGGCATTCCTGTCCGGTAGGTTCCAGTCTACTGATGCAGCGCCAGACGATAGATTTGCATCCGCGATTGTTCCAGTGAATTCTGCGGAACATTTCGCCACATTCGCCGCAAATGACAATCTGTGCAAAGCAGTGGTTGCAGCTGTAGGAGCGCTTTTTGCCATTGGCGCTTGTCTTGACCACTCGCCTGCGTACCAGCTCTTCCTGCACCCGCAAGAAAATGTCCTTCGGAATAATTGCTTCGTGGTTGCCCTCCACATAGTATTGCGGAACAATGCCGTTGTTCTTGACTCTGGTCTTGTTCAGGAAGTCGGTGGTATAAGTTTTCTGAAGCAGGGCATCGCCGATGTATTTCTCGTTTCGGAGGATTTTGTTAATGGTGCTGGTCCACCATTTTGTTTTGCCAGCGCCGGTGAGGATGCCGTCTGCTTCCAGACCTTTTGCAATCCGATCCATAGAGTAGCCCTCCAGGTATTCCCGGTAGATGCGCTTTACCACCTATGCCTGTTCCGGATCGATGATGAGATTCCCATATGCATCCTTGGTGTAACCGAGGAAGAGATTGTGATTTACCTGTACCTGGCCATTCTGGTAGCGAAACTGGAGTCCCAGCTTCACATTCTGGCTGAGGGATTGTGATTCCTGCTGCGCAAGGGAAGCCATAATCGTAATCAGGACCTCACCCTTGGCATGAGAAGTGTTTTTCTGCCTTATCTGCTCGCAGGGATTGCCATGTAAATTGCAGGGTACATTCATTTAGATTTGCCCATGCATAATCAGTAAGTGCTGTTTTTCCCTCAGAGTTACGCTCGATGTACTGTTCGTCATTAATAACGAAGTATCCGTTCACGTACCGGAAGCGGCCAGAATCAACAAGGTTGCGGAATTCGCTACTATTGCGATATGCACAAAATGCATCACGCTGGTCTATGTACCCGTGGTATGGGGACTTTTCACTATTTTGGTAGATGATAGCAGCGTCTTTGTAACCGGTTTCCATCATACGGATTAATACTGATTGACGGGATACACCATAGAATTCGCGAAGATCTTCGGAAACAGAAGTAAGAATAGCTGGTTTCATAGGACTATTTTTATAATCGTATGCCTGCAGAAGCTCATCTACTTTCATTCGGAAAGTATGATACGGCATAAGAATGCGCGGAGCCATATTATTTGCCTGCCACTCTATACGTTGGATATCAGACCACTCTTCATCCTTTTGACGATATGCCATATTGGAAGGGCAGCGGCATGCGATGGAGTTCTGTCCATAGAGAACGTGTTTTATAGCTGCATACATACGATGCTTATACCAATGATAGACTTCATGGGCGATTGTATTTTTTACGCATCCAAGATTCCGCTCCCAGAAGGTGTAGGCATCTACCAAAATGGTGCCACGCTTTACATCAATTGTTGTTGCTGAAACCTTAAAAAGATCATAGACGGTTGTCGTTCCAGCAGTAAAGTATATTTCTCCAAAAACACTGAAATCATCCGTGATCCGATTGCCTTGAATAATTTCAAGTCCCATATCTTTTGCAATATCAGCAATAGGGACAGCCATTGGTTTTTCCAATGCTTCAGGGAAATATTGCTGAAGAAAAGTTGTAGCTTCATCCTCCAGATCCTTTTGCGTAAGAGCGGAACTATATTTTTTGAGAAGATATGACCATCCGTTTTGTGAGGTTGATCAGAGGTGTACCCAGAGATATTCATAACAGTAACAGATTTGAGTTTATCGGTTACGACCGCAACACAGGAAAGAACAAGCCATTGACTTATTTCATGCGATGCTGTGCCTTTGTATGTATCTTCAGTCAGGTTAATTGTGCAACTTACGACCACATCAAACAGAAGGCTGTCTTCATCTATTCGGATATTCTTTGCATATTCGAGGATCATGTCTTCAAGCATGGCGGAATCTGGATTCTGAATTCTGGAGTAAGATAAATTCAGGGCATAAGGATGCTCTGCAATGTATGTATAAGCTGCCTCCCACATAGGGCTGTAGCACACAGTATATATAAATTGCTCGATCTCGTTGCTAAATGTTCCCACGGATAGCAGACTCCCTTTCTTGAACACGAAATTTAATGATACGGAAACAGTATAATACAAATCCACGTTTAAAAATTCACTTTACGGATACAAATCCACTGGCCTTTCAATAGAAACAAAAGAAAATTCTTGTGTTTATGAAGAATTACTCTTGATTCTATTAGGTTTTTCTGCTATCTTGTAAAAGCACAATGGCGAAAATCACGTTTTTGAAAATCGAGAGGTGACTACCGTGGAAGTTAGTTATAAAAAATTGTGGAAAATATTGATTGATAAAGACATGAAGAAGAAAGACTTACAGGCAGCTGCCGGGATTAGCTGGGCTTCGGTAACCAAGCTCTCGAAGGGAGAGACAGTAAGCATGGAAGTTTTAATGAAAGTGTGTAAAACGTTGAATTGTGATATAGGCGACATCATGGAACTAATCCCCACAGAAGAAAATGAAACGACTTGAGGAGTGATACGATGTCTAGCAGAAAAAAGAGCGTAATCAGTAAGGCAAGTCCTCATACTATTAAGAAATTTGAGTTAATTGAGGAATATATAAAATCGTGGGCCCAGAAGTTACTGCTGACTGAGTCTTGCAATGGATTGATTTTTATAGACTGTATGTGCAATAGCGGTGTATATACCGATGATACCGGACAATTAGTGAAAGGTACAGCAGTACGCGTTTCAGAAGCACTTAGAGAAGTGGCAAGGACTTATACGCAGAAAAATATACACATTTACTTGAATGATAAAGATAAAGCACGAGTAGCTGAGTTGGAAAAGCATCTTCCGCAGGATGAATGCAATTTTAAGATTGTAACATCCTGCAGTGATGCACACGAGCTACTCCGAACTATCGGGCCACAATTATATGGAACCGGACACCTACATTATTTTCTGCTCTACGATCCGTATGATGCGACTATTGACTGGAAAGTACTTTTGCCTTTTTTTCGTAACTGGGGTGAAGTTATGATTAATCACATGGTTTCAGATCCAGTGCGAGCAATCACAAGTGCCAAGAAAAAGACGACAAAAGCAAAGTATGAGAATACATATTTGGAGGATTTTGAAAAACTGGTGCCATATGGAAGCGATAAGACAGCATATGAGACCAGAGTGGAAGAAATTATAAATTCGCTAAAAGGAACTCGCAGATATTACGTATCGGCATTTCCTTTCTACAATACACAGAACTCACTTGTATACAATTTGATTCATTGCACAAGCAACAAAGAGGGGTTCAAACTTTATAAGAAGAGTGCATGGAAAGTATTTGGTGCACAGTCCTCTACTAAGCATTCACCCGAGAATAGACAGTTGTCGTTTGACTTTTTCGGTGAGATTGTTGAAGAGGAAGATGAAAGCTGTCTGCATGTTATTGATATAGCAAAATATCTGCAACGCAATTTTAGAGGCCGAAAACAGGTACCTCTGGATGAAATATGGGAACTACTGAATAACCACCCGATTTTCCCATCAGAAGGATTCCGTAATGAGGTAAAGAGCGATCTTACTTGGTTTTTTGACGCAAAGGTTGAACAGATTGTAAATCCTGCTACGAAAAAAAAGGAAACAGTAATCTCTTTTTCTTTGTGAAATTGAGTTTCAAATGGATGGGGGTGATTGGAATTTATGGCGACGTTACAGAAATTTGGCGGCAATTGGACTGAAGAAAAGCTAAACATCTTTACCAGTTATCTGGATTCATACTTGATTGCACTGCAAAACCAGAAATTTAAGAAGATTTACATAGACGCCTTTGCTGGAACTGGTGAGATAGAGACCAGCGATGGTGGGCAGTATCTTGTGGGTTCTGCTAAGCGTGCACTGGCGTCAGAGAAAAAGTTTGATCACTACTATTTCATAGAAGCCGATCCTCAAAAAGCAGGAGAACTTCAGGATATGATAAACACCGAATTCCCGCAGATGAGGCAAATTGTTACGATTTACTGTGGCGATGCGAACGATAAGCTTGCTGAGATTATTAGTAGCGTAGATTGGAGATATAACAGAGGATTGCTGTTCTTAGATCCATACGCGACACAAGTAAATTGGGCTACACTTGAAAATGTAGCAAAGACGAAATCAATAGATGTATGGTATCTATTTCCATTCTCTGTACTTGAACGTATGTTACCGAAAAACGGAAAGTACGATAAATGGGAGGAGTGCATAGATCGATTGCTTGGAGATACCGGATGGCGAGAGGAATTCTATAAGAAAGATCCCCAGATGACGCTTTTTGATTTATTTCCAGAGCCCGGGCAGAGCGACGAAGAGCGAATGGTAAAGGATGCAAATCCGGAACACATAAAGGATTACATTCTCTCCCGGCTTAGGACGATTTTTCCATGTGTGTCAAAGCATGCACGGATTTTCAGGAATAGTCGGAGGTCGCCGATGTTCCTATTCTGTTTTGCCATTGCGAGCGAGAGCTCAAAAGCGCAAGGACTTGCGCTGCGGATGGCAGACTATATATTAAAGAACAAGTAGGCGGAGGATGAAAGCAACTTGAAGACAATAAAACGAAAATCCATGCTTTATCAAACGGGGGTGGAGTATGGTGACTATACAATGAATCACGTGCAGGGGTGTGCACATGGGTGCAAATATCCATGTTACGCATTCTTGATGAAGAAACGATTCGGGCAAATTAAGAATTACGAGAGTTGGCTTGAGCCGGTGCTTGTATCAAATACGCTGGAATTGCTGGATAAAGAGATACCGAGGCTCAGAGACAAGATTCAATCTGTGCAGCTTTGTTTTACTACAGATCCGTTCATGGAAGGATATCCAGAGGTGTCTAGGATGAGCATTGCGGCTATCCGAAAGCTAAACGAAGCCGGAATCAAATGCATTACACTGACGAAGGGATTGCTACCTATTGAATTGGCAGAACTTTCTACAGGAAACGAATACGGGATTACGTTGATCACTCTGGACGAAGCCTATCGGAAACAGATGGAACCTGGGGCAGCTCCTTGTTCAGACAGACTGGCAGCATTGAAGGTACTTCATGAGACTGGTTGTAAAACATGGGTAAGCATAGAACCGTATCCGACACCGAATATGATTGAGCAGGATCTGCATGAACTGCTTGAGGCAGTATCTTTTACAGATCGGATCATTTTCGGAAGAACGAACTACAGTAAGGCGGCAAATTCCTACAAAGAACATAAGCATTTTTACAATAAGTGTGCGGCAGAAGTGGTTTCATTCTGCCGGGAACATGGCATTGATTGTTATATTAAGGAAAAAACAATAACGGAAGAATGAGGTGGCTTTATGGCTTTATTACAAGACCTGATCCAGCAGATTGACGATCCCGCGCTTAAGGAGAGACTTCTGCAGGAGACAAATAAATTACTGAAGCAGAAGAAGTTCGGATTGGTATTTGAAGAGCATCTGCCAGAATGCACGCCGCTTTATGATGTGCCGATTCGTATCGGTGCCAAGGTTGCTTTGAAAACTGGTTATGTCAGCGATATTTATACTGTTCTGAATATTAATGGTGATGAGGTTCAGTGCGACCGCAGGGAAACACATGAGCATAAAGCATTTAAGTTGGATGAATTAGTGACAGTGGCTGAGTTTGGAGAAGCAATTTATCCGACACTTAAGCCACTGGATAGTGTGGAGAATGCTCCAGACAGTGGCCTTTGGCATACGCTGATTGAGGCAGACAATTACCATGCCCTACAGCTTTTGGAGTATCTCTACGCAGAAAAGGTGGACTGCATATATATTGATCCGCCATACAATACCGGCGCAAAGGACTGGAAATATAATAACGATTATGTGGATAGTTCTGACGCTTATCGCCATAGCAAATGGCTCTCCATGATGGAGAAGCGTCTGAAGCTCGCAAAGAAACTGTTGAATCCACAAGACTCTGTATTACTCGTCACTATTGATGAGAAGGAGTATTTGCATCTTGGGTGCTTGCTCGAAGAAATGTTCCCTGATGCACGTATTCAGATGATATCAACTCTTACAAATTCGAGAGGTGTGGCACGAGATAATGGCTTTGCACGTGTCGATGAATACATTTTTGTTATTCAGTTTGGAAGTTCAAAGGTTAATAGACTGCCTCTAAGCGATGAGTGGCGTGTAAATGTCAATGAAAACGATACAAGGGTTACACACCTTCGCTGGTCTATGCTGATAAGATCTGGATCAAATTATTTGCGAAAAGATAGCGTAAATCAGTTCTATCCCATTTTTGTTTTTAATGACGGGAAGAAGATTCATTCCGTCGGAGAACCTTATTATGGAACGAACCGTGAGGAGGTTGTAGCGCCAGAAGGAACCTTTGCAGTATGGCCTCTTCGCAGAGACGGAGAAGAAGGAAACTGGCAGATTGCAAATACTAATTTGCGTGAGCTAATTAAGCAAGGTTTTGTAATGCTCGGAAAGAAGAAGGATAACAGCATTCCGGTCTATTATCTAAAAAAAGGTGAAATTGCTAAAGTAACGTCAGGGGTTTATGAGATTACAGGATATCGCGAAGATGGCTCTATTATTTCAGATACCGAAGTGCGCTCTCTTGTTACGGGAACACAGTGGCGGATTGGGTCACACGATGCAAGTACTGGCGGGACAAACCTTCTTAAATCGTTCTTTGGAACAAGTAGATTCACATTCCCAAAGTCGATATATGCAGTTCATGATACTATTCGTTTCTTCTTGGCAAATAAACCGAACGCTCTTGTTGTTGACTTTTTCGCGGGATCTGGAACGACGCTTCATGCTGTCAATTTGCTTAATGCGGTTGATGATGGAAATAGAAGATGCATTTTAGTCACAAACAACGAAGTCTCAGTAGATGAGGCAAAAGAGCTGACACAGAAGGGACTGAAGCCCGGTGATCCCCAGTGGGATTCCCTTGGAATTGCTCGGCATGTGACATGGCCTCGTACTGTGGCCAGCATGACAGGCCGAGATATCGAGGGAAAACCTTTAGAGGGTTACTATGGATTTGAGAGTGACTGCTATGAAGTAGATGAATCCATAGCTGTTGTATCGAAAACCACAGGGAAGCCGACAAAGGCAACTGTTTATCGTAAAGGTAAAAGGCAGATGTATCCAGAACTTTGTGAGATAAAAATGGCTGATGGATTTAAGGCAAACGCAGCCTTCTTCAAATTGAGCTTCCTCGACAAGACTTCCGTAGCTCTTGGCAGACAGTTCAGAGAGCTCCTTCCGGTGCTCTGGATGAAGGGCGGAGCTGTTGGCAAGTGTCCGGCTCTTGAAAACGATGATCTTCCGAACATGCTAATTTTGCCACAGAACAAGATGGGTGTTTTGGTAGATGAAATATATTATTCCGAGTTCGATGCGGAGTTAAGTCAGCATCCGGAAATCCAGACAGTTTTCATTGTGACGGATTCAGAAACAGCATACCGGTCGATGATCCGTACTTATGATGGCAAAAACTGCTATCAACTTTATAGGGACTATCTGGATAATTTCAGAATCAATACGGGGAGGTAAGCATGAAAGTAGAATTATTCCCATTTCAGAAAAGAGCGCTTGTTGATATCCGCATGAAGATGGCGGAGGCAATGGGCAGCTATCATAGAACACATGCGCCACAGGTGGTTTCTTTCACTGCACCGACCGGAGCTGGAAAGACCATCATCATGTCTGCGATGATTGAGTCTATTCTTTTCGGTGATGAACAATATATGGAGCAGCCGGATGCAATCATCGTTTGGCTTTCAGACTCTCCACAGTTGAATGAGCAGTCTAAGATGAAGATAGATTCTAAGGCTGATAAAATCCGTCTTTCACAGTGTGTAACGGTGGCAGAGGACTCTTTTGACAAAGAGAACTTCGATGACGGACATATTTATTTCTTAAATACGCAAAAGCTCTCTGTTACATCGAAGCTAACGAAAAATGGAGATGGCAGGACTTATACAATTTGGCAGACGATTGCAAATACTGTTCGGGAGAAGAGCGACAGGCTGTACTTTATTATCGATGAAGCGCACAGAGGTATGCAGGGACGTGAGGCCAGTAAGGCCACCACGATCATGCAGAAGTTCATTAAGGGTAGTGATGAGGACGGAATTCCGCCCATGCCTGTTGTCATAGGCATGTCTGCTACTACACAGAGGTTCAATACACTGGTCGAAGGCACATCCTCTACAATTCACAAGTCTATCGTGACGGCGGATGAGGTGCGAGCTTCTGGGCTTTTGAAGGATAGAATCATTATCACCTATCCGGAGGAAGGCACAGTCAATAATGATATGGCCATTTTGCAAGCCGCTGCAGATGATTGGAAAGAAAAGTGGGAGCATTGGACGCAGTATTGCTTTGAACAGCATTACGCCTATGTGAATCCAATCTTAATCATTCAGGTTTTAAATGGAACCGGTGATGCTTTGACGGATACCAATCTGGACGACTGTATTGCAAAGATCGAGGAACGTACCGGCTTTAAGCTGGAAAGTGGACAGGTAGTTCATACCTTCGGTGGCACGACGGCCACATTAACTGCTAATGGACTCGATGTGTGTTATGAGGAACCATCCAATATTGCTGAGGATAGAAATATCCGCGTGGTATTCTTCAAAGAGAATCTTTCTACTGGATGGGATTGCCCGCGAGCAGAGACCATGATGTCCTTTAAACACGCTAATGATGCTACATACATTGCGCAGCTTCTCGGCCGAATGGTAAGAACCCCGATGCAGATGCATATTCAGGTGGATGATGTTTTGAACGACGTGCATCTCTATTTGCCGTACTTCAATGAGAATACTGTCAAAGACGTTGTGGAAGCCTTGCAGAGCACAGAAGGTGGAGACATTCCGACCGATATTTATGGTGAGTCTTTGTCCGGAAAGAAATTTGAAACGCTGACTGTTAGACCAAAGAAGAAAAAGGAAGAGCAGCAGATGCCGGGACAGCTGACTCTATTTGAGGTGTTCTCTGGGCAGAGCGCAGACAAACAGCAGTCGGCTGGACCAATAGAGTCAGCTAGCGATATGATTCCGATACAAATGCCTCAAGCCACTGATAGACAAGCGCAGCAAGCAGAAACGGCGGAACAGAGCCAGACTCAGTCGAGCACAAATACAAAAGCTTCTGTTCAGTCTGCACCAGTCACACCACAGTCTTCTGGTTTGGAAACGTCATCCGAAACTGGCACTGTGGAAAGTTATCAGGCAAAACAGGCAGAAACGCCTGAAGAGGAAGATCTGTTTGACCGTGAAGAAGTTATGAAATTTATTAATGATGCTGGTCTGCTTTCTTATAATGTTAGAGCACTTCGGATCAATAACTACCTGAAATCTTTGTACAGGATGGCCCACCTTCTTACAATGTCCAGATTGCATCGTGAGGCGATCCGGGAGGTTCAGGATGAGATTGTTGAGATGATCCACAGCTATGTGGAAGGCCTCAAGGCAGATGGAAAATATGATGATCTTGTTCAGCAGGTCAAGCAGTTCAAGTTGGCAACTCAGATTTTCGATGCTTTTGGAGAAACCGTGGATAATTATTCAGTGCATGATTTGTTCACAACGACAGATACTGATATTGAACGGCAATTCCAGATTGCCGACGTTAAGCTGGGGCGAGAAGGTATCGGTATGGCCTATGGAAACAAGTACATGGATTTGCCTGATCTGACATCATTTAAAGTCGATGTTATCCTTTTCATAGCAGATGAAGAGTGTATGAATCGATTGCATTCCTATGCGGAGGCACGCTTTCATGGACTGAATGACGATTATCGTAGATATATTGCAACTATAGACTCAGAGAAAATCCGTAAAGAGTATGACAGCATTGTTTCTGATGGCGATCCAGTGAGTAAGCACAATTTCCGTTTGCCGGAGACAATTCAGGTACCACATGAATTGGGAGGAAAAGAATACAGGGATCATCTCTTCGTCAGTGATATAACCGGTGTTGCAACTATGAAGTTGAATACATGGGAAGCCGGGGTTATTGAAGAGGAAGAAAAACGAGGGGATTTTGTATGCTGGATTCGTAATCCTTCTAGAGGATCGTGGGGGCTTTGTATCCCTTATGAAATTAATGGTGAAATAAAGCCGACTTATCCAGATTTTATAGTAGTAAGAAAAGACAGTGTACAAGGTTATGTTGTTGATATTCTTGAACCACACAATCCTGATTTCAAGGATAATCTTGGAAAAGCAAAGGGATTTGCAGAGTATGCAAAGCAGAATCCGGGGGTGGGAAAAATTCAGCTTATTCGTATGAGCAAAGATGCTGCTGGAAACCCAAAGTTCAAGAGATTAGATATGTCTAAGACGGCCATCCGCGATAAAGTTATTCATGCAATAAATACGGATGAACTTGACCATATCTTTGACACCGATGGAGTTATTGAGTAAAGGAGAAATTTCATTATGACAAGTGAGTTGCAGCCATTGTTGCAGCTCTTACACAATAGATTATTCCAGATACTGGACTATCAGTGTGGTTAGGCATGGTTGCAACAGTTGGCAAATATTTAGGGTGGCCTTGTAAATCTTTAGTCTGATCAGTAATATTCATTAAAACGACGATGATTATGATGTGTTTGTGGCCTTCGAAGCCATTTGCATGACCTATGTAGTTATAAGAAAAAGTGTTGAATCTAGTGATTTGAAGAAGGGAGGCATTCTATTTGGCAAAGAAAAAAGATGAAATAACCATCCGTTCCAGCGCGGCAGAATACTTGACCTATGTTGCCTCAGTTGGCGATCAGCAGGACAGTATTGAGATGCGCTATGAGGATGAGAATATATGGCTGACACAGAAGATGATGGCAACATTGTACGATGTCGGCACTAACACTATAAATTATCATATTAAGAAAATCTTTGAGGACAGTGAGTTACAAGAGGATTCAGTTATTCGAAAAATTCGAATAACTGCCGCCGACGGAAAAAGCTACAGCACAAATCATTATTCCTTAGAGATGATCATTGCAGTAGGATTTAAGGTAAATTCTGAGCGTGCGGTGCAGTTCCGTAAATGGGTCAATCAAATTGCAAAGGACTATACCATCAAAGGCTGGGTTATGGATGACGAGCGTCTCAAACGCGGAACATATCTGACAGAAAAGTATTTTGATGAGCAGTTAGAACGAATTCGTGAAATTCGAGCAAGCGAAAGAAAGTTTTATCAGAAAATAACTGACCTGTATGCCACAGCCATTGATTACGATAAGAATTCTGCAACTACCAGGAGATTTTACGCAACAGTTCAGAATAAAATGCATTACGCAGTTCATGGTCATACGGCAGCTGAACTGATTGTAGAAAGAGCTGACCATACAAGAGAGCATATGGGATTAACTACTTGGGCAGATGCTCCTGATGGAAAGATTAAGAAAAGTGATGTCACGATTGCGAAGAATTATCTGAGTCAGGATGAAATGAAGCAGCTGAATCGTATGGTTACGGCATACCTGGATTTTGCGGAAAACATGACATTACGGCACATTCCGCTTACGATGCAGGATTGGGAAAAAAGGCTCAATAGCTTCATTGAAATGTTTGATTACGGTATTTTACAGGATGCAGGCAAGGTGACAGCGGAAATTGCAAAGCTTCATGCTGAGACAGAATTTGAAAAATACCGCGTGATCCAGGACAGATTATTCATGTCCGACTTTGATAGGTATATGCTGGAGTTGGAAGAAAGCGCAAAGAAATAGGGACAATATTTCAGGTCGAGACGGTGAAATCCGGCAACTCAACCTTGTCGAGTGTATGGGCTCATCTGAGATAATCACCGGCATGTTATGAGGATATAAGTCGACCTTCACTGTCTCAACTGTCGAGACAGTGGCAGGGAGCAGCAGTGTAAAATTGCCTTGCATTATATAGGTAGCAAAGGCTTTATACAGACTTGTTCCCATAGACTTCGATGGTTAAGACCTTGATATAAAATGTACCCTATAGATTAGACAGTATGAGTTTTTAAA